>DASXRM010000196.1:0-18824 GCA_036506575.1 Gemmatimonadales bacterium | reverse complement strand
TACGGAAGCCACGCTGAACGCGATCCGGGCGGCCCGGGTATTCACCGGCAGAACCACGATGGCGAAGGTCGAAGGCGGTTATCACGGCACGGTGGACGAGGTCATGGCCAGCAGCCATCCCAACGTCACCGTCCTCCCGTTCAACGATGTCGCGGGGGCCAGAGATATCATCGAATCGCAGGGTGGCCAGCTTGCGGCTGTGCTGGTCGAGCCGGTCCTGGGCTCGGCGGGAATGATCCCGGCCGAGCGTCCCTATCTGGAGATGCTGCGAGAGACTACTCGCCGATTCGGTATCGTACTCATCTTCGACGAGGTCGTGAGCGTCAGAGTGGCCTATGGCGGTGCGCAGGAGTACTTCGACGTGCTGCCCGACCTGACCTGCCTTGGTAAACTGATTGGTGGGGGCTTTCCACTGGGAGCGTTCGGCGGCCGGAGCGATATCATGGCCCTGTTCGATCCATCGGGGGGCCAGCCGGCTATCTCCCACCCGGGTAGCCATAACGCGTATCCGGTCGCGATGGTAGCGGGGGCGGCCACGCTGGAGCTGCTCACTCCAGTGGTGATCGACCAACTCAACACTCGGGGTCAAGCCTTCCGACACGATCTGGCGACTGCGTTTGCCGAAGCCGGCATCCCGGCGCAGATCACCGGTCTCGGATCGCTCTTTGCGCTGCACCTCACGGAGCAGCCGGTTCGAGGCTATCCCGACACCCTGAGATCGCTGAGCGACCTTCGCCACGAGATCTTCCTCGGACTGTACAACGAGGGGATTCTGATCGACCCTCGCGGCGTGGGCAATCTCTCTACCGCAATAGGGGAGGAGGAGATCGACCGGTTCGGCTCGGTCCTGAGAACCGTCTTGCGCCGCGTCGACCCTTCGGTTTTGTTTCGGCTGCAGGGTTGGGCTACGTGAGTTTCTGACAGAGGAGATGACCGATGTCTCGCAGGCCTGCGAAGAAGCAACCGGCAGCGAAAAATCCATCGAATGCCATCAAGGATCCTGATGAGTGGACCACCGGCGAAGAGCCGATGACCGGCGCGCAGCAATCCTATCTGCACACCCTGGCAACCGAGGCGGGCGAGGAGGTGGAGGAGGATCTCACCAAGGCGGAGGCCTCGAAGCGGATTGATGAGCTGCGGGAAAAGACCGGACGAGGCGAGAACACCAAGTAAACCGACACCGTCACGAGGTCTCGCCTTCCTGATCCACCCCATGGAGCAGCTTTGCCACGTCCTGGGGGGTCAGACCCACGTCCTGAAGCATCTCCTCGGTGCTCGGCCGGCTGAAGTCCTCGCGCCGGGCCTCGAAGATCAACTCATAGACCTGGGGACCGTCGAGGGCCTGCTGCTGCCGCAACACCCAACCGCTCTCGTCTACGAATAGGCGCAAGGCGTGGTCGAGCGATTCAAAGGCGTTCTCACTCCAGCACCGGTCCCGGGGGTGCCAGAAGCGGGTCAGGAGCATGGTTCCCACCGGGACCTTGTCGCCCTTCGCTGGCGGTCGGGTCGTCACCACGACCCAATGGACCCGGCCCGATCGTTCCGACCTCAAGGGATCCGGAGCGGTCTCCAGCGCCGGCGTCGGCGCCGGCTCATCGAAATGCCCCAGTTCATCATCCATGGGAGCTCCCACGGCTGTGGACTTGCCGAACCCGGTTCACTCGGCGAGAACAGCCGCCAGACGTGAGTCGCGGCTCGAGCGATCGGCGAAGATCTTGATGGCGGCGAGGAGCGGCACCGCCACGAAAGCACCTGCAACGCCCCACAGAAACCAACCGATCAGCACGCTCAAGAGAATCGCGACCGGATTGAGTTTGAGGCCACTGCCGTAGGCAAAGGGGCTTACGGCGTTGTTCTGGATGGTGGAGATCGTGACATAGGCGGCGGGCGCGAGCAGCACCAGGCCAATACCGTCGAAGGTGGCCAGTGCCGTGACGGCGAGCGATATCACCATGAACAGCGCCCCGATGTACGGCAGGAACTCGAAGAAGAAGGTCAGGATTCCCCATAGTGGCGGATTCGGCATACCGATCAGCCACATTGTCAGCGCGACCACGATAGCCTGGCCCAGGTTGATCAGCGCCGTAACTAGCAGATAACGCCTCACCACATTCTCGGTTTGCTCAATCGTCTGCTCGGCTGTTCCCGTCACTGGCTTGGGCATGACAGCGGCAAGCTTCCGATTGAACTGATTGCCCGTCGCGAGAATCAGAAATAGAATGACAATCGTCTGGACCAGAGTGCCCAGAATGCCCGCCGTAGTCGCGAACACGCGACCCGCAAATGAAGGTATTCCGGTGCCGGCCGAGGCAACTGGGCCCTGAGCCGGGCCTTGCTGGGGTTTCTCTTGACCGATCACTTGCTCTTGGGCCTTCTCGACCGCAGCCGACACCTGCTTGATCGGCCGGCGGAGCTTCTCCAGCTTGCCGCGGGCGTCGGCGAGCGTCTTGGGAGCTTCGCTGGCCCAGCTTCGGACCGGCCGGGAGAGGAAAAACACCCCAGCGCCCAACAGTCCCAGGCAGCCGAGCACGACGAGTGTCGCGCTCGCGGGAGCCGGAATCCGAACCGCTCCCAGTACCCGGACCACCGGCCGGAACACCGCCGTAAATAAGAGGCCGAGAGTGATGGGGATGAAGATTTCCTGCCCAACGTACAGCGCCGCTCCGGCAATGACGATCGCTATGATCGTGAGGCTGGTCGAGCGGGATCGTGCAGCGTACGCCTCGGCTCGAGGATCCTGAGGGGTCACCGCTTAGTTCCAGTCGTCTCGAATGACGGCATAGAGCACCACATCCTCGTAGACCCCCCATTTCCGAACCCGTTGGCGCAACAGCCCCTCCCGCTGCATGCCGGACGCCAGCAATACCCGGCCTGCCGCAGGGTTCCGAGCCATATGATGCGCGTAGATCCGGTTGAGGCCCAGAGACTCGAAGCCGAATCGGATAACCGCCACCGCGGCCTCACGCGCGTATCCCTGGCCCCACCACTCACGACCGATCCAGAAGCCTAGCTCTGCCTGGAGATGCTCCCGGTCGATATCACGGAGTCCAACCGAGCCGATTAACCGGGCATCGGGCAGCAGCCGGATGGCAAAGTTCGTGGCCCGGCCGCGCACGGCCTCCCGGCGCTGCTGTCCGATCCAAGCTAAAGCGTGATCCAGTTCGTAGGGGTGAGGGATCGCCACGGTGGTATCGGCGATCTCCCGCGCGCTGGCAAGCCGTTGCAGCTCCGCGGCGTCGCTCAGGTCAAACGCCCCGAGGAGCAGCCGGGCTGTCCGCAGGGTGGGCGTGGCGCTCACGTCGGCGCTAGAACGCGTGCTGCTGCGCTCGTTCTATGCTCTGGCCCAGTTCCGTCGCGGCTTCCCGCAAACTGGTGAGCTCGGCATGGCGTCCGCTCACCGATCCAGACCGCAGGTCACCGCCCAGCCCGCGGCACATCTCCGTCGTCCGCCGAATTCGGAACCGGTCCTGGAACCCCTTGTAGTCGCTGCCGCCGGCGGCGCCCAGGAGTCCCCAGAGCCTCAGGCGCATGTCGTCGAGTGCGCTCTTGAAATCCTCCAGGCCGTCCACCGGCGCCCGCCCCAGCGCCAGGCGAACTTCGATGGCCCGTAGGGTCGAGTTGAGAGTGGCGATCTGATCCCCAAAGCTCGGTTCCGCCATGAACCCTCCCGCGCCCCGTCGCATGGGGCGGCCCAGGGTGCCGTCCGCTCTCCTGCTACTCGCGATATGCGTCGACCGACAGGTTGAGATCACGTCGTAACTCGGCATCGCCACTCACGAGTGTGCTCCAGGAAATTTCCTGGCCCTTGCGGGCACCCTTGGGCGTGATCTTCACGCCTTCGGGCGAGATGGCAACCGTGTACAGCTTGCCGTCCAGGTCCAGCTCTCGCTTGATCGTTTTGTCGAGTTTTGTAGCCATTCCGCCCTCAGGTGTTTGGAGGAGGTGCTATTGCGTATAAGTCTTTATGTGCCAGCGTGTCCTGTTACAGCCCCGCCAAGTATACGCAATAGATGGCACTGCCGTCGAGTTGCGTCGGCAGGGCCCTTCCCTAGTTTTAGCATATCCCCTTCAGTGTGGCCACTATGCCTGGCGACCGGGAGGCCCGCTTAAAACGCGAGTTTGCCCACCTGTACCCGGGGCTCAAGCCTGGGGTATGGTACAAGGCTGCCTGGCTCTCCGCCCGGCAGTTCGCCCGCACCCCCTGCGATGGGCGGGCGTCGTCCATGGAGAATGTGGTCAGTGAGCGCCACTTCGAGTTCCGCGGCGGCCGTCCTCGCCGGCGGTAGCCGGCTCGCCTCACTCGCCCCGCTCGAGCTCCGCATTGCCCTCGATATACTTGAGATTGAAACGAAAGCGGTCGATCTGCCAGCGCCCTTCGGTCCGCTGCAGATGGAAGTCGTAGCTGCCCACGAACACGCGGGTATTCCGGCCTGACCGGGTCTTTCGGTAGTGCGACGCAATCCCGTAGCAGAACGCCGTAGCCTGATCGCCCTCTACATCCACCCGGTAGTTCCCAGCCTGATGGTGGACCGCTTCGATCGGGCGAAGACCTTGCTCCCAACCGGCGGCAACCTCCTCGCCGGTCATACTGGCGGGCCGCCCGCCGGCCAGTGAGATCATGTCGAGGAGCACCGTATCAGCCAGACACCCCCTCACCGTGGCCCAGTCCCGGTTGTCGGTCGCGATGAAGAGTTGATTGATCGTGTCGATGATCCGGTCCTTCTCGACCAGCTGACGAATCGGGTCGCTCATGCCGACTCCAATGTGGGAGTAGATCGAGTTCGAACGCAAAGATCGGGACGCGGCCGGGTAAAGTATCGACGATCTTGCATCCATGCTTCGCTTCCGAATCTCAGGGATATCAGAAGACCTGGCGCACACCGCCCGGACCACCCTCCGCTCGCCGCAATATGGCCATCCGGCTCACGTGGAGACAGCGTCGGGTTACGGCCCCTGCCGACTCTGCCTCGAGCCCTTCCGCGAAGGGGAGGAGCAGCGGATTCTCTTCACCTATCAGCCGTTCGTCTCCCCCGGTGCTCTCCCCTCACCGGGGCCGGTGTTCATCCACCAGGAGCCATGCCGGAGGTACGACGATCTCAGCTTCCCGGAGAAGTTGCGCTCGATTCCACTAGTGCTCGAGAGCTATGGTGCAGGTGGTAGGCGGCTGGCGCAGGAACGCGTAGGTGCGAGAATGGTGGAGGACGTATTGGTGGAGCTGCTGGGGAATCCTATGGCCGAGTACATCCATGTGCGCAATGCGGAAGCCGGCTGCTATATCGCTCGGGTGGAACAAGTCTTCCCATGCGATTAGGCTCCTCGGTCGTCTGCAACGAGCCCGGCACCTCGCGCTGAAGGCCAAAACAAAGGACCTAGCCGGTGGCTAGATCCTAGGAAGGAATAAGATAAATGTTCTCCGGGAAAGCTCCCGAGGAGGGACTCGAACCCCCGACCCGGTGATTAACAGTCACCTGCTCTACCAGCTGAGCTACTCGGGAAAGCACAACTATTCTAATGACTTACGCTAGCGTCCTCAACCGTCGGTTACCCACACGTGATCCTAAAGTTATTCCTCGCGCGCCTAAACTAACGGCCTGACCGGTGAGGTCAACCGCGTCCCATGGTGGTGGGCACGCGGTGGTGGGTCAGTTTGGAGGTGACGTAGGTTCGACTCCTACCCGGCGGATTACGAAGCAAGACGGCCTGTGGCTGACCCGTTGCTTGGTGGCAAGGAAAACGAGGTGCGTGATTGCTCCTGCTGGGTCAGGAATCAGGTCGGGTCGCTCTGAACCATGTCCCTACGGTCGAGCAGGGTTCGCACCCAGTGCCCGAGGGAAGCAGCGGTGAATGGCTTCTCCACGAATGGCGCTCCCGGAGGTATGAGCCCGCGCGCGATCACCTGACTCCCAGGGTAGCCCGACATGTAGATCACCGGGATGCCCGGATTCTCTAGGGCGAGCTGGCTCCCAAATTCGTGGCCGCTCATCTCGGGCATAACCACATCGCACACCACCAGATCGATCGGCAATAGGCGACTCCGTACTAATTCTAGAGCCGTCCGGCCATCCGGCGCTTCGAGGACCGTGTACCCCGATGCTTGGAGCGCTCGGCGTGCGAGTGCGCGCACCGCGTCCTCATCCTCGACGATCAACACGGTCTCATGGCCGTGGCGTGGCGCTGTCTCGGGCGGGGTCGGGCCGCTGACGGGGTCCGCGATCCTTGGGAGATAGAGTTTCACAGAGGTGCCCCGCCCGACCTCGCTATAGAGCCAGACGTATCCCCCCGATTGCTTCATGATCCCGTACACGGTCGAGAGGCCCAGACCGGTTCCCTGGCCCACCGGCTTCGTAGTGTAGAACGGCTCGAACGCGCCTGCCCGCGTAGCGGCGTCCATGCCCTTCCCGGTGTCGGTCAAGACCAGCATCGCGTAAGGGCCGGGCTTGACGATGACGCCGGGGTGCCGTGCGGCGTACGACGCATCCAGCATCACATCGGCGGTCTCCAGCGTCAGGCTACCGCCCGCCGGCATGGCGTCACGCGCATTCATGACAAGATTGACAACGACCTGCTCGAGCTGCCCGCGATCTGCTCGCACTCGTCCAGCATTTGAGCTGAGCCGTACACTGAGCTGCACATCGGCCCCCAAGAGCCTACCCAGCATTCTGGTCAAGTCGGATACCACGTCGTTCAACTCGAGCACCGATGGCTGCAGGACCTGCTGCCGACTGAACGCGAGGAGCTGGCGGGTAATGATGGCGGCGCGAGTTCCAGCCTTGACCATCTCCTCGACATCCCGACGCTGTGGGTGCTCGGGGCCCAGCTCCCTCAGCACGAATTCACCAAAGCCGGTCACGGCGGTCATCATATTGTTCACCTCGTGCGCCACACCCCCGGCTAAGCCGCCGACTGCCTCTATGCGTTGCGCTTGCCGGAGATACTCCGTCGCCCGGCGTTCCTCTTCGACGTCGGTGCAGGTTCCTACCCACTCCGCGAGTGTGGCGTCCGGGCTGGGCACGGGTACCGCACGGGCCGTCACTCGCCGGTACTCCCCATCGTGACGGGCCAATCGGTACTCGCTCTGGTATACTGTCCTCATTGCTAGCGCCTCACGCCACGTTGCGGCCACCCTCTCGCGGTCTTCGGGGTGGACAGCCTCCAGCCATCCCCAACCCTCATATGAGGCCCGCGACTGACCGGTGTATGCTTGCCACGACGGCAGCTCGGCGGCGAAATCTCCGGTGTCAGTGGCGATCCACACTATCGACACAGAGGCCAAAGTCAGCGAGCGGTAGCGGGCCTCGCTCCGCTGGAGCGCCGCTTGGGCGAGCGCACGCTCGGCCAAATGATCTCGCACCTCGTATTGGCGGCACCGCGCGCGGATGGCAGCTTGCAGCGAGCTGACCAGCGTGATGGTCCGCACCGGGCGTCCGAGGAGGGTCAAATTACCAAGTTGGCCGAGATCGGCTAGCAGGGCCTGGCTCGACTCCGGGCTCGCACCGGCCCCGAGAAGAATGATGAGCGGCAAGTCGGACCAGGAGGGCTGCGCGGCCAGGGCGGCTTTGAGGTAGGCGGAACCACTCCGGCCGAGAGCCTCTTCCGCCGCCACAGCCGCTCCTCCGCCTCGCTGGAGCTCGGCGCACAGATGGAGCACGTCAGAGCAGATGGCCGTCGTAAATCCGGCCTCGCCGAGAATCGTTGCCATGAGTTCGGCGTCCCGGCCAGTCGGAGCTAGAAGAAGGATGCGTTCGGCTTGCCCCTCCGTTCCCGGCTCCGATGAAGGCGATATGCGCATCGGCGAGATGCCCGTTCAGTAGGGGCCGGAGTCAGAGGTGACGCTTTGCACGAGGAGTGTCAAATCGGATCGGGTGGAAGCAGGGGCTGCGACTGACCGATGTACGTCGGCACCCCGGTCAGGACACCCTGGAACGTATGCAGCGGCTGGCCAACCCGCACACCTTTGTCGGTTATCTGGAATTCACGAATCGTCTGCTCGTGATGCCCACTGCGCTTCTTGAGCACGGAGATCGCTTTGCGCACCTCCCCCGCCGCCTCGAAGAACCGAAGCACGATGAGGGCGTCGGCAATGTAGCTCACTCCGGGCTGATCTTCCGCCATCTCACTGAACACACCGTGCTGGGCGAGCGTCAGGAGGGTAGTGACGCCGCGTTGGGCCAAGTAGCTGAGGAGCTCGTGAAGCCGAATATTGACGAGCCGCTCCTCCGGCATGGCAGTCATGTACCCGTTCAGACTGTCGATTACCACGATGCCGGTACCTTCGTGCTGCGTGCTATGGACAACCATGTGCGCGAATTCGCCAGGCGAAATCTCGGCCGGGTCCAGCTGCCGGACGCGGATTCGCCCGTCTCGCATATGCCTCTCGAAGTCCATGCCGAGACGGTTGGAGCGCGCGAGAAAAGTGCCCAGTCGCTCGTCGAACAGATACACGGCCACTTTGTCACCGCGGCGTGCAGCCGCGCACGCATATTGGCTGGCGAGCACGGTCTTGCCGGAGCCCGCGGGCCCCACGATCAGCGAGCTCGTACCCTGGTCGACGCCGCCGCCGAGCAGGGTGTCAAGTTCGGGAACGCCGCTGGAAACGCTGACGTGCGCAAAGGGGGCATGGTGCTCGGCGGCGACAAGCCGAGGGAACACCACGAGACCCCCCGTCCGGATGGTATAATCGTGGTAGCCGCCGCGATACCGAACGCCGCGAATCTTGCTCACGCGAAGCCGGCGACGCTCGGCACCATATTCGAACGCCAGCTGCTCGAGCCAGATGACACCGTGTGCCAGGCTGCGAAGCTGCAGGTCGCTCTCCCCGCCACGGTCATCCATAAGAAGCACGGTCGACCGACGACTGGCGAAAAACAGCTTGAGGCCGAGGATCTGGCGGCGATACCGGAGCGGGTCACGCGCCAGGAGTCGCATCTCGGACAATGAGTCGAGTACGACTCGCACCGGGTTGAGCCGCTCGACGGTTTCGTAGATGGCTTGCGTGGTCGCCGTGAGCTCGATCTCAGAGGGATCGAAGACGGTATACTGGCCTTCCGGCCGGAGTGCCTCCTCTGGAGGTACCAACTCGAACAGCTCGATGCCGTCCAGCGACCAACCGTGAGTGGTCGCGACCTCGAGAAGCTCCTGTTTCGTTTCCGATAGGGTGACGTAGAGGCCGCGCTCTCCCTGCCGTACGCCCTCCAGCAGGAACTGAAGCCCCAGGGTCGTCTTGCCCGTGCCAGGCTCGCCCTCTACGACGTAGAGATGGCGCGGGGGGAACCCACCAGCCATGACGTCGTCGAGGCCCGGAATGCCCGTGCTGAGCTTGTCGGGAGCCGACGCCTCGGAGGGCGGGCTGGGTCTGGGCGACGTAGGCATGAACGTCTAGTCCGGTCAAGGAGCGGGCCCCAGGGCCGGAGGACATGGTGACTCTGGTGGAGATGGGTCGACAAACTCCGGAAAGCCAGCAGTTCGTCTACAAGGAAAGGTGCTACCATTGGCTCCCGCTCGCAACAACCAGGGACGGCATCTGACATCAACCGCGCCGACCGGATCGTGGGTGAAAGTCGGACCACGAATGGCCAGGAGCACGCTGCATTGTGGCAGCCAGCTAACTGAGCTCGAATTTGCGGTTCGGAAGGATTCCAGCCTACTGCAGATTTCTGAGCGGCTGCGAACGCATCGTCACCACCGCCCTCAGCACATGTCCAACCCGCACCTCCACCCGCCGGCGGACCGGCTGGAATCCCAGGCACCGCACACCGAGCACGTAACTGCCCGGCAGGAGCTGGGGAAACACGGAACATGTTGAGCAGCCGCGCTGCGGTGATCGACCTCACGTCGGCGACATTGGCATTGCCAGGTTGGAGCCAGGCGTCACCATTGCACCCTCGCTCCCCGGCCGCGGTCACTACCGATCCCAGCACGACCCCATAGCGATACCGGTCCATCACCGGGAGTGCGATGGCATCCGGACCGAAAACGCCGAGCGGGCTGCCACGCCGTTCCAGCAACATGCTCGAGCGCGGGAGGCTGCTTACGGTTGGTTCGCCACCGAGTCGACCCGCAAGTTGCGGGCTGCCGCCGAATCCTGGGCCCGCAGCGCGCCACGAACCCCACCTGCACCCGGAAGCCGAGATTCCCCGATCAGGCTGTCCCGCTTCCGCTCAGTCTCCGCCCGCCGCGTATCGGCATCGGGCGAAGCGCAGCCGGCGGCGGCCAGGAGCAGTTCCAGATAAGCCCAGGCGAGGATCCGCATGGCAACTCCGTTAATATGGGGGTGTTCAATCTTAATTTGCTCGTGCCGGAAGTTGCGTATTCCGGTGAGCCCAGCCACAGCCGGTCAATCCTCGAGGCTCTAGGTTTCCCGAGTACCATCGGAGAAGCCAACGCCCGCGTAAAGGACTTGCCAGCCTTGGGAGTGACTGCGCCGCTCGATTTGTCAAGTGACATCTTTGGCTTTTCGAGTGGCTACAAAATGGCGCCCGGCTTCTTGACAGGGCCAGCCGGCTAGCTGCAGTCTAAGTCATTGTGGAGAAAAATGTTACAGGATCGATACTACCACCCACGGCCACTCCGCTTACCTTGGTTTCAATGCCCACGCACCCACTGATGGGGCACCGGGTCGCGCGGCAACGGCTGTCCCGTGCCGCCACCGCCGGCAAGCTGGCGCAGGTGATCCTGCTGACCGGGCCCCGGGGGACCGGCAAGCAGCGCCTGGCGCTCTGGCTGGCACAGCTGGTTCTGTGTGAACGGCCGGGAGAGGAGCCCTGCGGGACCTGCCGGCCTTGTAGGCTGGTGGGCGTCCTATCGCACCCCGATGTGCACTGGTTTGTCCCGATCCCTAGGCCTCGCGCGTCGGATCCCGACAAACAGGTCGAAGAAGCGGAAGAGGCACTCGCCCAGATCATGGAGCAGCGGCGGAAGCAGCCGCTCTACCCCGAAAGCGACGGGATGGCGACCTACGGGATAGCCACCGTGCGTCTGCTTCAGCGGCACGCGGCGCTGACTTCAGTCGAGGGAGGGCGACGGGTCTTTATCATCGGTGAAGCCGACCGGCTCGTGGCCCAGGAATCGAGCCAGGAAGCCGCCAACGCGCTGCTGAAACTGTTGGAGGAGCCGCCGGCCGGCAGCTTGTTCATCCTGACGACGGCAGAGCCGCGGCGGCTCCTGCCGACCATCCGCTCCCGAGCGGTACCGGTGCGGCTCGGCCGGCTGACCGACGATGAGGTGCGCGAATTCCTGCGGGACCAGGTCCGGCCGGCGCTGGCGGCGGAGGAGCTGGAGCAGCGCATTTCGATCGCCGAAGGGTCCATCGGCCGAGCCATCGCGTCGGGCGAGGAGACCGGAAAGGCGTGGCGGGCAGCGCATCAATTGCTCGAGGCGGTGCTCGCCGGACCGGGACCATCCCTCGAGCGAGCCCTGCGGCAGCCGCCCTGGTCGGCCCGCGGTGAATTCACCGCGGTGCTCGATGCGCTTGCCGAGACGCTGGGCGAGGCGGCGAGAGGCGCGGTGGGGCTCAAGCCACGGCGCGAGGTGCCGAAAGGCTTGCTGCGGCACCGCGAGCCCGATCCATTGCTCAAGGCGATGGAGCGGGTGGCCGACGCGCGCGAGGCGGCATGGGGAAACGTGAACCCCCAGATCCTGCTGGCCGTGCTGGGAGAAGAGTTGGCGGAGGTATTGTGAAGCTGACTCATCTCGACGAACAGGGCCGGGCCCGCATGGTGGACGTGGGAGCGAAGCCCGAGTCGGAGCGCACCGCCATCGCGGAGGGGGCGGTGCGGATGTCTCCCGAGGCGTTCGAGCAGGTGGCCGCTCAGGCGGTAGCCAAGGGCGACGTGCTGGCGGTGGCAGAGGTCGCCGGTACCATGGGGGCCAAGCGCACGGGTGAGCTGATCCCGCTCTGTCACCCGCTCGTGCTGAATCTCGTCCAGGTAGAGGCGCGGCTCGAACCGGAGCTGCCTGGGGTGCGGATTACCGCTCTCGCCAAAGCCACCGGGCGAACCGGGGTCGAGATGGAGGCGCTGACGGCGGTTGCGGTGGCATGTCTGACGGTATACGACATGGTGAAGGCACTCGATCGAGGGATGAGTATCGACGAAGTGCGGTTGGTGAGCAAGACCGGGGGAACCCGAGGAGATTGGCGCCGGTCCGAGTCATAAGTGCAAACGGCCTTCTCACAAATAGAAAGGGGTTGGCACGTGGCGAAGCCCATCGATTACGGCGAACCGAAGCCGATGACGGCGGAGCGGATCCTGCTCCGGGGCGGAGTCCTCTTGGCTGCCGCCGTTGGGATCGGTGCGCTGGGCGGGTGGAACAAAGCCGTCCGTGCGGCTAGCGACCATGTGGCCACCTTGCCGGATTTAGGGCTCGTAGCTCGCGAGATGGGAAGCCTCAGCGAGCAGCTCGAGGCGGCCAAGGGTGAGACCGTAGTCATCAAGCTCCAGCTCGAGCGAGCCAACACCATTCTGGAGAATTCGACCCGCTATCAGATCCCGGCGGATCTGTCGGCAGCCATTTACGACATCGCGTTGAGCGAGGGGATCGATCCCTCGCTCGGCTACCAGCTGGTGAAGATCGAGAGTCAGTTCAATCGGAAGGCGAAGAGCGCGATGCAGGCGTTTGGATACACGCAGCTCCAACTGGCGACCGCCAAGTTCTATCAGCCGGGTATCAAGGAGCGGGACCTTTATGAGCGGGACACGAACCTGCGGCTGGGATTCCGTTTCTTGAACGAGCTGTTGGCGCGGTTCCACTACGACGTACACCTCGCGCTGCTCGCGTACAACCGCGGACCGGCACGAGTGGCTGAGATCCTGGCCCAGGGCGGCAACCCCGCCAACGGCTATTCCGATGCAGTGCTGAAGGGGTACCGCCCGATCGGCTCCAGCGTGGTGCGTTAGCCCGGTATCTTGAGCGCGAGCCCTGTCTTGAGGGTCGCGCGCTCCGACAACCCGTTTGCTTTCCTGAGGGCCTGGATCGAAACGCCGTAGCGTTTCGCCAGGCCTATCAGCGTTTCCCCCTTTTGCACCACGTGAGTCCTTCCGCCCGCCTCAGCGACCTCACCCGGCGGGGTAGCCGGTGGCGCGTCGGGTGAGGCGACTCTGAGACGCTGACCCGCCCGGATGCGACCGCGGCGGTCCAGCGAATTCCAGGTAAGCAGCTCGCGCTGGGTCACGCCGTACTCGTCGGCGATCTCCGAGATCGTCTCACCCCGCCGCACCCGGTGGAACGGTCCAGCGCTCGTGCCGGCAGCAACCACCGGCTCGGCCATCCGGCGCGCGACCTTGGTAGACGGAACTCCACCCGTTGGCACCACCACCCGCTGACCGATTCGCATTCTTCGGCTTTGGAGCTTGGGGTTCGCCGCCATCAGCATCGCCTGGCTCACATGATAGCGCTGCGCTATCCCGCTCGGCGTCTCGCCCCGGGCCACGAAGTGCTCGATGAAAGTCACCCGGCGGCGCGGGGGGAGCTCGGCATACGCGACGACCGTCGCTGCCCCCCGGCCGGGCGGCAAGCGGACAATCGAGCGAGTTCCCGGCGGTGTGGCCAGCCGCAGATACTGGGGATTCAGCTCCCGAATCGCGGTGACATTGGTGTCGGCCAGCCGCGCGATGACGTCCAGGCCGGTCATGTCGGGAACGACGATGGAATCATACGCCGCAGGGTCAACCGAACCGACGTGAAAACCATACCGCCTCGGCTGCTTGGCAATGAGCGCAGCAGCGATGAGCTTGGGCACATAATCCTTGGTTTCCCGCCGGAGCAGCTTGGTGTCGTACAGCCGGAAGAATGTGGCATCCGAATTGGTGGAGTCGCTCTCCTCCTCGGGAAGACGGATGAGCCCACGGGATACCTTTCCGGATCCCGCGTTGTACGCGGCCGCCGCGAGATAGAGCGAGCCGAAACGGCGGTTGAGGTCCGCCAGGTGGCGTACAGCCGCATCGGTTGCTTTGTACGGATCCCGTCTTTCATCTACCCATGAATCCACTCGCAGCCCATACAGCTTGGCGGTGCCCTTCATGAACTGCCACATCCCAACCGCCTTGGCCCGGCTGCTCGCCGTGTTGCTGAATCCACTCTCGATCAGGGCCAGATACACCAGGTCGCCCGGTAGGTTCTCCCGCTGGAGCCGTTCGCGAATCATCTTCTCATAGCGGGGCAATCGGGTAAGCCAGATGCCCATGCGCTCGCGCCCGCGGCCCTGGAAGAAGTCGAGGTAGTACTGCACTCGATCGTGACTGTTGTAGGTCGCTACATCGATGTCCCAGGTTACGGCGTCTGCCAGCGCATTGGCACCACCCCGGCCCGCCTCGGGCTGCTCGTCCGCACTCCGCTCCTCCGACTCGCTCTCGGGGCGCGCCTCAGCCAGCTCCTCGAGCACCGCCTCGTCAGCCGCCGAGTCCGCGGCCTGCCGGCGCTCGGCATCGAAATCCGCCGCGAGCAGAGCCGAGTCCATCACCGGCGCCGCCGGAAGACCGGTGGCATAAATCACCGAGCCGTACGAGGGACCTTGCGCCGGCGTATTGCCGGTCAACGGAGAGCTGGGCCTGGGCGTGACGGGGGTGGTGGAGGGTTGCCCGCCACAACCAACCAGGACCGAGATGAGCAAGACAATGGGGAATCGGCGCATGAGCACCTTCGGAAAGATTTCGGGTGAGAGGGAGATCATCGCCCCGCTGTGACGTGCAAACCGCAGGACCCAAAGGCGAACTGAGGCAAGTCCCCAGCGCGGTGGGAACGCGCATCAGCTCAACCAGGGTCACCGGGAACGGGGGATTGCGAGTTCACCGCATGAACAGGCGGTTCCCGAGAGTTCGGTTGGTCGCATTCAGTACGGCGAGGGCGGCTCCACGCGCCGTGTCGTTCTCGGTGAGATAGGATCCCACCACGCGATGTCCGTTTCCTTCCCCGTGCACCGCCAGAGAGACGATGACCACCGTGGCATCGAAAGCCCGCACTGCCTTCACACCGAGCAGCTCGAAGCTCATTCCACCCTGCACCGCCTGCCCCAAGGCGACGACGCATGCTTGAGCCGAGCACCGCAACTCACCGGCCTGCGATGCGAGTCCCTCACCCTCGCCGGTGAACTGCTCGGAGTCTCTCCACGTCAACCCGACCCGCGCCCGGCAACGTCCGTTGGGCAGCCGGTCGAGGGTGAACTCGGCGAACCGAAGACGTTCGGAGAGAGGGGTTGAGGTCGACATGACCGTCCTTGAGCGGGCTGAATTCAGGGGATAAACACCGTGGGGAGCAGGGCAAAGCCCATGCCATCTAGGCGAGTTGTGCCGCGAGAAGCTCTATGAGGTCTTGATTGGAAATACGATCGGCCTGCAGGAACAGTGCGGCCTTGGACGATGCAGAAATCGGATAAGCAGCCCAGATGGAGCGCTGGGCCGGATCGACGGCCCGGAAGGAGAACACCAGATTCCAGTGAGGCGAGTTCGGGCGCCGCTCGGCCGCGAGAGACACGTTCCACTGCCGGCCGGCGTGCTCCAGAACTCGCCAAGCCATCAGTTCAAGAGTCCTTCGACACGCGCATCATCGGCGGTCTCGACCTCGCGCACAGTTAGCCGCTCGGGATCAGCTCCGAACGAGAGCTTGGAACCGCGCGCGGAGGTCACGCGTCACGGGACCGGCTTTGCCAGTCCCGATCACCCGTCCATCCACCTGCCGGATGGCCACCAGCTCGCTGGCGGTGCCGGTGAAAAAGGCCTCGTCCGCGGTGTAGACATCATAGCGATTCAAGATCGATTCCTCGACCTGGTATCCCGCCTTTGCAGCCAGCTCCATGACCACGTCTCGCGTGACGCCCTTCAGGATACCGGCATAGGGCGGCGGCGTGCGAAGTCTTCCGTGCTTCACCACGAAGAGGTTCTGACCCGATCCTTCCGCCACGGCCCCGGCGCTGTCCAGCATGAGCACTTCGTCCGCTCCGGAATGGATTCCCTCGATCTTGGCCAGGATATGCGCGAGATAGTTGAGCGACTTCACCCGAGGTGAGAGCGATTCCCGCTGCGGGATCGGCGTTCCTGCGGTGATGACGTTGAGTCCCGCCTCATATACCTGTTCCGGCCAGAGCTTGATGGTGTCTACGATGATCAGTACCGACGGCTTCGGACACTTGCGAGGATCGAGGCCGAGATCGCCGACCCCGCGAGTAACCACGTGGCGGATGTAGGCCTCGGCGATCCCGGAGCGGCGCACCGCTTCTTCCGTTACCGCCGTCAGCTCCTCCCGGGAGATGGGGATGGTGAGCCAGATCGCCTTGGCCGAGTCGTAGAGTCTCTCGAGATGCTCGGCCAGGCGGAAAATCTTCCCGCCGTAGACCCTGATCCCCTCGAAGACTCCGTCACCGTAGAGCAGGCCGTGATCGTACACCGAGACCATCGCCGTGCTCCGGTCGCACCATTTGCCGTCCAGCCAGATGGTTGGCACACCGGCTCCCTGCGCTGGAACGATCGTCGCTGGTTTGGCGCTGACTGTCATGGTGGGAATGTAGGTAGGCTATTGGCTGTTGGCTATTGGCTACGAGCATTGGGCCGGCAGGATCTCCTCAGTGCGCCTCAGCCGGCGGCGCGCTCCTCCCCCGCTGCCTTCGGAGCAGGAAGATGGCAGGTGAGACACAGATGAAGGTGAGCAGGAGCAGCATCCAGGCATCGTTGTAGCTCAGCATCGAGGCTTGCCGCATCGTCTCCTGGTCGAGCAACGCCAACGCCCCCTGCCGCGCTGCCTCGGGATCGTAGCCCCGGGTCATGAGACTGCCCGTCAGCAGGCGCACCCGCTCGTCTACCAGCGGATTGCCGGGATATACATTCGCCAGCAGATCGACTCGATGGATCTGGGTGTGGACCGTCACATAGGTTGCCAGAATGGCGATTCCGAACGATCCGCCGAGCTGGCGGGACAGGTTGATCAGCCCCGACGCCTGCTGCGCCTCGCTGGGCCTGAGGCTCGCATATGCAACGTTGTTGATAGGCGTGAACAGGAAGCCGAGGCCTGCACCGCGAATGATGAGCGCAAGGCGCACGTCCGACTCGCCTGCGGCCGTGGTGAGGTGGCCCAGGTCCCACATCGAGACCACGAAGAGTGCCACGCCGATCGCGATGAGGACCCGCGGATCCACCAGCGGGCGGGCCCCGTTGAGCAGCCACCCACAGATCAGCGCGGTCACCGCGGTCGCGATGCCCCCCGGCATGAGGGCCAGCCCGGTCTCGGTAGGGGTGAAGTGCAAGAGGCTCTGGGTAAAGAGCGGAAAGATGAACACGCCGCCATAAAGCCCGAAGCCGAGCGCCACGAAGAGGAAGATGGAGGCGGCCAGCTCTCGGTTCCTGAGCACGCGAAAGTTCACAACCGGATGCTTGTTGCGGGACGAGAGCTCCCACCAAAGCATGAGACTGAGGCAAGCGCCGGACAGGATCGCGAACCGCAGGATCCACTTGTCCGAGAACCAATCGTTGGCGTTGCCTTCCTCGAGGACCCACTGCAGCGAACCGATGCCGACGGTAAGCAATCCGATCCCCAGCCAATCCACCTGCCCCCGACGCTTTTCCTGATCCGGCGGATCCTTGAGGAAGGTGCTCACCAGAAAGGCGGCCGCGATCCCGATCGGGACATTGATGTAGAAGCACCAGCTCCAGGAGTAGTTGTCGGTGATCCAGCCGCCCAGTGTCGGGCCGAGGGTCGGCGCTACGATGATCCCGAGGAGGAAGATCGCCTGCACCATCCCTTGCTGCTCCCGGGGGAAGATCTGCCGCAGTGTGGCTTGCGCCGTAGACAGCAGCGCCGCGCCGCCGGCGCCCTGGATGATGCGCCACACCACCAACTCGGTGAGCGAGCGCGAGGTCCCACAGAAAAACGATGCGACGATAAAAATGATGATCGAGGCGACGAGATAGCGTTGCCGCCCGATCCGCTCGGTAAAAAAGGCCGTCATCGGAAGCACCACGACGTTCGACAGGATGTAGCCGGTACTGACCCAGCTGATCTCCTGCTGCGTCGCGCCCAGGTTTCCCGCCATCTGGGGAAGCGCCACGTTGATGATGGTGGTGTCCAGGACCTCCATGATGGCCGCGGTGATCAGGCCGAGCAGGATGATCCAGCGGTAGCGGCTGACGAACGCGGCCGCCTCAGCAGCCGCAGCCTGCGCCCGACTGGAGGGCACCGCCGCCAGGGTGGTCGTAGCGTTTGCCGTCATGGAAGTGGAAAGAAAGGTTTAGGCGCTAATGCCGCACGACCTCGGACCGCATCAGGCTACAGACGACCTGAGCCGCTGCCTCGATCGGAATCGTGTGCGTGTTGATCTGCAGGTCGTACGCAGAGGCGTCATTCACGTCCGTGCGGTAGTAGCGCTGCAGGTAGTGCTGCCGATCCCCATCCCGGCGCCTGACGTCGGCGGCAGCCTGTAGCGGAGTCGATCCGGTGCGGCGAGCCACCCGCTCGACCCGAACGTCAAAAGGCGCGGTAACCCGGATCCTCAATACATCGGGACGGTCGCGGAACAGACAGTTGCCTCCATGTCCCACGACGATCAGGGGAGGGTTCTGAGCCGCCTCGAGCAACACCTCACGGGCGGCGGCAGCGACGCAATCGGGGTCGGTGGACCAGGGCGTGGAGTGGGCCCGGGACTCCGGCGCCGTTATCACAGCGGCGGCAGCCAGCCGTTCGAGAAAGCTCGGGGCATGCTCGTCCATCGCCTTGACGTCCCCTTCCTCGCAGCTCAGGCGTGCCGCCAGTTGGCGCACCAGCTCGTGGTCGAGCACCGGCCAGCCGAGCCGCTCTCCCAGCAGGACCCCAAGCTCGCTGCCGCCGGCGCCATACTCCCGCGAGAT
>DASXRM010000195.1:0-35375 GCA_036506575.1 Gemmatimonadales bacterium | reverse complement strand
GATCTCGGTCAGGAACCGCTCGGCGCCGATCACAGCGGCCAGCTCGGGGCGCAGCACCTTGAGGGCGACCCCGCGGTCGTGCCGTACGTCGTGCGCCAGATACACCACGGCCATGCCACCTTGACCGAGCTCCCGATCGAGGACGTAGCGGTCGCTGAGAGCCGCGGCCAGGCGTTCGCTCACCAGCCGCCCCGGCGATGAGTCTCCCCCTGCGCGCTGAGCGGTCCCGCGCCGGTCATGCCCTTCCCCGCCTCGAAGGCCAGCCCCGTGAAGTGCCGCTGGTGAGTCACCAGAACGTCCTTGACATGATCGGGATGAGTCAGCAGCATGGATTGCTCTCGCTCGGGCAAGCTAACCAACCGCGATACGGCATGCACGGTTGTGGCATCGGGGTGCTCGCGCTTACCCGGGCAACATCGGAGGTAGCATCCTACCGTTGCGGGCCCTGGCCCCTGCTCCCATTTTGCATCTAGCTACCTTGAACCCCGCGCGGTACACCGTCGTGGAGTAACGACCAACTTCCTACTCGAAATCACCGCCATGAAAACACTGCTTGGAGCAATGGCGCTCGCCCTCTGTTGTCCGATGGTCACCGGGGCGGCCCAGGAGTCAGCGACCCCTGTTTCGGATGCCCTCAGGGCCCTGGCCCAGCGGGCTGAACGCAACCTCGTCGAGGCGGCGGAGGAGATGCCGGCCAACAAGTACGGCTTCAAGCCAACGGCGGCGCAGATGAGCTTCGGGGAAGTGCTCGCCCATTTGACCGAGGGCAACCACTTCCTCTGCTCGAATATCAGCGGCGTGACAGCGCCCAAGCAGCCCAAGGTCGCCGCCACTGACCCGAAGAAGCAGCTCGTCGCCCGGCTCAGGGACTCCTTTCAGTTCTGCGACTCGGCGCTGGCCAAGGTGAACGACTCCAACCTGAGTGCCAAGGTGCCGTTCTTCGGGGATCGCGAGGTTTCCCGGGCCACTGCCATGTTTGTGACCGCGGACGACTGGGCAGACCATTACAGTCAGCTGGCCATCTATCTGCGGCTCAACGGGCTGTTACCCCCAACCGCGAAACGCCGGTCCGAATAACGGCGCCGGTTCGGTCTGTGCCATCCTCCTCGTCCTTTCCGGAGTCGCTGGCTCGACTTCAACGGGATGCCGTGGGCTTCCGGAGTGACCTGGGCCGTATCTCCGAGCGCCTCGGCGACCGGCGGGGAGGCGAAGTTTCACTAGCGGGGGACCTTGCTCTTGAGCTCCTCGAACCAGTTGAGCACCATCATCAACCGCCCCTCATCGGTGCCCAGCCGCCGCACGAAAATGAACGATCGGTCGTCCGCGCTCACGGCATAGCTGGTGTGCAAGGTTTCGGTGTAATACCCGCGGACCGAGAAGAGCGGCTGAGAGCTCAGGATGCGGAACGCCGGGCGGGTTTGCACCGAGACCGCCACCAGTTCTGCGCTTCGGTTCTTGAAGAACAGCTCGCGACCGCTGTTCGCCCAGAGCGGTTCGCTTCCTCCCGAGGTCGAGACCTGCCATTTGGCCGCGCCGACATTCGGGAAGGGACGCACATACACTTCCCGACGTCCGGATTCGTTGGAGACATAGGCAAGCCAATGCCCGTCCGGCGAGAGCGAAGGGGAGTGCTCCTGGAATTCGGTGGCGATCAGCGCGACAGGAGCGCTGTCGATCCCGGGTCGCAAACCGTAAATGTCGCGGCCGCCGCCTACGCCGACCCGCAGGATGATCCACCGTCCGTCGCGGGAGCGAAACCCTTCGTCGATTCCCCGGGGCATTTGCGCCAGAACGGTGGCCGAGCCGCTGCCATCGGCCGGGCGCTCCAGCAGCTTGTTGACTCCGGTGACATCGGAGATATAGGTGACTGCTCGGCCAGCCGGGGCCCAGGCCGGTCTATAGGAAACCAAGCCGTCGAATGCCAGGCGCGCGAGCGGCCCCGTTGCGAGCACTTTGACCCATACCTCGAGGCCGCCGCCCTCCCGCACGATGGTGACCGCGAGCCGTGTCCCATCTGGCGAGAGGGAGAGGGAGGCTATCCTGCCCTTCCATGCGGGATCGACTGGCATGCTCCTGCCGTCCCGTGCGACTCGTACTACCTGGCCCTCCGCCGAGGAGGAAGTGTTGTACAGCAGGGTTCCCGAGGCCGAGACCGCGAGTAGGCCTGAGGCCCCGTCACCCAGGGTTACGCCGGCCAGCACGTCCGTCGCGGGGCCGATCAGCACTAGCCGTTTCGGGTCGAACGGGACCGCTATCGCTGTTCTATCAAGGCGCACGACGAGGAGGTGCCCCGACGCGAGATACCGCGCGTAGACGCCGCGCTCCAGCGTTCTGATCTCGCGAGTGGCGAAGTCCACGGCCGCGATGTCGGATCCGCCCTTGCGCCGCCAGATCGTGAGAAGGGCAGCTCGCTCACCCGGCAGAGGATCGGGAAAGGCGAAAGTCCCTTCCCCACGAGCGCTATCGGGCTCGGCCAGGACCTGGAGCGATTCCCCGTTCGGCCGAACCCGCGCCAACTTGTGGCCGGTGCCCATCATGAAGTAGATCCACCCGCCTTCACTCCAGGCACCTCCGTCGCTCCACACCGAGTCTCGTGCGATCGCACTGCGGGGACCGCCAGCGAGCGGAGCAAGGATCAAGTCCCCGGGGTATGCAGTGAAGGCACCTACCGTCCGGCCGTCCGGGGAGAAGAACGGACAGCACCCGCCGTCGATTTCGGGAATCCGAGTCGCGTCCAGTCGGTTCAGTTCGCGAAGCCACCCCTCGCCATCGGTGCCATAATACGCGATCCGGGACCCGTCCTTCGAGACGGCGAATGGAAGCTCGAGGTTCATCGCCTGTTCCGACGGGAGCGCGAGCATGAGACGGGCTACCTGGGGAGCCGACTGGGCCCCGCGCAGCCACGAGCGCGCAAGCAATGCGCCCACGACGAGGCCGGCGAGGCTCGCGACGAGCGCGAGGGCAAGCGCATTCCGCCGGGTCGTGGATCGCCGGAGGGCAGGAAGGGCCATAGCCTGAGTTGCCCGACTGCCTCCGCCGAAATCTGGATTGCCTAACGCCTCGGCGAACTCTGCCGCGCTGGCGAACCGGTCGGCCGGCAGCTTCTGGAGCGCGGTCAGGACCGCCGCTTCAACGTGCGGAGGGATGGTTCGCCGCTTGGGGAGTAGCGGTCGCGGCTCCTCGGTGACCACCTTCGCCACGACCGCCTGCGCGGTGGGTCCGGTGAATGGCGGTTCGCCCACCAGCATTTCGTAGAGCACCGCACCCAGCCCGTACACATCGGACCGCGCCGTAATCTCCCGCTCGCCCATTGCCTGCTCGGGACTCATGTAGTGCGGGGTGCCTAGGGACATGCCGGTCTCGGTCAGCCGCGTCCCCCCGCCCGCGCTCGAGACCGCCAGGGCGATCCCGAAATCCGCCACCAGAGCACTGTTGTCATGGAGCAGGATGTTCTCGGGCTTGATGTCGCGGTGGATCACGTGGTGCCGGTGCGCGTAATCGAGGGCGCTAGCAACCTCGGTGGCGATCCGCACGGCATCGGGTATGGGAAGCTGCTTCTCGCGGCTGAGCCGCTCGCGGAGCGATTCGCCCTCCACGAAAGGCATCACATAAAAGAGGAACGAGTCCACCTCGCCCGAGTCGTGGAGCGGCAGGATGTGCGGGTGCTGCAGATTAGCCGTGGTCTGGATCTCGGCGAGGAACCGCTCGGCCCCGATCACAGCTGCGAGATCGGGGCGGAGGACCTTCACGGCCACTCTACGGTGGTGCCGAAGGTCTTGTGCGACATACACCGTTGCCATACCGCCGCGACCGAGCTCCCGCTCGAGGCGGTAGCGGTCGGAGAGCGCAGTCTGGAGCGGACCAGGGATATCGATCAATAGAAGCCCGGCAAGGCTGGTTCTGCGGAGCACAGCACTGGCTTACCGACTCGACTCAGCTCTCACTCCGGAGGGCCCGGGCAACGATGATGGTGATGTTGTCGGTCCCACCTCCCTCCAGGGCATCCTGTAGCAGATCCTCGCACACCTGTGGGGCTGAAGTCATCGAGCGAAGCCGCTCGCGGATCCGCTCGTCCGGCACGTGCTTGGTGAGCCCGTCGCTGCACAGGAGCGCGACATTGCCCCAGGCTACGTCGAGTCGGGTGACCACGGGGGCGGTCTGGCTTCCCCCGATCGAGCTCGAGAGGGTATGCGCGAGCCGACTGGTAGACGCGTCCGCTCGGGTGAGGACGCCGAGCTCGACCAGCTCCTGGGCCATCGTCTGGTCGCGGGTGATCTGGGTGAGCTCGCCCCGGCGGAGCAGATAGCAGCGGCTGTCTCCCACCTGAAGGAGATAGGCCCGGGGCCAGACGCCGAGGTAGAGGGTGAGGGTAGTGGCCATGCCTCGGTAGTCCGGGTTTTCCTGGCCCCGTCGCAGCAGCTCCATATGGCACTGGAGCGCACCTTCCTCGAGCGCCTCGGAGAACTCCCGATCGTCCGCCGAGCCGGCGGCGTAGTAGCAGCGCATGCTGCTGGACACATAGTTGGCCACCGCCTCGAGGGCGACCCGGCTCGCTTCTGCGCCCTTGACGCCACCGCCCACGCCGTCGGCGACCATCATCAGAAATGCGAGCCGCTCGGGCTCGGTCGTGAGCTGGTCGACTTCGGGGAGGCTGGTCAGGCGGACCACCATCTGCTTCTTCAGCGCGCAGATGAGGAAATGGTCTTGGTTCTCGGTGCGTACTTTCCCTGGGTGGGTGATTCCGTGAACGTCTATCTCTTCGTCCCGGGGCTTCCGGTCGAGCGCGGCGGAGGGTGCGGTCGTCTGGGGGGCGGTCATCGGGGTCTCCTGGTGCCACGAGTACGCTCCCCAATCTGTGCTGTGGTGGGCGGAGAGGCCAGTAGGCTGATGTTTTGGCAGACTTTCGTAGGGCGAATGAAGTTTACGCTTGACCCTCGCCTAACATGACAGCGCCGCGGTCGGGGGACCGCTGAAAACGAAGAGGGCCACCGAGGGCCACCCTCATGGGTGGCCTTGGGTGGCCCTCGAAACGGGCCATCCGATCGGATGGCCCGTTTCCGTCGCGTTACAATCGGTAACCCACCAGGGTGCCCGGCGCAGTCCGGAGGAACAGCATCCCCGCGATGTCATCCACCGCGTAGACCGGCTCCTTCTCCTTGCCGAGGTCTACCCGAGCCCTCGGCTGTGCGCTGTCCTTGTCGATCTGGAGCAGCACGTTGCCTTTTCCTTCCGGTGCCTTGGTCAGCATGAAGACCGATCCCGGTACCGCGAGCGAGGCCTTGAAGCGCTTGGTCGCCATCGCCGCCGACTGACGGGAGTAACCCTGGAGCTGCGCGCCACCCTGGGTGTATGCTGTCGCCAGCTCGCCGGTGATACGCTGCACCGCGGGGTCGGTGGCCCGGTGGGACGCCTGCGCAAAGGCGTCGCCGTACGCCGAGGCCGCGGCGCCGTACAATCCGGCTCGGACGGCATTCACCGCGTGCAGCGCGCGAAGGAGCCCCGGTAGCTGCGGCGCGGGATGGTAGACCTGCTGCTTCACCTGTCCGTCCCGTGCGACGACCACGAGATTCTGCGGCGCGATGAGGATGATCCCGTCCTGCCGGATCTCCATGGCGATTGGATCCTCGCCGCCCTGCAGCTTGATCTCGCCGCCGAGCGGCTTGTAGCTGCCGTCCTCGCGATCGACTGCGTACAGCTGGTGGTCACGGTTGGCGAATACGTACATCGTCCGGCCCTCGACCGCGTGGTGCAGATAATACCGGTCGGCGTCGTACTTCGAGCTCATCGACTTCCCGCTCTCGATGGCGTCCTTGAACCTCGGCTGGCCGGTTGCGAGATCGATGACATTGACCTCGGCGTTAGTCGCCGCATCGGGACGCGACATGTAGAGCAGGCCGGCCGGCGTGAGCTCGGCGTAATCGAGTTGCCCCTTGATCTTCACATCCTTCTTGAGGCGCACCGTCGCGGTGGCCACGTCGAGCACGTTCACAAACGTCTTCGACTCGGCGTCGACCGCGAGCACGGCGGCGTCACCCGTAATCAGCGCGTCCATCACATTCCCGCGCATTTTGAGCGGCTTCGGCGCGATTGTGGTTCCATCCTCGTACCGTGCGACGTTGAGCCCGGTTTGCACGACGCCGTTCACCACGGTACGGCTGCCGCTCTGCTCGCCCTCCGGTGCCGCCTCGGGGAGCATGACGATCCCGGCCGGATGCTGCACGATATCGTGGACCCACCCATTCACCGTGGCCGGCTTGGACCACAGCGCCTGGCCGTCCGAAAGGCGATACGCCATGAGACGGTCATCGAAGCTGACGTAGATACGATCGGTCTTGTCGAGCGAGGGATAGAGCCGAACGTGACGAGCGGGATTCCCTGCTTTGGCGGTGGGCAGCACCGCCGACCACCGCACCTCACCGGTGCGCGCATCCAGCGCCCGGAGACCCATCAGCGTATGGACCATGATCATCTCGGGGCCCGCCTGGAGGACCTCGAGTGCGGTGCCCTCGGAGACTCGGCGCACCAATCCCTGCATGAGTCCGCCCAGCCCCTTCTTCTTGGGCTCGGTCTGCTCGAACAACGTCTCGCTCGCCCACCGCTGATCGCCGGTGGAGAGATCGTACAGTGCGACCACCGGTGGACCGGACGCCCGGCGGCCGTGGACGAGGATGGTCCCGGTCTGTGGCAGAACGCGACGGGTGACGACTTCCGCTAGGCCCAGGCGGCGGGAATCGAAGACGACCCCGCCGGTCACCGGGTCGAAGATCAGCAGCAACCCGGGTCGCGCGGCCTCCATCAGGAGCGATCCCTCGACCATCCGAACGCTGTCGGGCGACAGCCCGCCCAGCTCGGCCGTCTCCCAGGCGACCTGGCCGCGCTCGATGTCCACACCCGCGAGGAAGCCGTCGGTCGAGATGAGGAGTGTGCCCGCGGGCGTAACCTGCTGCCAGCGGATGTCCTCCTTCATCTTGAGGGTCCAGGCTGGGACCGTACGGAGTGAGGGAGGTACCGTCGCGCGGGCCGAGGCGGGCGCAACAGTCTGAGCCTGGACGGCCGAGTGGACCAGCGCTATCAGGACGAGCGGCGTGAGCATACGACGGGCGGACACGGGCATTGGCGATTCCCCTCTGGGTGGCGGCGCTCGGGGGTGGAGACCTCGTCGCCGGTAGGCAGGTGCCGTGCCACCCCGCGCTTCGTGTCCTCTCGTGCGCCGCTTCGGGGAAGCGATCCACCAGCGCGCTGCGAACGTGGAGCAGGATATCCTAGCTCCTCGTCGTTTCTGCGTCGGCGGCTCGAACTCAGCGCGACGCCGTGGGCTCCCTCTCCGCCTTGCATTTTCAGTCGACAGTGTAGGTGTCAGCCGAGCACGGCGCTGGCAGCAACGCCTGTTGCGGACGCCACTCCCGGATCCCATTTTGGGGCTAGCTATACTCAGCACCCGCACCGACCCGCGCCTCCGTGCTCGGGCACTTGGCCCCTTTATGGAAGGCTCTGAACGGGCTGACCCCAGGGATCGCCAGTCGATCACCGACCTCCTCCTCCAAGTCCGTGGTGGCGACCCCGAGGCCATGTACCGGCTCTTTCCGCTGGTGTACGGGGAGCTCCGCCGACTCGCACATTGGCAGCTCCAAGGGGAACGACCGGGCCATACTCTCGACACGACCGCCCTGGTCCACGAGACCTATCTCAAGCTGGTGGATCAGCCCCGGGTCCAGTGGCAGGACCGAGCACACTTCTTTCGCGTTGCTTCCTGGGCGATGCGTCGCATCCTGGTGGACTATGCCCGCCGCTACCGTGCAGTGCGCCGCGGGGGCGGAGTCCAGCGGGTCCCACTCAATGAGGAGGAGGCAGGAGTTGCTGAGCGGGGCGAGACGTTGCTCGCTCTGGACGAGGCGCTGGACCGCCTCTCCACGATGCACCAGCGGCTGAGTCAGGTTGTCGAGTGCCGATACTTCGGCGGTTTGACGGAGGAGGAGACCGCTGAGGCGCTGGGGGTGACCACCCGGACTGTCCAGCGGGATTGGGCGAAAGCGCGGGGCTGGTTGCTGCTGGAGCTCGGCGGCTGAGCGGCCGGGAGATCGAGATCGCCGCCGCACAACCGCCATTAATGGGGCCGAGCGCCCAGGACCCAGTCGGTCTCCACGCAGTCATCGTGCGGGAGAGACGCATCCGGCTCACCGGGAGGCGGAAAGCTCGGTCTCGGCATCGGTTCGTTTGGCCACGAGTACGATCCCCTCCCCGAACCCCGATCCGTACCTCTTTGTGGCTTTCCAGGCGCTGACGTACTCGATCCGGACCACCTGGTCGAGCGGAAGGTCGCGCAACATCTCCACGCCGCCAACGAGAGTGTTGTCCACTGCGACCACTGGCCTGCGAGCCGTGAAGTACAGGAGGGCGCCGGACTCCCTCGCACGGAAGAATTCGGGACGGAGACGGCGGATCGCGTCGTAGGTATTCGCGGCCCGGCTTCGGCCGAGCTCCGGCGCAGTGATCACGTTCGGATCGCGGGCTGTGGCGCCACCGGAAGCGCAGGCGATGAGGATCGGGAGTGGGGAGAGGACTCCCATGAGTCTAGGAAACGTGAGCCACATGATGACCTCCGAGGTGGAAAAGGGTCGCGGTTGTGTACCGCCTTGTACTAGTAGACGCGTAAGACCGGCTCCAAACCCGACATCGCTGGCCAGGGTGATCGCCAGTCGATCACGACCTAGGCGATGCACCGAATCTTGGTGAACTCCGCACCATGGTCGCCGAATGCCGCTCCTTCGGCGGCTGGCGGAGGTGGCGGCCGCCGAGGCCCTGGGCTGAGAGGCGGATGGTGCAGCGGGATGGGTGAAGGCTTGGAGATGAGCGGCAGCACCGTGGAGCGGAATGACTGATGGACGCAGCATCACCGGAGCGCTGGGCAGAAGTCGAACAGCTCCTCGACCGGGCGCTGGACCTGGCACCAGAAGACTGGCCCGCTTTCCTCCAAGGGGCCTGCTGCAGCGATCCCGCGCTCCGGGCAGAGGTCGAGCGGCTGCTCCAGGCCACCCAGCGGCCGGGCTTCATGGAAGAGCCTGCACCGGCGTATGCTGCCCCGGTGGTAGCGTGGATCGTGAAGAGTCAGGTGCTTGCTGCCGGGGAACGCCTCGGCACCTACGAGATCCTGCACGAGCTGGGCCGGGGCGGTATGGCAACCGTCTACCTGGCGCAAGACCACAAGCACCACCGACGAGTGGCGATCAAGGTTCTTCGTTCCGAGCTCGCTTCCGCTCTCGGTCCTGAGCGGTTCCTCCGCGAGATCGAGATCGCCACCCAGCTTCAGCATCAGCACATTCTGCCGCTATTAGATTCCGGCCGCGCTGCAGCGCCAGAGGGGCAACATGCTGCGCCCCTGCTTTGGTACGTCATGCCCTACGTCGAAGGGGAATCGCTGCGCGAGCGGCTCAGCCGGCAGAGGCGGTTGCCGCTGGACGAGGTCCTCCAGATCGCCCGCAATGTGGCGGCGGCCCTGAGCTATGCCCACCACCGGGGGATCATCCATCGAGACATCAAGCCGGAGAACATCTGGGTGGAGGGCGGCGAGGCGGTCGTGGCCGACTTCGGCATCGCGCGAGCCATCAGTGGGGCCTTGGATCAACCGGCATTACAGCAGCTGACCGAGACCGGGCTCGCTCTCGGGACACCAGCCTACATGAGCCCGGAGCAGGCGTTGGGTGAGTGCGATCTCGATGCGCGAACGGATATCTACGCCCTGGGCTGCGTGCTGTATGAGGCGCTCACCGGAGAGCCGCCATTCATGGGGCGGAGCGCGCAGGTAACCCTGGCGAAGCGGCTGAGCGAGCCCGTGCCGCACGGGCGGACGCTGCGGGAGGCGGTTCCCCAATCAGTAGAGGACGCGATCACCAAAGCGCTGGCGAGAGCGCGAGCGGACCGATTTGCCAGCGCGGACGAATTCGTGGCGGCGCTGGCCGGAGAAGGGTCCCCCCAAGGAGATCTCTCAGCTGATGAATCCTCAGGTAGAATCGAGCTCAGCCGCTGATTTGGGTGCCCGTATCAGTGTCCGACTGCGTGCAGGTGGCAAAGAGAGGGCCGGTCGAGCTCTCCGTTCGGTACACATGGGTTGCCGTACCGGTAAAACTAAATGTCGTCGGGTGTGCCGCAGCGTCGAATTGCCCGGCGGCGGAGGAGGTAAGGTGTTCAAAGAAGACACCCGCTCCAAATATCGAGAACTGGTCACTTCGCTCCATGTCGATGTGGACCGCGCCTGACCCCTCGATGGTAGCAACCGACGAGATGTGCTGGTCCTCGACGTTTTGGCCTTCGAACTCCAGCTCGGTAAGTGTGAGCTGCCCTCCTTGCTGATCGACGCGCAGCTTAATGTGAAACGTCCCGCTCGATAGGGCAACGTCCAGCACGTCCAGTGCGGACGCAGGGTCGCAGGTGGCGGCCGCAGCCACCTCGACTACGTCGTACATGCCACTTACATCGGGGGGAGTTGGCGTGGTCGTATCATCGCCCCCGCAGCCGAGTGGGGCGAGCACGAGCAGGGAGACAGCCACGCCACGAATGCCATGAGAAAGTTGCCTTCGCATACGAACCTCCCGCCGGAAGAACCGAGCTTTGTGACGGAGCCAATCTTCTGCTGTTCCGATCATGCATACATGGAGTCCGTCCGAGCCGTCGCCAGACACCCTACCAATCCGGTGGTTTGCTACCTAAATTTGCAGGCTATCCCGGCTCCA
Source organism: Gemmatimonadales bacterium (assembly GCA_036506575.1). Taxonomy (GTDB): domain Bacteria; phylum Gemmatimonadota; class Gemmatimonadetes; order Gemmatimonadales; family GWC2-71-9; genus CAVVWJ01. The sequence goes on along the minus strand of DASXRM010000195.1, from coordinate 24,648 downwards.
TGGGAGGACGCTTTGCCGTACAGCATGACGGGGTTCGGCGCTGCGGAAGGCCCGGTGGCCGGGCGGCGACTTCGAATCGAGATCCGGACCGTCAACCACCGCTACTTCAATCTGTCGGCCAAGCTTCCCAGCGACCTCAGCGCCCTCGAGGTCGAACTGCGCGAGCGGCTTCGGCAAGAGTTCGAGCGCGGCCACGTCGCGGTGCAGGCCCGCTGGACCGAGACCCTCGAGCCCGACCTTGGATTTGCGGTCGATCTCGAACGGGCCCGGCTGGTGGCGTCGCGGCTTCGTGAGCTGCAGACGGCCCTGGGCCTCGGCGGAGAGGTCACCGTCGAGCTGGTCGCGCGGCAGCCCGAAGTCCTGAACTACGCCGGCAACGGGTCGGGTGAGGTGGCTTGGAGCGAGGTCGAGCCGGTGGTCGCCCGGGCGGGGCAGGAGTGCCGGGCCATGCGGGCGCGCGAGGGGGAAACCCTCGCCGCCGAGCTCAGGCACCGGCTCGATCTGCTGGAGCGCTCGGCCCAAGCGATCGCGGCGCGGGCGCCCGAGCGCCTGGTCAAAGAACGAGACCGGCTGAGGGCGGCGGTGACCCAGCTCCTCGAGGGGAGATCGGTGAACGAGGAGCGGCTGGCGCAGGAGCTCGCCTTCCTCGCGGATAAGCTCGATATCACCGAGGAGCTGGTGCGGTTTCGGGCCCATCTGGCCGCCGCGCGCTCGGCGATGTCGGGCGATCAGCCCGTGGGCAAACGCCTCGGCTTCCTGGCGCAGGAGCTGGGGCGCGAGGTGAACACCATGGGCTCCAAAGCGGGCGACGCCGAGATCGCGCAGCTGGTGATTGCGATGAAGGGCGAGCTCGAGAAGTTCCGGGAACAGCTCGAGAACCTCGAGTGAAGCCGTTTTTCCTCGTCCTCTCCGCGCCATCGGGGGGCGGGAAGACCACTATAGCCAAGATGTTGTTGCAGGCACGGGACGATCTTGGCTACTCGGTATCGGCCACCACGAGGCCCAAGCGGCCGGACGAGCGCGATGGGGTCGACTATCACTTCCTCTCGCGCGACGATTTCACCCGCCGGCAGCAGAACGGCGAATTCCTCGAGTGGGCCACCTACGGCGGCGAGCTGTACGGCACCCTCAAGAGCGAGATCGAGCGGATCTTTGCCGAGGGGCGCCACGCCGTGCTGGATGTCGAGATCGAGGGCGCCCGGCAGATTCGGAGAAATTTTCCGAACTCCCTGCTTCTGTTTGTGCTTCCGCCGTCGGCGGAGGCGCTGGTGCAGCGGCTGGTGGGTCGGAAGACCGAAGATCCCGCGCTGGTGAAGGAGCGGATCATCCGTGCCGCCGACGAGCTGGCCGCGGTCGCCGAGTACGACTACGCAATCATGAACGAGGACCTGGTCGTGGCGGTGGCCCAGGTGGCCGCGATTCTCGAAGGTGAGGCCTGGCGGGTATCGCGACAGGACACCCTACCCGAGTTTATCGAGAAGTTGAAGCGGGATGTGGTGAAGGCGGCGGAGAAGATTGGGAAAAAGTCGCGACCCATGACTCGCGACTCGTGACTCGTGACTCGCGACTGATGACTCGCGACTCGTGACTACCATTCAACAGGACCAAGCATGCGGATCATTACACCAAGCGAAGTCGCCAAGCAGGCCGGCAACAAGTACCTCGGCGTGCTCGTTGCCGCCAAGTTCGCCCGCTACCTCAACGAGTTCCCTAAGGACCACCTGGCGCGGCCGACCGAGAAGCTGACCACGAAAGCCATGCAGGAGCTCGTCGAGGGCGAGCTGAACTACAAGCTTCTCCGCCGCCGCCGCTCCGAGGCGTGACCGTGTGGGCCGGCCGGCACGTCGTCCTCGGCGTGTCTGGCGGTATCGCCAGTTATAAGAGCTGCATCCTGGCCCGGCGGCTCACCGAGGCCGGCGCCGACGTCGATGCAGTGCTCACCCGGGGAGCGGCGGAGTTCGTCCGGCCGCTCACCTTCGAGGGACTGACTGGGCGCCCGGTCCTGAGCTCGCTGTGGGAGCCGGGCCGGGCGCTCTCGCACGTCCGGCTGGGTCATGAGGCCGATCTCATCATCGTCGCCCCCGCGACCGCACATCTCATCGCCCGGGTGGCCCAGGGTCTGGCCGACGACATCCTCACCGCACTGCTGCTCGCGCGCACCGCGCCACTGCTCCTCGCTCCCGCGATGAACGACGAGATGTACGCGCGACCCGAAACTCAGGCTAATCTGGAGAAGCTTCGTGCGCGTGGAGTGATGCTGGTCGGGCCGGAGATCGGGGCACTAGCGGAGGGGCCTTCCGAGCGCCCGGGACGGATGAGCGAGCCGGATACGATTATGGCCCATGCGGGCCGATTGCTCGGGGGCGGACATCTCACCGGCCGGAAGGTGATCGTGACCGCGGGACCGACCCGGGAATCGATCGATCCGGTCCGAGTAGTAACCAATCGCTCCAGCGGCAAGATGGGGTATCGGGTCGCGGAGGCGGCCTGGGAGCGAGGAGCCGAGGTGGTGCTGATCTCGGGCCCGGTGGCACTCGCCGATCCGGTGGGGGTGACGGTACGGCGGGTCGAATCCACCCAGGAGATGGAGGACGCGGTTCGATCCGAGCTGCCCGGGGCCGATGTCCTGGTGATGGCGGCCGCCCCGGCCGACTTCCGTCCCAGCAGCCCGAGCGATGGGAAGCGCTCTCGAATAGACGGCGCGCTCGCCATTCCGATGGAGCCTACCGGCGACGTGCTCGACTCCACGCGCGGTGTACGGAAACCCGGCAGCATGATCGTAGGCTTTGCGCTGGAGACGGGTGATGCGCTCGCGAAAGGCCTAGCCAAGTTGGAGCGCAAGGGGCTCGACCTCATAGTGGTGAACGACGCGCTGGAGCCGGGTGCCGGGTTCGAAAAGGATACCAACCGGGTAGCTTTGCTCGGCCGGGACGGCACCCGGCAGATTCTCCCGCTGCAGTCGAAGCGAGAAGTCGCAGACGCAATTTTGGATCGAGTGGAGCAATCTCTTGGCCGATGAGTGGCGGCGGTATCTGCGGCAGCAGATCGAGTTGGGTGGGTCGGAGATCGTGCTCAGCGAGCGGGCGGACAGGCGGACGGGCGGAGGAGTGGTCTTATCTGTAACGCCAGGACAGTCCATGATCGGCGATACCGTCCGCCGGTCCGATAGTCCGCCTGTCAAACGGTCCGCCCCTCCGCCCGTCCGCCCGTCCGCCCCCTCGTGGAGAAGAGGTTGCCCCCCGATCCCCGGCCCGGGCCTGGCGGTCGAATCACCCGAGCATAATCTGCTCGGGGACGATCTCACCTCGTTGAGCACCATCGAGGAAGTCGCCGACCGGATCCGCACGACCCACTGCTGCGGCCTCTGTCCCCATCGGACCAATGCGGTGCCGGGAGAGGGAAATCCCAACGCGAAGTTGGTTCTCGTGGGCGAAGGGCCGGGCGCCACCGAGGACGCGCAGGGACGACCCTTCGTCGGTCAAGCGGGCGTGTTGCTCAGCGGCATCCTCGAGGCTATTGAAGTTCCCCGCGATTCAGTGTACATCACCAACATCGTCAAATGCCGACCCCCCCAGAACCGAAAGCCCTTGCCTGATGAGATCGCGGCCTGCATTCCATATCTGCATCGTCAACTGGAACTCATTCGACCGAAAGTGATCGTTGCCCTTGGCGGCACGGCAGGCGAGGCATTGTTGGGGGTGAGGAAGAGTCTGGGAGAGTTGCGCGGTAAGGTGCACACGTACAACGGCATTCCGCTGGTCGTGACGTATCATCCCGCGGCGCTGCTCCGCAACCCGAACTGGAAGAAGCCCACCTGGGATGACGTCCGTATCGCACGACAACTACTCGACCGCTGATACCTACGTCGGGCGGTCCGCGCCGTGGAGCCAGGAGGCCGAGCAGGCCGTCCTCGGTGCCATGCTGCTGGATCAGGATGCCGCGCTCCGAGCGGCCGAGCTGGTTGAGGACTGGATGTTCTACCGGGAGGCGCATCGCCGGCTCTTCCGCGCGATGCTCGCTCTCACCGAACAGCGGGTGGTCATCGACCACATCACGCTCCGGGACGAGTTGCTCCGCCGGGGCGAGCTCGAGACCGCTGGCGGCCTGGAATACCTCGCCGAGCTGGTGGACGCGGTGCCCACCGCGGCCAACATCGAGTTCCACGCCAAGATCGTCAAAGACAAGGGGATCCTTCGCCGCCTGATCGAGGCCTCCACTTCGATCATCACCGAAGCGTACGACGGCCATTCTACCGCCAACGACCTCCTCGACAATGCCGAATCCAAGATCTTCCAGATCTCCCAGCAGCGGGGAGACGAGGGCTTCACCCGGATCAAGGAGATGCTATGGCCCACGATGGAGCGCATCGAAACGCTCCAGCGGAGTGGGAAAGCGATTACCGGAGTGCCGAGTGGGTTCGCAGATTTGGACGAGATGACGTCGGGCTTCCAGGCCAGCGAGCTGATCATCGTGGCCGCTCGGCCGTCCATGGGAAAGACGGCCTTCTGTCTCAACGTCGCCACCCAGGCGGCGGTGGACGGTTTCGGGGTGGCGGTGTTCTCCCTGGAGATGTCGAAGGAAGCGCTGGTGCAGCGGATGCTCTGCGCCGAGGCGCGGGTGGACAGCCAGGCGGTGCGGCGGGGCACCCTCCGAGATCCGGACTTCACCCGGCTGGCTCGTGCAGCCGGCATTCTTCAGAGCTGCCCGGTCTGGATCGATGATTCGCCCGCGCTCAGCCTCCTGGAAATGCGCTCCAAGGCTCGTCGCCTCAAGGTAGAGAACGATGTGCGGCTCATTGTGGTGGACTACCTCCAGCTGATGCGGAGCCCAGAGTACTCCGAGAACCGGGTCCAGGAGATCTCCGACATCTCCCGGTCGCTCAAGGGGCTCGCGAGGGAGCTGAAGGTTCCGGTCATCGCCCTTTCCCAGCTCTCTCGCGCCTCGGAGCAGCGGGGCGGCGAGCGGCGACCCATCCTCTCCGACCTGCGCGACTCCGGCGCCATCGAGCAAGACGCCGACGTCGTGCTGTTTATCCATCGGCCCGAGATGTATCAGAAGGAAGACAGCGAGGGGAACAGCCTGGAGGGGATGGCAGAGGTGATCGTCGGCAAGCACCGCAACGGTCCCACCGGCACGGTGAATCTGTACTTCCACAAGAAGTTCACCCGGTTCGACAACCGTACTGAGCGCGAGGCGCCCGAATAGATGGCTAAGCCCAAGTCGGTCTACCGCTGCACCGAGTGCGGCCACGAGCACCCCAAGTGGGTGGGGCGCTGTGAGGCGTGCGGGGCGTGGAATGCAATCGCGGAGGAGCCCGCCCTGGCGCGCGGCGGTAGAGGCGGAAAGAGCGCAAGGGGCGGAAGAGGTTCCGCTTCTTCCGCTTCTTCCGCCCCCGTCCGCCTTCGCAACGTCACCGCCGAATCGCTCGTCCGCTGGCGGACGGGGCTACCTGAATTCGACTTTGTGCTGGGAGGTGGAATTGTCCCCGGCTCCATGACCCTGATCGGTGGGGAGCCTGGGATCGGCAAATCCACCCTCCTGCTTCAGGCCGCGGCCCGGCTGGAAACCGCGGGTCGCACCGTGCTGTACGCCAGCGGCGAGGAATCGCCCGACCAGATCCGCCTGCGGGCCGATCGGCTGGTCGAAGATGCCGGAGCGGTACACGTCCTGGGCGAGACTCGCCTGGAGGCGATCATCGAGGCCGTCTCCGCCGTCGGCGCCGAAGTGGTGGTGATCGACTCGATCCAGACGGTATACACCGGCATGCTCGAGAGCGCGCCGGGTAACGTCGGCCAGGTGCGCGAGTGCTCCGGTCAGCTCATGCGGTTCGCCAAGGAGAGCGGCACCTCGGTGATCGTGGTGGGGCATGTCACCAAGGGCGGCGGCATAGCGGGCCCCAAGACGCTGGAGCACATCGTGGATACGGTGCTCTACTTCGAGGGCGAGGCCACGTTGGATTATCGCCTGCTGCGCACCACCAAGAACCGCTTCGGTTCGGTGGACGAGCTCGGCGTCTTCTCCATGACCGAGAGTGGTCTCATCGCGGTGCCGAATCCATCGGCGGTGTTTCTCGCCGCCCGGGCCGATGGGATCAGCGGCAGCGCGGTTACCGCGCTCATGGAAGGGACCCGGCCGGTGCTGGTAGAGGTCCAGGCGCTGGCGGCCAAGTCCGGATACGGAATGCCGCAGCGGGTGGCAACCGGGCTCGATCCCAGGCGACTAGCGGTGCTGCTGGCGGTGCTGGAGCGGCGGGCCGACACCTCGTTCGCCGACCTCGATGTCTTCGTTCAGGTCACCGGGGGAGTTCGCGTCACCGAGCCCGGCGCCGACCTCGCGGTCGCGGCCGCGCTCGTCTCCAGTCTCTTCAACCGGCCGGCGCCGGCCGACGTGATTTTCTTGGGCGAGATCGGACTGGGCGGCGAGATCCGACCCAGCGGGGCCGTCGAGCGCCGCATAACGGAGGCGGTACGGCTCGGCTTCCACCGGGTCTTCGGCTCCTCTCGCAGCCCGGTACAGGTGCCCGGGGCATCGTTGGTCGGGCTGGACCACGTGGATCAGTTGGTGCGCGCGCTTGCCGCGTGATGTTGCCGCTATCGTGGTGGCGGCCGGATACGGCAGTCGATTCGGTGGCGGTGACACTCCCAAGCAGTACCAGCCGATCGGCGGCGTCCCCATGGTGCTGCGAGCGCTGCGTCCCTTCACCTCCCATCCGGACGTTGCCCAGGTCGTACTGGTGCTCCCGCCCGATGATGCCGCCAATCCACCCGCATTCCTCTCCGACCTCTCCGCCTTCTCCAGCTTCTCCGCCCTCTCCATCGTCCCCGGCGGGGCGCATAGAGGTGACTCGGTCCGCGCGGGGCTGTCCGTCGTGCGTGCGGAGTGCGCGGTAGTCCTGGTACATGATGGCGCTCGTCCGTTCGTCGAGCGCGGAGTGATCGACGGGGTCATCGACTATGCCCGCCGAGGCGAAGGGGCGGTTGCCGCGGTGCCGCTCAGCGACACGCTCAAGGAGGCCTCCTCCGCCGATCCGCTGCGTATCGAGCGCACCCTTTCGCGGGAGCGGCTGTGGCGGGCGCAGACGCCGCAGGGATTTCCCCGCACCGTGCTGGAGCGGGCCTACGCGAGCGCCGGCGCGAATGCTACCGACGACGCGGCGCTGGTCGAGGCGCTCGGCGTCCCGGTGCGGCTGGTTCCCGATTCCGCCCGCAACCTGAAGATCACCACACCCGAAGACTTGGCACTAGCGGAGCTACTCGCGAGGGAGAGAGTATGATCCTCCCATTTCGCAGCGAGAGCGAGATCTCCGTCGCCATCCCCCAGGTCGGCAGACACCTCCGCGCAGGCAAGCTCCTCGCATATCCCACCGAGACGGTCTACGGACTCGGCTCCGCTCCTACGGTGCCGGCGCTCGCCGCGCTGGCCCGGCTGAAGGGACGGCCCGAGGGCAAGCCTTTCCTTCTCCTTATATCCGGACGCCGGATGGCGGAGGAGTGGGGGCTGGTGTTCTCGCCCTCGGCGACAGCGCTCTCGGATGCGTTCTGGCCGGGCCCACTGACCTTGGTGCTCCGGGGTGGCGAGGGACGGTTGCCCGACGAGCTCCGAGGAAGGGAGGGCGGCATCGCGGTGCGATATACCTCGCACGCTGGGATTGCTCGACTCGTGGCGTCCCGGGGTGAGCCGCTCACCTCGACCTCGGCCAATCGCCCGGGAGGACCTCCAGCGCCTGGCCCTGATCGGCTGGTGGAGCTATTCGGATCGGAGGAGCGAAACGGCGAGCTCCTGGTGCTGGACGGCGGAGTCCTCGGCAACGTTCCGCCGTCGACGCTGGTTGACTGCACGGATATCGTGCCACGACTCGTACGCGAGGGCGCGATTCCGCGAGCGGAGCTGCGAAGGGCTGCCGGGCGGTTGGCACCATAAGGAAATGGGACTACGAGCGATTGTCACCCTGACGCCTCACGTAGTGAGGCGGAGGGGGCCGGCGTCCTGAGGTTTCGCCGGAGCTGTACGGCGAGTTGTCACCCTGAGCGCAGCGAGGGGGCCGAAGCTCAGTATTTGATACGAAGTTGTACGGCAAGCGCGATGCTGGTGCATGGCTCGCACCTACTTCGTGTACATCCTCGCCAGCGAAACACGGGAGCTGTACATCGGCATCACCAACAATCTCGAACGACGTCTGGCGGAGCATCGGTCGAGTTGGGATCTGGACAGCTATTCTTGTCGCCACAAGACTACGCGTCTGGTCTACTTTGAGGTGGCATTAAATGTTCGAGCCGCAATCCGTCGGGAGAAACGGCTGAAACGCCTAAGCCGCCAGAGAAAGCTTCGACTGATTGAAAAACTCAACCCAGAGTGGCGAGACCTGGCCAGCACTTGAGCTGCAAGCTGGGCTTCGCCCCCTCCCCCTCGCTACGCGAGGGGTCAGGGTGACATGTTAACCCCCGTTCACGCTATTATTTGATAATGCATGTCCTCTTTGTCTGCACCGGCAACACCTGCCGCAGTCCAATGGCGGAAGTGCTGTTGCGCGAGGCGCTGGTGAGCCGGGGTGCGGATCAGGTGACCGTATCATCGGCGGGCACCGGTGCTTGGGACGGCGCGCCGGTGTCGGAAGGCGCCTATCTCGTCGGTCTGGAGCACGGCCTCGACCTCAGCGGACACCGGGCCCGGCTCCTGACGCGGGAGCTGGTCAAGTCGGCTGATCTCATTCTCACCATGTCGGGTCATCACCGGGCAAGGGTGGCGGAGCTCGGCGGCGAGGACAAGGTCCATGTGCTGGGTGAGTACGCCGGTCGGGGAGAAGACCGGGCGGAGGTCACGGATCCATTCGGGTCCGACCTCGCCAGTTACCGCCAAACGTACGACGAGCTGCAGGAGCTGATCGGCGGAGTCGTGAGCCGGGTCGCCGGCAGAGTGCGGTGATCAGCGGCGGCTCACGCGTCCTCGTCATCCTCGGCGATCCGGTCTCGCATTCGCTTTCGCCCGTCATGCAGAACGCCGCCTTCCGAGCCCTCGGTCTGGGTGCGGTCTACGTTCCCCTGAAATGCTCGGCCGACGATATAGCGACCCTGATCCGCGCCTTTGGCCGAGCCGGGGGCGGGGGGAACGTCACCGTACCCCACAAGGAGATCGCGGCCCGATCAGTGGAAGTCTGCCGCGAGCTCGCCGAAACGGTCGAAGCCTGTAACACCTTCTGGAGCGAAGACGGCCGGATCATCGGCGACAACACCGACGTTCCCGGACTGCTCGATGCGCTGCATCAGTTGGAGATATCGTCAGCACCCTGGTTCATCGCGGGTACGGGTGGTGGGGCGCGGGCGGCGGTCGTGGCCGCGGCCGAGCACGGAGTACCGGTCGCGGTACGATCCCGTGATCCCCAGCGCCAGCGCCGGTTCGAGGCCTGGATCTCCTCCCGCGGCGTTCCGTTGGTGCCTTCGTCGGAGTGCGGAGTGCTCATCAATTCCACCCCGTTGGGACTCCATCCCGGCGATCCATTTCCGATCGAGCCCGATGGGTTTCCCCGCGCCGAGGTCGCGTTCGACATGGTCTACGCGCCGGGAGAAACCGCGTGGGTGCGCGCCATGAAGCCTCGGGTTCGGAGGGCCGCCGATGGACGCACCATGTTGGTGGCGCAAGGGGCGGCCGCATTCGCGCGCTGGTTTCCCGAGAAGCCTGCACCGGTCGAAGTGATGCGGGCAGCGGTGGATGTGGCGCTGCGCTAGCGCATTGGCCGGCGTGGAGCGGTGGCTCCTCCCGCCCGCCTGCCTGCTCTGCAGCGAGCCGGTTCCGGAGCGGGAAGGGGACGCGCTCATCTGCGACCTCTGCCGGGTGCGCTGGCGGCCGATACCCCATCCGGTGTGCCCGCGCTGCGGCCAGCCCCGACTCCAGGACTTCGAGTGCAGGCTCTGCGCCGAATGGCCTAAAGGACTGTCGCGGGTGCGGAGCGCGGTATGGCTCGAGGGCTCGGCTCGCGATGCGGTCCACCGGCTCAAGTACGACGGGTGGACCCGGGCCGCTGAGGCGATCGCTCAGGCGATGTTGGGGCTCGACCCATTGACGGCCGGAGTATCCTTGATACCGGTGCCGCTGGGCCCACGCCGCCAGCGCGAGCGCGGGTATAACCAGAGCGAGCGGATCGCCGCGGCCCTGGGTGCGTGTACCGGAATGCCGGTTCGCACCGATCTGCTGCAGCGGGTGCGGGAGACGCCCACCCAGACGGCATTGACCCCGGAGGCGCGGCACGCCAACGTCGCCGGGGCATTTCATGCCGGCGCCGGGGCGGGGCTCGAGCTGGTCCTGGTGGACGACGTCTTCACCACCGGCGCGACGCTGGCCGCGGCCGCGGCAGCACTGGTGAAGGCGGGTGCAGCGCGAGTCGAGGCGGTGACGTTTGCGCGTGCGGCGGACACGCTGTGAGGCTATGGGCTATGGGCTATGGGCTGATGGTCTCGCGACGCAGATCAGAGTATGTGGACTGGGTGCTGCAAATTCCTGAAATTGAACGCCATCGCGCTTCGTCGCAGCGCATAGCCCATAGCCCATAGCCATCAGAGGAGACTGAATGCCCCCTGTACGCGTCGGTATCAACGGTTTCGGCCGGATCGGCCGGAACGTGGTCCGCGCCGCCAAAGCGATGAAGGTGGCCGAGCTCGAGTTCGTGGCGGTCAACGACATCACCGACACGAAGACCCTCGCGCACCTCCTTAAATACGATTCCGTGCACGGACGCTTCCCCGGCGACGTCGTCGCCCGCGCGGATTCCCTGACCGTAGACGGCAAGCCGGTCAAGGTCCTGGCGGAGAAGGACCCAGCCAAGCTTCCCTGGAAGGAGCTGGGGGTCGAGATCGTTCTCGAGTCCACCGGCCGCTTCACCGATCGCGAGCAGGCCGCCCTGCACCTCGCCGCTGGGGCCAAAAAGGTGATTATCTCGGCGCCGGCCAAGAAGGAAGACATCACCATCGTGTACGGCGTCAATCACAAGGCTTACGACGCCGCCAAGCACCATGTCATCTCCAATGCGAGCTGCACCACCAACTGCCTCGTGCCGGTGGTGAGGGTGATTCTGGACCGGTTCGGCTTCGTCAGCGGGTTCATGACCACGGTGCACTCGTACACCAACGACCAGCAGATCCTGGATCTCCCCCATAAGGACCTGCGGCGCGCCCGGGCGGCGGCGATCTCGATCATCCCCACCACCACCGGAGCGGCGAAGGCCACCTCGCTGGTGATCCCCGAGGTCAAGGGCAAGATCGATGGGGTAGCACTCCGGGTGCCGACGCCCGACGTCTCGGTCGTGGCACTCACCTGCGTGGTGCAGAAGGCCACTTCCGCCGACGAGGTAAACGCCGCCTTTCGTGAGGCCGCCAAGGCCGGCCCACTCAAGGACATCCTCGTCGTGAGCGACGAGCCGTTGGTATCCGTCGATTACATCGGTTCGCTTCAGTCGAGCACCATCGACGCACTCTCGACCAATGTCGTCGGCGGCACCCTGGTCAACGTCACCTCCTGGTACGACAACGAAATGGGCTACTCGGCGCGATGCGTCGACCTGCTGCGCTATATCGGATCGACCCGGTGAAGCGTACGCTCGAGTCGTTGGACAAAGGATCGCTGGAGGGCCGCCGGGCGCTGGTGCGGGTCGACTTCAATGTGCCGCTCAAGGATGGTGTGGTCACCGACGACACCCGGATTCGCGCCGCCCTCCCCACCATCAAGTATCTCCGCGACCGGGGCGCCAGGCTGGTGCTCCTCTCCCACCTGGGACGTCCCAAAAATGGGCCCGATCCCAAGCTCTCCCTGCGGCCGGTAGTGCGTACGCTGGAAAAGCTGCTCGGCGCGCCGGTGACCTTTCTGCCGGAGCCGATCTCCGCCGGAGCCGTCACCACCACCAAACGGCTTCCTCGTGGCGGGGTCGCGGTCGCGGAGAACACCCGGTTTTATCCCGGTGAGGAAAAGAACGACGAGGCCCTGGCTGAGAAGTTTGCCGCGCTGGGTGACTTGTATGTGAACGATGCGTTCGGTTCGGCTCACCGGGCCCATGCCAGCACCGAGGCGATCGCCCGCATTCTCAAGCCGGCGGTTTCCGGCTTTCTCATGGAACGCGAGCTGCGCTACCTGGGCGAGGCGCTGCACGACCCCAAGCGGCCGTTCATCGCGGTGCTGGGTGGCGCCAAGATCAGCGGCAAGATCGACCTGATCGAAGCCCTGCTACCCAAGGTGGATGAGATCCTTCTCGGTGGTGCAATGGCCTGCACCTTCTTCAAGGCGCTGGGGCTCGAGACCGGCAAATCCCTGGTAGAGCCCGACCGGGTGGACCTCGCTCGGGAGCTGATCCAGCAGGCAGGGAAGAGGCTGGTTCTTCCGATCGGCGCGGTGATTGCGCGAGAGCTCACTGCCGGAGCCGAGACGCGGACGGTGAAGCGGGACGCGATTACCGCGGGCTGGGCGGTTTACGACATCGACCCCGAAACCGAAAGGAGCTTCGGCTCCAAGATCGAAAGCGCGGGGACGGTGGTGTGGAATGGGCCCATGGGTGTGTTCGAGACGCCGCCGTTCGACCACGGCACCCTGGCGATCGCCCGCTCAATGGCCCGCGCCACCGAGAATGGGGCCATCACTGTCATCGGCGGCGGGGACTCCGCGGCGGCGGTCGCGCAGGCCGGGCTGGCCGAGCGGGTCACCCACGTCTCGACCGGAGGCGGCGCCTCCCTCGAGTTCCTGGAGGGGAAGGAGCTGCCGGGTGTAGCGGCATTGGACGATGCGTGATGCATCGGTTTGGTTCGCTCAAATGGGTATCAAACGGAGCCAGCAAAACAATCGCCGCAGATGAACGCAGACAAAGGCAGTCACGGTACACCCGTTGCGCGGAGCCCTCGTGCCGATATCCCAGGAGCACCAAACCACCAAGGAACGATCCGTGTTCTTATCCGCGTTCATCTGCGGCCCTCTTTCCTGTTTGTGACGGAGTAGCGTAACGTCTATGTCGGCGCGCTCGCTGATATACGCCGCTAATTGGAAGATGAACCACGGGCCCACCGAGGCCCGCATGTTTGGGGAGAAGTTTCTTTCGCTCACGGCGCCGGTAGAGGGGCGGAGTCTCTGGTTCTTCCCGCCCGCTGTCTCCCTCGGTGCGCTCTGCACAACCTTGCAAGGCCGGCCCGATGTTCGGATCGGAGCCCAGAACGTCCACTGGGAGTCGAAGGGGGCTTTTACCGGTGAGCTCTCGCTCCCGATGGTGATAGAGGCCGGTGCCCGGATCGTGCTGGCCGGCCACTCCGAGCGTCGCCAGCTCTTCGGTGAGACCGACGATCAGGTGGCGCGCAAGACCAAGGCCGCGCTCAGGGGGGGGGTGACCCCACTCGTCTGTGTGGGCGAGACGCTGACCGAGCGCGAGGGGGGACGGACCGAGCAGGTGGTCGTTCGGCAGGTGGGTGCCGTTCTCGAGGCTTTGGAGACGGACGAGTGGACCAGAGTCGTCCTGGCCTACGAGCCGGTCTGGGCCATCGGCACCGGCAAGAACGCCACACCCGATGATGCGGCGCAGGTGCACGAGCTGATCCGCATGGAGCTGGGCCGTCACGGCGTCACCACCCGAGTGCCCATCCTCTACGGGGGCAGCGTGAACACCGGCAACGTCGCTTTGCTTCTGACCCGACCCCAAATCGACGGCGTGCTGGTAGGTGGAGCGAGTCTCGATCATGAGAAATGGTCGGAACTGATAGAAAGTGGTTCGAGGGCCAGGGTACGACCATCCGGCGGCTATGGAGCCGTTTGAGCGAAAGCCCGCCTCATGCCCGAACTCCCCGACATCACCCTCTACCTCGAGCAACTCGCCCCCCGCATCCTGCATCAGCCGCTGCTTCGCATCGTCCTCAAGAGTCCCTTCGTGCTCCGCTCGGTCGACCCGCCGCTGACTGCAGTGGAAGGGAAGCGACTCATTGGCCAGCGCCGGCTCGGCAAGCGTATCGTGTTCGAGCTCGAGGGCGAGCTGTTCGTGGTCATCCATCTCATGATCGCCGGCCGATTTCGTTGGCGGCCGCCAGGAGCGAAGGCTGGAGGGAGGCTGGTTCTCGCCGCCTTTGAATTCCCCAACGGGTCCCTGCATCTCACCGAGGCCGGCACCAAGCGGCGCGCCTCCATCCATCTCGTCGCCAGAGAGGAAGGTCTGCACCAGTTCGATCGCGGTGGGCTCGAGGTACTGGAGATCGATCTGCCCAGCTTCGCCGACCGACTCACCGCTGAGAACCACACTCTGAAGCGCGCGCTGACCGATCCCCGGCTCTTCAGCGGGATCGGCAACGCGTACTCAGATGAGATTCTCCATCGAGCTCGGCTGTCACCCTTGGTGCACACCGGCCGCTTGAGCGAAGCAGAGATCGCCACGTTGTACCAGGCGACGCGGGCGACCCTGCAGCATTGGATCCAGCGGCTGAGCCAGGATGCCGGCGATGCGTTCCCCGAACGGGTCACCGCCTTCCGCGAGGGAATGGCGGTGCACGGTCGCTACGGGAAGCCGTGTCCCGACTGTGGAGCGCCGGTCCAGCGCATCCGATACGCCGACAACGAGACCAATTACTGCGCTCGCTGCCAGACCGGTGGCCGCCTGCTCGCGGACCGGGCGATGTCACGTTTGCTGAAGCAGGATTGGCCGAGGTCGATCGATGAGGTGGAGTAGCGAGTCGCGACTCTAGACTCACAACCCTCCCTCGACTAATCTTCCCGCCGACTCGGGAGACTACCATGTTCGCATTCTTCCTCACGCTCCTCATCCTCGACGCCATCCTGCTCTCGGTGGTCGTCCTGCTTCAGGCCGGCCAGGGCGGGGGGCTCGCCTCGCTCGGCGGCGGCGGCACCGAGACGGTGCTCGGTGGCCGGCAGGCTGTGACTATCCTGACCAAGCTCACCTGGTGGTGCGGCGGGATCTTCCTCGTACTGTCGCTGATGCTCTCCCTCGTACCCAGGGGAGGCAACTCCAGCGCGTTGCAGGAGAGGCTTCGGGCAGCGACTCCCGCGGCGCCGGCGCAGCAGGCTCCTCTTCCGCTGGGTCAGCCGGCTCAGCCATCGGCCGAGGCGCCGAAGCCAGGCGCGACGCCGAAGCCTGGTGCGGCGCCATCGCAGCAGGCTCCACTTCCCTTGGGGACGCCAACCAAGCCTGCCCCCCAGCAACCCAAGAAATGAACAGGGGAATCCGCCCCGCCTTTGTTCTGCTCGAAGACGGGGCGTGGTTCGCCGGCACCAGCGCGCGAGGCCTGGAGCCTGCCTTCGGCGAAGTGGTATTCACCACCAATCTCACCGGCTACCAGGAGACGTTCACCGATCCCAGCTATCTGGGTCAAATCGTGGTGATGACCGCGCCGATGGTCGGCAACTACGGTGTGAACGAAGAAGACATGGAGTCGCCCCAACCCCAGGTCAGCGGGGTCGTCGTGCGCGAGCTGTCGCGTCATGCGTCGAGCTGGCGCGCGACCCGGAGTCTGGATGACTGGCTTAGCTCTTCCGGTGTGCCGGTCATCGAGGGGATCGACACTCGCCGCCTGACCCGGCACCTGCGCGAGCGCGGCGCGATGCGCGGGGTGATCGCGGAAGGACTCAAGCCAACCCAGGATCTCACGGCCCGGCTTCTAGCCTCTCCTTCAATGGAAGGGCTGGACCTGGCCTCGCGCGCTACCGTGAACGCACGGCACAGTGAGGGTGCCGGTCCTCACGTGGTGGCGTACGACTTCGGGATGAAGCGGAACATCGTGCGAATGCTGCTGCGCGCGGGCTGCCGGGTAACCGTGGTTCCCGCCACCACACCCGCAGCTCTGGTGCGGGAGCTAAAGCCTGATGGTCTCTTCCTTTCCAATGGTCCGGGTGATCCAGCTGCAGTAGGATATGCCCTCGACACCATCCGGGAGCTGTCGGGAGCCGGTCTTCCGACCTTCGGCATCTGCCTCGGCCACCAGTTGGTGGGGCTGGCTTATGGTGGCGCCACAGCGAAGCTGCCGTACGGCCATCGGGGCGGGAATCATCCGGTGCAGGACCTCCGCACCGATCAGGTCCTCATCACCACCCAAAACCATGGCTTCGCTGTGGTTGGAGACGCCGGCGGCGTGCCGGGAGCAGCCTCGCTCGAGGTCACGCACCTCAACCTCAATGACGGCACCATCGAGGGAATTCGCCATCGCGAGCTCCCGCTCTTCGCAGTTCAGTACCACCCCGAGGCAGCGCCGGGCCCCCACGACGCGCTGCCCCACTTCGCCGAATTCATGGAGTCCCTCGGGGTAACCCGGGGTCAATTCGGCAACCCCTTGACAGACAACGGTTAAGCTCGTAGTATCGGCCATTGGCTGGCCCGCCCTGCGCTCCGCTGACATAACCCTCCTGGGGGATGCATGACCAAGGCCGATCTCGTAGAACAGGTGACCGCCTCCATCGCCCGCACGGCGGGGCCCATGATCTCGAAGAAGGACTGCGCCCGCGTGGTGGATGCCTTTCTCGAAGCGGTGAAGGAAGCGCTCAAACAGCAGCACAACATTGAGGTTCGGGGTTTCGGCACTTTCAAGATCCGTCGCCGGAAGACTCGCATGGCGCGCAACCCGCGAACCGGCGATCCGGTCGAAGTGGCCGCGCGGCCTGTTCCGGTGTTTAAGCCTAGTAAGGAGTTACGCGCGCTGGTGGCGGATGAGACGACTTCGGAGGCGGAGCCGGCCCAAGGTATGTAGTTCGCGCCTTGCGAGCCGCATTTGCCAAAGGTCGCCTGGTGAGCTCCCAGGCGACCTTTCTCGTACCGGCGCCGGGTCCCGTTTCCGACTGCTCCCGCCAGCGGTACCTTTCAATCATGCCAAGTGCCACAGTTGGAACACTCACCGTGCGAGTGCTGCTCTTCGGGAGCTATGCGGAGACTCTCGGCTTCGACGAGATCGAGCTGTCGCTCGACCCACCTGCCACTGTAGGTGACGCCTTAGAACGGCTGCGGGCGCTTCCCGGCGGAGAGCGGCTTCCTCCTAAGCCACTATGCGCGCTCAATCTCTCCCAAGCCAGTGCGGATGCCTCCCTCTCGGGTGGTGAGGAGCTGGCGATCCTCCCGCCGCTCTCGGGTGGTTGAGCCGTGTACCTGACCTCCGATCCCATCGACCTCTCCTCCTTGGTGGCATTGGTACACTCGCCCTCCCGGGGAGGCGTAGCGTGCTTTCTTGGCACGGTGCGTAACCATCAGGGCGGGCGCGATGTCCTGCGTCTGGATTACTCCGCGTACACTCCCATGGCTGAGGCCGAGTGCGCCCGCATCGCCGCGGAGGCCGAGTCGCGCTGGCAGTGCGCGGTGGCGCTCCGGCACCGCATCGGCCGGCTCGAGATCGGCGAGGCAGCCGTCGCGATCGCGGTCGCATCCTCACATAGGGACGAGGCGTTCGTCGCCTGCCGCTACGTAATCGAAGAGGTGAAGCGGCGGGTGCCGATCTGGAAGCGGGAAGTCTACGCCGACGGGTCTGTCGAGTGGGTGGGGGCCGGTGGGGAGGCGGGTAAGACGGTAAGCGGGGAAGCGGGGAAGACGGTAAGTGGCGCCGGTGATAAGACCGGTGCCGAGCTGATAAGCCAAAGGGCCGGGGAGAGTCGATGACCGCTCGACCGCCTACCCGCCTACCCGCTTACCCGCTAAACGACCGACTAGGTCGTCCACTGAGATCCTTGCGGATTTCAGTAACCGACCGCTGCAACATGCGGTGCCGCTACTGCATGCCGGAGCAGGACTACGTCTGGCTGCCGCGGGAGTCGATCCTCTCCTTCGAGGAGATCGATCGCCTGGTCGGCATCTTCACCGGCCTTGGAGTGGACAAGGTACGGCTCACCGGCGGCGAGCCATTGCTGCGGCACAATCTCTCCACGCTAGTTGCTTTGCTCCGACGGCACGCCGGCGTCAACGACATCGCGCTGACCACTAACGGCATCCTGCTGGCGCGTCACGCAAGCGAGCTGCGGGCCTCCGGCCTGGACCGGGTGACGGTAAGCCTCGATACCCTGAGGCCCGAGCGGATGGAGGAGTTCGCCCGCAGCGCGCGCCACGAGGATGTTCTGGACGGCATCGCGGCCGCGGAACGGGCCGGGCTGGGTCCGATCAAACTCAACGCGGTAGTGATACGCGGCTATAACGACGATGAGTTGTGCGACCTGATCGAATTCGGCCGCCGACACCGGGCCGAGGTACGGTTTATCGAGTACATGGACGTGGGTGGCGCCACGGGGTGGTCGATCAACCAGGTGGTGAGCCAGCGCGAGATCCTCGACATCGTGACGCGCCGCTACGGACCGATCGAGACCTTGGGGCAGCGGGGCCGGGCTCCGGCCGAGCGATTCGCTCTGAGGGACGGTACTCCCTTCGGGGTGATCGCATCGACGACGGCTCCGTTCTGCCGTACCTGCGATCGCAGCCGGGTCACCGCCGACGGCACCTGGCTCCTCTGCCTGTACGGCGAGGCGGGGTTGGATCTCCGGGAAGCGCTTCGGGCCGGCTCCACCGATGACGAGATCGCCGCGTTGGTCACCGAGACATGGAGGGCCCGCAACGATCGAGGCGCCGAGCTCCGCGCGGCGTCTCCCCATCGTGGGGCGTTGTATCAGCTGGAGTCTCTCCGGGCCGATCCACACCGGGAGATGCACACCCGCGGCGGCTGATGCCCCTCCACATAGCCCTCATCCAGCCCCAGATCCCCCCGAATACCGGCAACATCGCGCGACTCTGCGCGGCCACCGATAGCTCACTCCATCTCATCGAGCCCCTCGGCTTCTCCATAGACGATAGCGAAGTCCGCCGGGCCGGCCTGGACTATTGGGACGCGGTCGATCTCTGGGTTCACCCGAACTGGTTTGCCTTCAGGGATGCGATCGATCGGGAGCGGTGTCTGTACTTCTCGGCCAAGGCGGAACGGAGCTACTGGGAGGCGCTGTACAAGCCGAATAGCTGTCTTGTGTTCGGGAGCGAGACTGAGGGGATGCCCCAACGGATCCTGGAGAAGCATCCGGAGCGGTGCTTCACCATTCCGATGTCCGGCCCAGTTCGCAGTTTGAACCTCTCGACGGCTGTGGGCATAGTGTTGTACGAAGGACTGCGGCAAACTGGGCAACAAAAGCAGCCGCAGATGAACGCAGTGTCAGCTTCGCTGACAACGCAGATAAAGCAAAACAATACCTAGCCACGGACGAACACGGATAAGACACGGATGGGCCATTACTCCTGAGTACTTACACCAGGAGTTCAGAAAGTTCTGTTCGAAGGCACACCCGTCGAGATGGCCGTATTCGTCGGCACGAGTGTAAAGACTTGCAAAAATCACTAGTGCAGCTCCTCGAGCCATGCTGGTGTGCCGTTGAACATCATTAGTCGTACTATTCAAGGAGGAGCTTACATCAAGCTGCAACTATCCGTGTTTTTCATCCGTGTTCATCCGTGGCCGTAGTTGTTTTATATTGCGACGTTTTTAGGCCAATGCACGCCACTTCAGAGCTGAATCGACGAGAATCACCTGCATGCTCACTAAAGTCGCGGTAGTCGGGGCGGGAAACGTGGGCGCCACGGCCGCCCAACGGCTGGCGGAGAAGAACCTAGCGCGCAACGTGGTCATGATCGACGTGGTGGACGGGGTGCCTCAAGGCAAAGGGCTGGACCAGTGGCAGTCCGGCCCCATCGAAGGCTTCGACACCCGCGTCATCGGCAGCGGCAGCTATGACGAAGCTGCCGGCGCCGAAGTATTCGTGATTACTGCCGGCATTGCCAGGAAGCCGGGAATGAGTCGCGACGATCTGGTGAAGACTAACGCCGGAATCGTGCACTCGGTCGCCGAGCAGATCGCCCGGGTGGCGCCGAAATCGATCATCGTCGTGGTCTCCAATCCGCTGGACGTCATGTGCTACGTGGCCATGAAGACCACGCGCTTCCCCCGGGAACGCATCCTTGGCATGGCAGGTGTGCTCGACACCGCCCGCTACCGCACCTTCTTGGCCGAGGCGCTGGACGTCTCCGTCGAGGACATCCAGGCGATGGTGCTGGGTGGGCACGGCGACACGATGGTCCCGCTCGTCTCCTATACCACCGTCTCCGGCATCCCCGTCACCCAGCTCATCGATCGCGCTAAGCTGGACGAGATTGTCACCCGCACCCGAAACGGCGGCGCGGAGATCGTCGCGTTTCTGAAGACCGGCTCGGCCTACTATGCACCCAGCGCCGCGGCCGTGCAGATGGTGGAGACTATCGCCCTCGACAAGAAACGCATTCTCCCGTGCTCGGCCTGGCTTCAGGGAGAGTTCGGGCTCCGCGACGTGTTCTGCGGCGTCCCCTGCAAGATCGGAGGCGCCGGGCTGGAGCGGATCATCGAGGTGACCCTCACCGACGCGGAACGGGAGGAACTCCGGAAGTCGGCCGAAGCGGTTCGCTCTACCCAAGCCGTCGTGGACGTTTGAGTGGGCCGACCGGTGAATCGGCTGTGGCTGCTGTGGGATTCGTCCGTAGGCAAGAAGGTGATCATGGCGGTTACCGGGCTGATCATGCTGGCCTATCTGATCACCCATGTGCTCGCCAACCTTCTCGTCTTCCAAGGACCCAGCAAGATCAACGCGTACAGCGCGTTCCTGCATGGGACCGGAGGTGCGCTCTGGGCGGGTCGTCTGGTGCTGCTGGCGGCCTTGGTGCTCCACATCGTGGCCGCCCTGCAGCTCGCTGGCCGCCGTTATGAGGCTCGCCCGGTAGGTTACGCCGGCGGCCGAGAGCCCCAGGTGTCAACCTGGGCGTCCCGCACGATACGGTGGGGTGGCGCGCTCATCTTGGTATTTCTCATCTATCATATCCTCCACTTCACCATCGGTACCGCCCATCCGGACTTCGTCGAAGGCGATCCCTATCACAACGTGGCTACAGGATTTCGCAACCTCCTTGTCGTTGTGGTGTATCTCATCGCGATGGCGGCGGTCGGGTTGCATCTCTATCACGGGGTATGGAGCAGCGGCCGCAGTCTGGGGATGAGCCCACCGTCACCCCAACCCCTTCGCCGCACCGTCGCCCTCGTCCTGGCGCTCCTCATCTGGCTGGGCTTCACCGTGATCCCCATCGCGGTCTATGCGGGGGTGGTGCGATGATCCAGTTGCGTTCCCGGGTGCCCGATGGGCCGATCGAGCAGAAGTGGGACAAGCACCGCTTCGAAATGAAGCTGGTGAACCCGGCCAACAAGCGGAAATACACCATACTGATGGTGGGGAGCGGGCTGGGTGGTGCTTCGGCGGCCGCGTCGCTCAGCGAGTTGGGGTACACCGTCAAATGCTTCTGCTTCCAGGACTCTCCCCGGCGGGCCCACAGCATTGCGGCTCAGGGCGGAATCAACGCCGCCAAGAATTACCGGAACGACGGCGACAGCATCTACCGGCTGTTTTACGACACGGTCAAGGGCGGCGACTTCCGATCTCGCGAAGCCAACGTATACCGGCTGGCGCAGCTCAGTGTCGAGATCATTGATCAATGCGTCGCCCAAGGTGTCCCGTTCGCACGGGAATATGGGGGCTTGCTGGCCAACCGCTCGTTCGGCGGGGCGCAGGTTTCTCGCACCTTCTACGCTCGGGGGCAGACCGGGCAGCAGCTCCTGCTTGGCGCCTACCAGCAGATGCAGAAGGAGATCGACCGGGGAGGAGTTACCATGTATCCCCGCACCGAGATGCTCGACCTGATCGTCATCGACGGCCGCGCCCGCGGGATCGTCACCCGTGATATGGTGACGGGAAGGATCTCGTCCCATGTGGGGGATGCGGTGGTGCTGGGCACCGGCGGGTACGGCAACGTGTTCTATCTCTCGACCAACGCCAAGGGCTCCAACGCCACCGCCATCTGGCGGGCGCACAAGCGCGGGGCGGCGTTTGCCAACCCATGCTTTACCCAGATCCACCCCACCTGCATCCCGGTGAGCGGCGAGTATCAGTCGAAGCTCACCCTGATGAGCGAGTCGCTGCGGAACGACGGACGAGTGTGGGTCCCCAAGAAGCCGGGGGATAAGCGGCCGCCGCGCCAGATCCCCGACAGTGAACGGGACTACTATCTCGAGCGGAAGTACCCCAGCTTCGGCAACCTGGCTCCGCGCGACATCGCCTCCCGTGCCGCCAAGGAGGTCTGTGACGAGCTGCGTGGGGTAGGGGAGAGCGGCCTCGGCGTTTATCTCGATTTCGCCGACGCGATACGGCGGCTGGGGGAGCGGACTATCCGCGATCGCTACGGGAACCTGTTCGAGATGTACCAGCGGATCACGGACGAGAATCCCTACGAAGTGCCGATGCGGATCTACCCCGCGGTACACTACACCATGGGTGGACTGTGGGTGGACTACAACCTCATGAGCACGATCCCCGGCCTGCATGTGATCGGCGAAGCCAATTTCTCGGATCACGGCGCCAACCGGCTCGGCGCCAGCGCGCTCATGCAGGGGCTGGCCGACGGCTACTTCATTCTTCCAGCCACGATCGGAGACTATCTGGCCGCATCCAAGCTCGAGAAGGTGGAGCCAAGCCACCCGGACTGCCGGCGGATCGAAGCAGAGGTGGCGGGTTACACTCGTAGGCTCCTCGACGTGAAAGGCAAGCGTACGGTGGACTCATTCCACCGCGAGCTCGGGAGGCTGATGTGGGATTACTGTGGCATGTCCCGCAATGCGGCGGGTCTGCAGAAGGCGCTGCGGCTGATCCCGGAGCTTCGAGCCGAGTTCTGGCGCAACGTCAACGTCCCGGGCAGCGACGCCGAATTGAATCAGGCATTGGAAAAGGCCGGGCGAGTGGCCGACTTCCTGGAGCTCGGTGAGCTGATATGTCGCGATGCGCTGCACCGGGAAGAGTCGTGCGGCGGTCATTTCCGCGAAGAGTACCAGACCGAGGATGGCGAGGCCCGCCGCGACGACGAGCACTTTGCCTATGTGGCGGCATGGGAGTATTGCGGCCCCGACCGGGAGCCGCGGCTGCACCAGGAGCCGTTGCAGTTCGAGTATGTTCCGCTGGCGCAGAGGAGCTACAAGTGAGTCACGAGTCGCGACTCGTGACTCGTGACTCGTGACTCCTGATTGGAGACGATCTTGAATCTCACGCTCCGCATCTGGCGCCAGGCCGGCCCGAAGGCCCCCGGCCGCATGGTCGAGTACGAAGCCGGGGACAGTGGCCCCGACATGTCGTTCCTCGAGATGCTGGACGTGATCAACGAGCGGCTCATGCAGCAGGGTGAGGTCCCGATTGCCTTCGATCACGACTGCCGGGAAGGGATTTGCGGCTCCTGCAGCCTCATGATCAACGGCGTGGCCCACGGGCCCATGCGGGGCACCGCCGCCTGCCAGCTACACATGCGCAGCTTCAAGGACGGGCAGGTGATCTCGGTCGAGCCCTGGCGGGCTCGGGCCTTTCCGGTCGTCAGGGACCTGGTGGTCGACCGGAGTGCCCTGGACCGGATCATTCAGGCCGGGGGATACATCAGCGCGCCGACCGGCGGGGCCCCGGACGGGAACGCGATCCTCATTCCTAAGGAAACCGTAGACACCGCGATGGATGCGGCTCAGTGCATCGCCTGCGGGGCGTGCGTGGCTGCGTGTCCCAACGGATCGGCCTCCTTGTTCACCGCGGCCAAGCTGGCCCACCTCGGTCTGCTGCCGCAGGGACAGCCGGAGCGCTACCGGCGGACCTTGCGCATGGTGGCCCAGATGGACATCGAGCATTTCGGCGGGTGCACCCTGTATGGCGAATGTCAGGAGGCATGCCCCAAGCTGATCAGCATCGATACCATCACCCGCATGAACCGCGACTTCCTTCGGGCGAGCCTCACGGCGGGTCGGGGAGCCGTGGCCGAGTCCGACTGATTCCGATCCCGCGTCATGTCATCCTGAGCGCAGCGAAGACACTCACTCTGCTCGTTGTGCTCCCCTGGCCAATGCGGGCCCAAGCCTCCCCCTGGATTCGGCTCGGGGCCAATGCCGTGCCGGTCTACACCCGCGTGGATCCCATCCCCCGCGGGGGATCACTGGGCGAGATACGAGTGGTGCAGCCCACCTTGATGGCCCACGCCGGCGCGCTGTCGGACCGGCTCCGGCTGCTGGCCACCATAAACCTCGAGGGACTCACCATCCCGGACGGCGAATTAGCTCCCGGCGACTGGGGTGAAGGGTTCATGGACCGGCGGCATCCGCATACCTACGTGCATGAGCTGATGCTGACCTTCGACCAGATGATCGGAGCCGGCGGCCCCCGGGTCTCGGTCTCGGCCGGAAAGGGCTTTGCCCCGTTCGGAACCGATGATCCAATGGCTCGCCCGATCCTGCGTTATCCGGTGAACCATCATTTGGCTCAGATCCTGGAGCGGGCTGTCGCCATTCTCGGAGTCAAGGTCGGACCGGTGTTGGCGGAAGCAGGCGTGTTCAACGGCGACGAGCCGGAGCGACCGGGACAGTGGCCCCGGTTCAGCCGCTTTGGCGACTCCTGGTCCGCCCGGGCTACTCTGTTTCCAACTGGGCAAGTGGAGCTGCAGGGATCCCATGCCGAGGTGCACTCTCCTGAACACCGGCCGGGATTCGGCACCGACCAACGGAAGTGGAGCCTGTCCGGGCGCTGGACCGGAGACGTGGGACGCTTTCCGGTGTACGGGCTACTCGAGTGGGCTCGGACCTC
>DASXRM010000194.1:0-11651 GCA_036506575.1 Gemmatimonadales bacterium | reverse complement strand
CGTCTGGTTGTGGTGCCGGAGGCGATCGATCCCCTAACGGCTGCGGGGGTGATGCTCCAGGGGCTCACTGCGCATTACCTGGCAACATCCACCTACTCTCTTGGGGCGGGAGACCGATGCCTCATCCATGCGGCGGCGGGAGGCGTCGGTTTGCTCTTCTGCCAGATCGCCCGGGCCCGCGGCGCCCTGGTGATCGGCACGGTGTCCACGGCAGGGAAGGCGGCGCTAGCGGCTCAGGCCGGGGCGCAGGAGGTCGTGCTCTATACCGAGCAGGATTTCGTGAAAGAGGTGCGCCGCTTGACCAATGGGCGCGGGGTGCATGTGGTCTACGACTCGGTGGGACAGTCGACCTTCGAGGGCAGCCTGAGCTGCCTTTTACCCCGGGGTATGTTGGTGCTATTCGGGCAGTCGAGCGGCCCGGTGCCGCCGCTTGACCCGCAGGTGCTCAGCAGCAAGGGATCGCTCTTTCTGACCCGTCCGACGCTGCCACACTACGTCGCGACACGCGAGGAGCTTCTGGCTCGCGCCAACGAGCTGTTCCAATGGATTCAGAACGATTCGCTCCAGGTGCGGCTGGACCGGCAGTACCGGCTGGACGATGCGGCCGAGGCGCATCGCGCATTGGAGGGGAGGCAAACGACCGGCAAGGTGCTGCTCATCCCCTGAACTACTGCGTGGGGACGGCTGCGGGGTCGATCCGCTTCAGCGCACGCCGAGCCGAGGCGGCGATCTCATCGTTGATCTCCTCATCAATCATCTGTTGCAGGCGGGGAACGGCCGCCTTGGCCGCCGGACCGATTTCCAGCAAGGCCACGGTAACCGGATAGCGGACCGTCGGGATGGGATCATCGAGCGCCGCGATCAACGCGGGAACAGCCGCCGCGGCCGCGGGCCCCATTCCCGCGATCTCATAGGCCGCAGCATTCCGGGTTTGCGGAGCCAGAGCCTTGAGGTCGGCAATCCACTGGCTCAGGGTCCGTCCGTCGGAGGTGGGCTCCTTGGCTCCAACCGGTTTGGCCTGGGCCAAGGCCGTGGAGGTGAACAGCAGAGCCGCCACACCCCAAGACCCTAGAATTCGCATCAGCATCGGTATCTCCCAGCGTTCGTTCGCCGCCCCGCCGAGGTGGCAGGCTCTTTCGGAATATAAGCTGCTCGTTTGCGCCCAATCGTGTTCAAGCAAACCCACCACGGCCGCCCCCAACCCCTCGCCCGCCGCTCCCCCACACGGTGAGGCGGAACTTCGGTCGTCCTCATCCCCTCGCTTTGGGCGAGCCGCCACCCTTTCGGACGCTGCAGTGCGCTGCGTTGGGAAAGATCCAGCACAGAGGCGGCCGCGCACTTAGGCGTCCTTCAGGGTAACGGCTCGCCCGCCGCGCCCCCATCCGATCGCCACGACGGGTGGGGTGGAGCAGACGACAGCGGGGCGAAACTTCGGCCGCCCCCATCCCCTCGCTTTGGGCGAGCCGTTACCCTTCCGGGCGCTGCAGTGCGCTGCGTCGGAGCAGATCCAGGACCGAGGCAACCGCGCACTGACGCGCCTTCCAGGGTCCCTGCTCGCCCTCCGCTCCGCCCCCACTTGTTCACGGGGGCGGGGTGATCGCGGGCAACGATCACGAGATCCTGGAGCGCAGCACTTTCCTCTATGATGCGCTGTATGCATCACTCCAAGAGCGGCTCGATCTATGAAGCTTTATCTCCACAAACTCCACCTCTTCGAGTCATGAGCCACCTCCGTTTTCTTGTCGCGGCCAGTCTCTCGAGCATTGCTTCCGGCCCCTTGGACCACGCCCTGGTGGCACAGAGCGCGGCGACTGTTCGCCGGGACAGCTCCCATGCGGCGGCCTACCGTCCCATCGCCGACAGCTTGATTGCTGCCGCGACCCACGACAGTGCGGCGTACCTCCGGCTGGGCAACCTGGTGGACACGTTCGGGCCCCGCCTGAGCGGCTCGGCCAGCCTGGAAAGGGCCATCGATTGGATCCTTGAGGAGATGAAGGCGGATGGTCTCCAAAACGTGCGGGGTGAGCGCGTCATGGTGCCGCACTGGGTCCGAGGTATGGAATCCGCCGTGCTGGTGAAGCCGCGACGGGCCCGCCTGGCGATGCTCGGTTTGGGTGGGAGCATCGCGACTCCAAAGTCAGGCATTACGGCACCGGTGCTCGTCGTCAGCAGCTTCGAAGAGCTGCGCGCCCGGGCGGCCGACGCGCGGGGGAAGATCGTGCTGTTCGACGCCCCGTTCACCACCTATGGCGAGACCGTGCGGTATCGGGTGGAAGGCGCGTCGGCCGCGGCGCGAGCCGGCGCCGTGGCAAGCCTGACCCGCTCGATCACGCCGTTCTCGATCCGGAGTCCCCACACCGGCGTCATGCACTACGACTCCACGGTGGCACGGATACCGGCTGCGGCGCTGAGCGTCGAGGACGCCCGGATGCTGCATCGGTTCCAGGATCGCGGGCAGCCGGTGGCGATCACGCTCCGGATGGGCGCCCGAACGCTAACTGATGCCCCATCGCGAAACGTGGTCGCCGAAGTAACCGGCCGGGAGCGGCCGGATGAGGTGGTGGTCCTCGGTGGCCACATCGACTCCTGGGATGTCGGTCAGGGAGCGATGGATGACGGCGGCGGGTCGGTGGCGGCCTGGGAAGCGGTACGGCTGATCCATCGGCTGGGACTCAGACCCCGACGAACGGTGCGCGTGGTGCTCTGGACCAACGAGGAGAACGGCGGCGCCGGCGCGAGGGGATATCGCGATGCCCACGCCGCCGCCTTGGCGAAGCATGTGCTCGCCATCGAGTCTGACAACGGCACCTTCAGTCCGAACGGTTTTCGGTTCAGTGGATCCAGTGTCGCGCTCGCCCGGGTGCAGCAGGTCGGGGCGCTGCTCGAGCCGATCGGGGCAGGCAAGGTGGCCACAGAGACCGAATCGCCGGAGGCCGACATCACTCCACTGGTGGAGCGGGGTGTGCCCGGCCTTGGGCTCGACGTCGACCGAAGCCGCTACTTCTGGTTTCACCACAGCGATGGAGACACCCTCGACAAGGTCGATCCCGCCGAGCTCGGCCGCTGCGTCGCCGCGCTCGCCGTGATGGCCTATGTCATCGCCGACCTGCCGGAGGGGCTCCCACGCACCGCCAGCCGGTGACCAGCCGGCTGCGCGCTTCGCTGAGCCTGGGCCCTGACACTTGGGCGATTGCCGGGGCCGGGCTTCTCATGTCGCTCGGCGAGGAGCTCTGGAAACGCTTCCTCCCCAAATACCTCGAGAGTAGTGGGGCGCCCTTCCTGGCCATCGGCCTCTACGGGAGTACGCGGGATCTGCTCGACGGACTGGCTCAATACCCCGGCGGCTGGGTTGCCGATCGCTATGGCCGAAGAGCAGGGCTCCGGTTCTTCCTCGGCATCGCGATTGCCGGCTATGTCCTGCTGGCTGTAGGGCGATCATGGCCCCAGGTGTTCGCGGGGATGGTGCTCGCAATGGCCTGGTCGAGCATGGCGAGCCCGGCCGTGTTTGCCGTGATCGGTGATGCGCTCCCGCCGGAGCGGCGGGCACTGGGGTTCTCGGTACAATCGATCCTCCGCCGGGTTCCCATCGCGGTAGCTCCGGCCATCGGTGGCCTCTTGATCGCGAGTCATGGCGTCCGGGAGGGGGTGCGGATGGGTCTGGTCTTCACCATTTTGCTCGCGCTCCTCACCCTGGCCCTGGTATCGGGTCTACGCCTGGAGCTTCCTCGTACGGCCGGCACCATCACCATCGTGGGCGTGTGGCGTTCTCTTCCGGCGGCGCTACGACGGCTGTTGCTCTCGGATATTCTGGTCCGCACCTGCGAGGCGCTAGTCGATGTCTTTCTCGTGATCTACGCCCTGGATGTGATCGGAATCGCCGCGCCCGAGTACGGTCTTCTGATCTCGGTGCAGATGGCAACCTCCATTCTCTGCTATCTGCCCGCGGCGAAGCTGGCCGACCGGATCGGACGGAAGCCGCTGGTCGTCGCGACGTTTCTGGCCTTCGCCTTTTTTCCGGTGGCGGTGGTGTCGGCCCGTTCGTTTGCCGGGCTGGTGCCGGCTTTCGTGGTGGGAGGGTTGCGGGAGGTCGGCGAGCCGGCTCGCAAGGCGCTCATCGTGGATCTGGCCCTGCCCGAGGTCCGGGCTCGATCCATTGGACTCTATTACCTGGTGCGTAGTCTGAGCATAGCTCCCGCCGCGATGGTTGGCGGGCTGCTATGGCGGATACAGCCGGCCATGCCGTTCCTTGTGGCTGGGGGCTTCGGGCTGCTCGGCGCCGTGGTGTTCGCAGCGACGGTGGATGAGGGGGTCGGGCTCAGAGCATGATCAGCCCGAGCCGGGCGGCGGTTGCCACCGCTTCCGCCCGGGTCGAGACCCCAAGCTTGCTGAAGACCGAGGCCACGTGAGTCTTGACGGTGTGGTCCGAGATCCCCAGCCGGGCGGCGATGGCCTTATTGCCGAGCCCGTCCGCAAGCAGATCGAGGATCTCGACTTCCCTGGGGGTGAGCGGCTGGAGCGGCCGGGTGGATATCGATGAGCCGATCTCTGACGAGCCGACCGAGACCGGCTCCCGCACCACGAGGCCGGCCGCCGCGGCCAGCACCGCCGCAACGATCTGATCGGCCGTCGCGGTGCGGGGAAGGGCTCCGCTGGCACCGCCCCGCAGGACCCGGCTGGCCCAAGCAGCAGCGGGCTCATCTCCCAGCAGGACGATCGCCGGCAGCCGACCTGCGTTGTCGGGCGCGGTCCTGAAGGGCAGCATCAGGGTTTCCCCCGGCTCTAGCGCGAGCAGCAGCACATCCGCTTCTACCGCCTCCAGCGCGTCGCCCAACGTCGCCAGACTCGCCGCGCTCTCCAGCACCGTAAGGCCGGAGTGTCCCGCCAGCAGAGCGGTGAGTCCCATTCGCACGGCGGGTGACGACGCAGCGATTACGACCCGAGTCACGCGGCCCGCTCGCCCCTTTGTTGGAGTAAGCGCTGCACCACGCTGATGGGGATCGCGTGGCCGAGGCCGCCGGCGACCAGCGTATTCAGACCGATCACCTCGCCCGCAGCGTTGGCCAGCGGACCACCGGAGTTGCCCGGCGCCAGGCTGATATCGGCCCGGATCCAACGGTTCCGTCCGAGATCCGCCGGTGGCTGGTGTACCACCCCCAACGAGAGAGCGTTGCCAAGGCCGAAGGGATGGCCCAGGGCCAGCACGAGCTGACCGGATCGCAGCGCGGTCGCATCCCCCGGAACGGCGGCGGGGAGTCCAGTACACCGGATCGCGATCACCGCAAGGTCATGGCGGGGATCGCGCCACCGGAGCTGCGCGTCGAACCGGCGTCCGTCCCACAGCTCGATGACGAGAGGCTCGGCATGGACCACGTGGGCATTGCTCAGCACGAGGCCGTCGTGACTCCAGATCACTCCGGCGCCTTCCCCCAACCGGCCCGAGCGCAGCCGAACGGTGATGCGCCGAAGTCGCTCGGCCACCGCCTCCAGCTCGGCACCCAGTCGCCCCGATCCGGCCAGCGCCGCGCGGCCGTCCACGGCTTACCGGCCCCGGCTGGGTGGACGCTCGCCGACGGTCACGGCCAAGGACCGGGCTTCGCCCGCCCGCAGAATCCGGAGACTCACCTGCTTTCCCACTCCTTCGGAACCGAGCAGGGCGAGGATATCGGAAGGATCTCCGACTTCGCGTCCATCCAAACCCGTGATGATGTCGCCCAACAGGAGTCCAGCCCGATCCGCCGGCCCGCCGGTCTCCAGGTTGACGATCACCAGGCCTATGGTCCCGCTCAGTCCAAGCTTTCGTCGCATCTCTTCGGGGAGCCGGACCGGCTGCACCGCGAGGCCGAGGTACCCTCGCGTCACCCGCCCCTTCTTGACCAACTCACCCACGACCCGGTCCACCGTCGTCCCCGGAAGCGCGAGTGCCAACGCGCGCGAGAGGCCCGACGTGTTGATGCCGAGGACTCGGCCGCCGACCTCCACCAGAGGACCGCCGGAGAAGCCGTCATAGACCGAGAGATCGAGTCGAACGAACCGATCTATGCGGCCGCCATGCCAGGTTCTCCACTCACCACCGACCGCGCTCACAATGCCGAGACTCGCCGTCACCTGGGGACCGGGACGGCCCACCGCGAGCACCAGACGTCCGGCTTGCAGATGAGTGTCGTCCGACCGCTCCACCGGCGGGGCGGTCGATTCGATCCGAAGAACCGCGAGGTCGGTGGACGGGTCCCGGCCGCTCAGCGTGGCTGCCGTGGTGTCACCATCGGGCAACGTAACCGAGATATCCTCGTCGCGGGTGATGGTATGGTTGGCGGCGACCACGATCCCCGCCCCCCAGACCACGCCGGATGAGGGGATGCGGCGCCGCGCCTGGATGGCGACAACCGACCGGCCCACCCGCGCGACCGCGTCGGCGAGGTCGTTCGAGAGCTCGGCCAGAGTTCCAGCGGCCGGTGCAGGTGCGTTCATGATCTCCTCCGTAAATTGAAAGCGAGGGCAGCGGGTTTCCCGCCCTGCCTTCATCATGAGAGGGAGTCGCTGGCTGCGTTATCATCCGAATGGGGGAGGTGGGGATCGGGCGTTCCGGGGAGAGGGTGGCCCGAAACCGGCGGGTGACCCTTGCCGTAGCGATTAAAGGTCTATGCTTCTCGCTCTTCTCCTGCTGGTCTACCCCGACTCAGTGCCGCTCCCGACCATCTACAACGGACGGGCGGGCCAGCTCGAGGTGCGCATCCCACGGCACGAGGCGGCTCCATCAATCGATGGGAAGCTCGACGAAGCAGTCTGGGGCGAGGCCGCCCTGCTCACCGGCTTCTCCCAGTTCTCGCCCACCGATGGCGTGCCGGCCTCCGATTCGACCCAGGTTCTTGTCTGGTACTCCGCCAGCGCCATTCATTTCGGCATTCGGGCCTTCGAGGCCCACGGCTCGGTCCACGCCACTCTGGCCGATCGGGACCGCATTGCCGCGGATGATCACGTTCAAATCCTCCTCAGCACGTTCAACGACGGGCGCCAGGCGAGCGTCTTCGCGGTCAACCCATTCGGGGTGCAGTCGGACGGGGCGCTGGTCGAGACCGGCTCGACCAGCGGTAACGGGTTCAATAACGCCGTGGTCAAGCGGGAGACGGCCGACCTGAGCCCCGATTTCGTGTTCGAATCGAAGGGCCGGATCACCGGCTACGGATACGAGGTCGAGGTTCGGATTCCCTTCAAGAGCATCCGCTTCCAGCCCAAGCGGGAGCAGAGCTGGGGCATCAACATCGTCCGTCTGGTGCAGCACTCGGCCCGGGAAGATTCCTGGGCCCCAGCCAAGCGCGCCAGCGCCTCATTCCTGGGCCAGTCCGGCAGGCTGATCGGGCTTACCGACCTGCGTCGAGGCATGGTGCTCGACTTCACGCCCTCGCTGACGTCCAAGACCACCGGAACCAGCGGCTCGAGCGGCTGGGACTACAACGGCGGCAGTCCCGAGTTAGGCGGTACCGTGCGCTGGGGAGTCACCAACAACCTCACCCTCAACGGCACCGCCAATCCCGACTTCTCCCAGGTCGAGTCGGATGTCCAGCAGTTTGCCTTCGACCCGCGCAACGAGCTCTTCTTCCAGGAGAAGCGGCCGTTCTTCCTCGAGGGGATCGAGCAGTTCTCCACCCCGAACAGTCTCATTTATACCCGGCGAATCATTCAGCCGGTTGCCGCCGCGAAGCTCACAGGGAAAGCGTTCGGTACCGACCTCGCGATCCTTAGCGCGGTGGACGATCAGGCCAGCTCGGTGACCGGTGAGGACCATCCGGTGTACAACCTGCTCCGGATCCAGCGAGACGTGGGCGCCCAGTCCCGGCTGG
Source organism: Gemmatimonadales bacterium (assembly GCA_036506575.1). GTDB lineage: Bacteria > Gemmatimonadota > Gemmatimonadetes > Gemmatimonadales > GWC2-71-9 > CAVVWJ01. The sequence goes on along the minus strand of DASXRM010000194.1, from coordinate 3,813 downwards.
GCCTGGTCTATACCGACAAAATTGATGGGAGCGACTACAACCGGGTGGCCGGGGCCGACGCGCGCCTGGTCCTGGGAAGCGTGTACAGCGCCCAGGTCCAGCTTGCCGGCAGCCGGACCCGACGGAACGGCAGCACCGAGACGGCTCCCCTCTGGTCGGCGCGCCTGGTGCGCACCGGTCGCACCTTGGGCGCTCGCTACTCCATCAGCGGTATCGGGGAAGACTTCAGGGCACAGAGCGGATTCATATCGAGACCCGGAGTCGCCCACGCCAATCTGGACCACAGCCTGACCGTCTACGGTAAACCGGGCGGCCTGATCGAGAGCTTCACCGGAGACGTGGCCCTCGACGGTACCTGGGAATACCACCGGTTCGTGCATGGTGAGGGGATTCAAGATCAGAAGGCTCACTTCAACACCAACACGAGACTGAAAGGCGGGTGGCTGTTCGGCGCGTCGGTGCTGCTGGAATCGTTCGGCTATCCCTCCGACGTCTACGCCAACTATGCCATCGAGCTACCGGGACCGGGGGGCATCGGGGCCGATACCGTGCCCTTTACCGGCAGGCCAACCATTCCGAACCGGGACTACGTGCTGTCCCTCGATACTCCGGAGTTCAGCCATTTCTCCGGGAATCTGTTCTTTCTTTGGGGGCACGACGAGAACTTCTTCGAGTGGGCCAGCGCCAACATCACCTGGCTCGATCTTACCCTGGACTGGCGGCCCACCGACAAGCTCCGCCTCAACGGGATCTACCGGTTGCAGTGGGTCGGCCGCCGCACCGACGGCAGCACGGTAAACATCCAGCGCAGCCCTCGACTCAAAGTGGAGTACCAGCTTTCCCGCCCCATCTTCCTCCGGGTGGTAGGCCAGTACACCACCGAGCGACAGGATGACCTGCGGGACGATACCCGGACCAACGCCCCCATACTGATCTTCGATCCCGAGGCCAACGCCTACATCCGCGCTACGGCGTTTGGGCGCCGCTCACTTCGGGGTGACTTTCTCTTTGCATACCAGCCCAACCCCGGCACGGTGCTCTTCGCCGGGTACGGCAGCACGCTCAGTGACCCGACGGAGCTCGGGCGCGCCAGTCTCCGCCGGGCCGAAGATGGGTTCTTCCTGAAGCTGAGCTACCTGTTTCAGATGTAGAGCGGCTCGTAGGTGTAGAGAGGGGAGCGCCTCATCCCGCGTCTGCACCGAGCCCTTCGCCGTGCTCAGGGTAGACTACGGGCCAGGTCTCTCGCTGGGCGTGGGATGAGGAGCTTTGTTTGAGCGACCTGCCGAGGACTGCACTTCATCACTCGATGCTTTCCAGTTTGTAGCTCAACCGCCACAACGCTGCGCGGCAGACCTCTGCTCTGTTTGGTTCCGTCTTGGCCCTCCGTACCCCGGTGACAAGGCCAGCGCCAATAAGAGCTTGAGACAGTCAGCCCGATACCACGGCGGCGAGCGATCAGACTTATCGAGTGCTGGCGTGCCTCTTGCCCCCGGCAGATCGCGCATTTCTTCGCATCTCCATAACAGGCCGATTGCCAGCCAACCCGCCCACCGACCAAGCGGAAGCGCAGGATGCCGAAACCAACCATGAGCCCATTGTGAGCGGAGCACTCGCCTTCTGGATGGCAGCCGAGAGTGCCTCGACCTTTCGCGCGGGGCTCCGTTTCTCGAGGCCGACGTCGAGTTCGTGGACCGCCTTCCCACCGATCCGCGAGCCAAGTTCCACATGATCGAGCCGCTGGATCGATGACTCCCGGCGCGATAGTGATCGGCGGGTACGCCAACGCGGTGAGCGCGCTCCGGAGCCTCGCACGGGAAGGGGTCCGCACGGCAGTGGTTCTGACCAAGCCGGAGGACATCGCGCATCACTCGCGTTATGCCCACGAGTCCCACCGGGTGCTGGACCTGCACCGCCGGCCGGACGGCCTCATCGATCTGCTCCAGGATCAGGGAGCCCGCTGGCGAGGCTGGGCACTCATCCCGACCAACGACCACGCACTGACCGCGCTGGCGGAGCATCGGGAGCTGCTCTCGCGGTGGTATCCGCCGACCGTCCCGGAAGCGCCAATCGTGCGGCAGGTCGTGATCAAGAGCAACACCTACCGGGTGGCGCGAGAGGTGGGGTTGGACGTTCCCCATTGGTATGGTCCGGCCTCCCGGCTCACTGTCATGCGGCGGGACATCGTCTATCCCGTTGTAGTGAAGCCGCTCCAAGGCGCAGCGTTGGGAGAGGTGTTCGGCACAAGGCTCTTCGTGGCTCACAGCCCATTGGAGTTGATCGCAGCGATAGACCAGCTGGAGCGAGCGGGCCTTTCTGGCGAGGTGTTCGACCTGATCCCGGGAACCGACCGACAGTTCCACAACTACACGGTGTACATCGACCGCTACGGCCAGCCGGTAGCCGAATTCTCCTTCAGAAAGCTGCGCAAGGCACCGCCGTTCTTCGGCGCCGCCCGCGCGGCGGAAGCGGCCGACCTTCCGGAGCTCCGCGAGCCCACCATCGCACTCCTCCAGCGGATCGGCTGGCGGGGGATTGCCAGCGCGGAGTACAAACTCGACCCCCGTGACGGGCGCTACCGCTTGATAGGGATCAACGGCCGCTGTTATCTCAGCCACGCCTTGGCGACGCGCTGTGGAGTCAACTATCCGCTCCTCGCCTGGCAGGAGTACGCCCGCCGTCAGCGGGTGAGCGCACGGCCGAACGGCTGGCGCGGCACCTGGTTCCACCTGCATGCCGATCTGCTCTACGCCGCCTTCCAGCAGCGGGGTAGCGATTGGAGCTGGGGTGAGCTCGTTCGCGGTTATGTGGGCCCGTGGGTCGACGCCGTCTGGTCGGCAGCCGATCCCGGACCATTTGCGGCCCAATGGGTCGGTACTCTGCGCAAGGCGGCGCGGGAGATCCGGGAGGGCCGAGAGATGGAGACGGTGCGTGCCCGGCTGCAAACCAAGCCGGCGGCCACCGCGGGGTGATCACGACGCGTTCTCTCCCCGCGGCAATTCAGGAGTGGCTTCTCGACGCGGTCCGCGCCTGGCGTACCGGCGGATGGCCCGCCATCGGCGAGGAACTCCGGCGCCGCACGCTCGACCGAATCGGCGGCTACGTCCGAAGCTTCGTGATCGAGACCGACCTGTCGCGGCTGGCGGAAGTGGCGCCCCCCGATGAGGTCGAGATCCGGCCGTTCACCGGACCAGACTGGTCGCTGCTCGGCGACATGGCCCGGCATCGTTTGGCCACTCAGTTCGCCGAGGCGGCGGCGGCCGGCCGGGTCTGTCTCGTTGCTTGGAAGCGGCGCCAGGCGGTCGGCTATGCATGGTTCTCGGCCAAGATCGAGAGCCGGCATGAGAACTATGATCTCCCGCTGCCGGCGGACGCGATATACATCTGGCAGATCGTGGTATCGCGTGGAGAGCGCCGGCGAGGCGTGGCCACCGCACTGCTCAGCACCGGTCTGAGGCTTAGCCGAGAACGGGGGTGCCGGACAAGCTGGATAATCGTTCACCCCGAAAACGTGGCTTCGCTCCGGGCCATCGCGAGCGTGGCGCCGAGCCGCGTTCTCGGCACGGTCGCGCGCATCAAGGTGCTGTCGTGGATGCACAACCGATATCGCGCGCTCACGGCACCGGTACCGATCGGTACTACACGTGCGCGTTAGTTGAGAGTCACGAGTGCGACTCTCGACTAATTGACATCCCGACCAATCAAGTCGTATTTTGGCTTGATCCTATGACCCACACCATGTCGCGCCCGACTGCGAGCATGCGCTGCTGCTGTACCACGGTACCACCTCTGGAGGAGGGGTCGGCAGCCATCGCG
>DASXRM010000193.1:0-10986 GCA_036506575.1 Gemmatimonadales bacterium | reverse complement strand
AGACGGTGACTACCCTCAGGAAACCTCGGGCGGCAGGTCCCGCGGTGAGCGAGCCCTTGAGCAGCAGGCGAGACACCAGCGTGGCAAGGCCGATCCACGCGAGCATCCGTTGGGCTGGGAGGGCAATCCCGCCTACTTCGGGTGGGCGCAGCCACACGAAGCAATAGAGCAGAGCCGCGAGGACCGACAGGATCCCTATCACACGACGTGCGTCACACTACCCACGCGGAGGAGACCGGCGGGCTTCCTCCAAGGCAGCGCGGAATTCCAGGTAGTCGGCCGTCGGCGACCGCCGCGTCCGAGATAGGGCGGCAGCAACATACGCGAGCAGCACTCCAAGCGCTCCACCGAAAACCAGGGCCACCGTACTGCCGAGCACCCGCCGTGGACCGCTGGGCTTGACCGGCGCCACCGCCGAGTCGATCACGGTCAATACTGGGGTGTCGCGCACCTCCGCGATGCGAGCCTCCTCGTAGGCCTTGGTGACCGTCTGGTACACCTCCTGCCGGAGCTGGACCTGACGGTTCAGCCGGTTGTACTCGAAGGCGAGCAGCGGGGAATCGAGGTATTGGCGATTGCGTTGCAGAAAGGCGAGCTGCGCCTGCTCCGCCGCCCGCAACTCTTGTTCTGCGACGGCCAGGCGCTCACCGGAGAATCGACGCTGCTCGCGGGATTGGCTCTGCCTGCTCTCGAGGTTGAACCGGTTGAGCAGCTGTACCATGTACTTGGCCACTTCGGCCGCAAGCACTGGTGACTGCAGCTTGACTTTGAGGGTGACGATCCCGGTCGACTTGTCGGCCGATGCTTCGGTCCGCTTGCGCAGGACCCGGACGCCCCTCTGGATCTGCTCTTCCGACGAGCGCCCCTTCACCTCCAACAGCCGCAGGAGCGGCCGCCTGACGGTGGCGGAGTCCGGATCCACGAACTCCATGAGCAGAGTGGATCGAAGCACTTCATCGCTGTGGGCCAGCTTGACGAAGAAATCCGGGGACACGCTGCTGGGGCTGCTGCTACTCAGTCCGAGCTGGCCGGCCAGCCCCGCCAATCCGGCAAGGCCGCTCATCAGACCCGACGTGCTCGAATTCTCGGGCGTGAAGGTGGTGGTCGCCGTGTAGGTCGGGCGCTGGAGCAGCAGAACCACGGCGGCAATGAGCGCGCAGGCGATCGCGGTCGCGGCCACCAGCTTCCAGCGGGTCACTAAGGGCGTCATCAGCTCGAACAGCGAGATGTCTGCCTCAGCAGGTGTGCCGCGGGCGGGCTCGAGACCAGGCTTCAGTCCGGCTGTCACCGGCGGGCCACGATGATGACGGTCACCAAAGCCGTGAGTACCTGCGCCACGGTACTGATGACACCGGTCACGTTGCTCGGCTGCTCCTGGACCCGCTTGGTCGGCACAAAGACCACCGCGCCCGGCTTCGGCTTGGGCACATCGTCGGCGAGCACGATCCGCCGCTTTACCCCCTGGCGCTTCCCGTTCGGCTGGGTCACATACGCGTGCTTGCTGTCGCTCAGCTGAGTGTAGCCGCCGGCTGCGTCCACGTACCAGTCCAGCGACTTCCCCGAGGTATACGGGACCGCTCCCGGAGAGTTGACTGCGCCCTGGACCACGATGATGGGGTTGTACTCCGGGATATGAATCGAGTCGCCGCCCGCAAGAATGACGTTGTCCTGGGACTTTCGGTCCTTCAGCACCCTCGGCAGATCGATGCCCACGCGCTCGACGAATCCGCGGGGCAGGGTATCGCGACCGGGTCGCGGCTGCTGGTCAAGCCGCGGCGGCTGGTCGTCAGAGGGCTGGAGGCCCGCTCGGTAGGAGCGGTAAAACTGGATTCCGCCGGAATAGGCCTGCTTGGTTAGACCGCCCGCACGCTGGACCAGATCACTGAGGCGTTCGGTCTTGGTGCGCAGGGCGTAGCGGCCGGGATGCTTAACCTGGCCGGTGAGGTACACCAGCCTCTGCACATCCCAGCCGGCTTGGCGCATGATAAGCACGTTGTCGTATGGCTGGAGAGCGATATCCGGTACGCCGGCCGCGCCCCCGGCGTGCGGCAGAGTCAAGGGCGCACCGTCCGTGCCGCCACTTGCCAGGGCGGTCGAATCGAGTCGCACTCGGATCGTCTGGGCCAGCGCGCCGGGATCCCCGCCTTCCGCGCGACGGGCTATTTCGGCTTCGCGGAGGTCGGCATCCTCAGTGACTCCATCGGCGAGGAGTACCAGGTCCCGCATGGTCATACCCTCGCGATAAGGCACCCGCCCCGGGCTCTGCACCGCTCCGACAACCGTAACGTATCGGGTCGGCAGGAAGGCGGCCCGCGAAAAGACCCGGACCTCGTCTTCCTCTTGGAGGGCCAGATCGTTCACCACCGCGCCAGCCGAGTCGGCAAAGGCCGAACGAAGCTGTACTCTGGTCGAGTCCTCGTTGGTACGTGATACCAGAATTCGCTCGAGGTAGACATCCGGCTTGGGTCCACCCGCCAACCGAATGGCGTCACTCAACTTCATGCCGGGTCTGAAGCCCACTTGGCCTTCCACCCAGACATTCCCTCTCACCGTTACGTAACCACGCAGCCGGTCCGCCACCGCCAGCACGGTGACCGAGTCACCCGCCTCCATGGGAACGGCTGGGACTGGCCCTCCGGCGAGCTGGTCGGGTCCGACGTCGACCACTACCCGGGCCCTCCCCGCCGGCCCTCGGGTTTCGGGCGGCAGGATACGGTGTATTCTGACCCGCGTCTGGTACGCGGCAGGGGCAAAACCTCCAGCGAACTCGATCAGATCCCGTAACGTCTCCCTCGGGAGAACCTCGTAGACGGCCGGTCGGGTGACTTCTCCAGCAACTTTGACGAACCCGCTGTGTACCGGAACGAAAACGACGTCCCCGTTCTGGAGCCGAACGTCGCTCGCGTTGATGCCGTGCAGGAGGTAGTCATAAATGTCGAGTGTGTTCATCAGCTTGTCGCCCCGCCGCACCTCGACCCGTCGAAAGCTTCCATTGGTGGTGGGCCCGCCGGCAGAGTAGAGGGCGGTGAGGACGGTCCCGGCGCCCGAGATCTGGTACGCGCCGGGCCGCACGACATCGCCCACCACGAAAACCTGGATATTGCGGAGCCGCGCGAGAGAGATCTGGAACTTGGTGGCTGCTCCGGAGCCCCGGCGGATCCCTGAATACACTCGCCGGAGCCGAGCATAGAGCTGATCCTCGAGTTGGCCCAAAGTAAGGTTGGCGACATACACCTGACCCACCTGCGGGATCACCACGAAACCCTCTCGGGTCACCGTGAGCGTGTAAGCTTGCTCGACATCGCCTGTCAGGATGAGTACCAACACGTCACCGGAGCCGAGCCGGTAGTTCTCATCCACCGGCCCCGATTGAACGGCTTGAAAGCGGGTTGAGGTGCGGCGAAAGGTCTCCATTCCAAACAGCTTGAGTCCCCGGCCCTGGAGAACGGAGAGAGAGTCTGCTAGCGAGTCGGCACGAGCGGAGTCGGCCCTCACCAAACGGAGCGAGTCGAGGATCTGTTGAAGTGAATCCGACACCGCGAGCACCGAATCCTGCACCTGCAGGGAATCAGTCTCTTGTTCACTCAGAATGCCCAGTGCCCGAACTGCCTCGATGGTACGGCGGCCGGGCCGGATGCTTCGTGTGGTATCGGCGCCTACCAGGTAATCGTCCAGGAAATTCTCCGGGTAACCCGCTGCACGAAGCCTGGCACGCACCTGATCAGGCGTAAGGCCTGATTCCAGAAGTTGCCTTCGCAACTGCTCCACCACCGCAGGCTGATTCTGGAGTGCCTCGCGAGCCTGATCCGGTGTGGGGAGCTGTTGGCCTGGTGGTACCTGAGGGATTTGAGCAGAAACCCGCCCAGCAATGAGACTCAGCCCCAGAACCGCTGTGGCCACCCCGGCGTGCCGGACGAATTGACGGAGATGCTGCATCAGGCTCGAAGTTCGCTCGTAAGTTACCCGATGTCAACCGGTTGCAGGCGCCAATGAGCGCCAGAAGGCGAGCGTCTTGTGGGCCAGGGCAGCATCGGAAAACTCATCCATGATGCGACGGCGGCCGGCTGCTCCCAGCCGCTCGCATTCCGCCCGGTCGGCATAGAGTTCCTGCAGGGCGGAGGCAAGCGCTGGTACGTCCTCCTCCGGCACGATCCGTCCGGTGTCACCCACGATCTCCGGTAATGCTCCCGAGTCGCTGGCCACGACGGTGACGCCGTTGGCCATGGCGTGCAGCGCACCTCGCGCGGCTGTCGCCACCCATCGCGGCGTGGTTCGAGCGGGGAAGACGACGCAGTCGAGTCGAGGCCAGACCTCGTCCACGGCCGTGCGGGGCAAAGGGCCGAGCCAGGAGACCCGGGCCGAGATGCCGAGCCGCTCGGCCAGAGCCTCCAGCTCTTCCTGCGACGGTCCCGTGCCGATGACTCTCAGCGTCCACTTGCCTGCGAGGCCCACGCAGGCTCGAAAGAGAAGGTCGAGCCCTCGCTCCGGAACCAGCCGGCCGACGAAGCCGATCGATAGCCCGGGATGCGGCACGCGGGCAAGCGCAGGCGGCGGCGTGACGCCGATCTGGGGGAGGTTCACATGGGGGATGGAAGGACGCCGTTTCGTCGCGAGCGCCAACGCCAGCTTGTTGGCCCCGATGATGCCCTGCGCCAGGCGGAGACTGCGTTCCCGTCGGAATCGCTGCCGCAAGCTGTGACCCCGCGGCAAGCTTTCTGCGGTGGAAAGCACGGTGTGAATGCCCAGGCGCCGCGCCAACCGGAGCGAGACCGCGGCAGGTTGGGTCCAGGGCTCCTCTTCTATGTGGAGCAGGTCGGGCCGAAAATCGGTGAGCAGCCGGCGCAGGGTCTTGGCGTTCCAGTGGAAGCGGGCCGGCTCGCCCATCCGCCCATGGACTGCGACTGGAACCACTCGGACGCCGGTATCATCGCCCCAGGCTGTCCCGTGGGATCGCCCGTCATTCCCGGCCCAGCGGTCCGGAACCGCGACGGCAAGGCTGACGCCCAGCCCGGCGAGCGAACGAAGCTTCGCCCGGTTGGCCGGATCGGCGTAGAGATGGGAAACGATGACAGCCCGCACGTTAGCGAGCCGCGGGTCTATAGTTGCTCACGAAAGCTGGCCGCAAGCGAATTCTCAGGATTGACAGTGGCCGGGGCGCCGATGAAGTTGCCGCACCGAATGGGAATATAGACCGAAGGCCCGCTCTCACCCACCCGAGGTGATCTCCAGGCATGCGCATCCTCCACCTCGCCAAGTACTACTGGCCTCGATCCGGGGGCATGGAGCGCGTCGTTCAGACACTGGCCGAGGGCGCGGCCAATCTCGGCCATCAGGTCGAAGTCGTGGCGGTGGAAAGCCGGGGTGGGGGCGGTCAGGCAGGGCGTCAGCGGTCCCTGGTCACCCGCGCCTTCTCCTTTGCGGCACTAGGATCTCAGGAGATTGCGCCGGGATACATCGCGGCCGCCTGGAAACGAGCCGACATCATTCATCTTCACCACCCCCACCCGCTAGCCGATCTGGCCTGCCTGCTCCGCGCCGGTAACACTCCAGTCGTCGTTACCCAGCACGCCGACGCGCTCCGCTCGATCTACCGGCCGATGACTCGCCTGGTGATCAAGAGGGCCCGCGCGGTGGTGGTGCCCAGCCGGGCGCATCTGGCGCTCTCGAACGAGCTGAGAGGCTTCGAGAGCAAGGTCGAAGTCATTCCATTCGGGATCGACCACACCCGCTGGCAAGTGGTTCCCCCGCCCCCGCCCGGAGCGTCGCCCCGGGCGATTTTCATCGGCCGCCTGGTTGCGTACAAGGGGCTCGACATCCTGCTTCGGGCGCTGGAGCAGGTGCCGGAGCTCAGGCTCGATATCGTCGGCTCCGGGCCTGAGGGACCGAGACTACGGACATTGGCCCAAGCGCTCGCGATCACCGATCGGGTTCGCTGGTACGGCGAGTATCCCGATGATGATCTGCCGCGTCGGATGGCGGATGCGGATTTCCTGGTGCTGCCTTCGGTGACAGTCGAGGAGATGTTCGGTCTCGTCGTTCTCGAAGCCATGGCCGCCGGACGGCCGGTCATCACCACCGCGCTACCCAGCGCGGTGCGCGAGGTCAACGTGCCGGGCGTGACCGGACTCGAGGTTCCCCTGCGCGACGTGTCGGCGCTCGCGCGTGCCCTGGACACCTTGAGCCGGGACGGCGCGCGGCGGCGGAGCATGGGCGAGGCGGGACGAAAGCGCGTCGCCGAGCGGTTCACCCAGGCCTCGATGGCGGAAAAGCATATCCAGCTGTATGAGCGGCTCCGCGGGACCACCTGAATCTTCCCACGACCGCTTCCTTCCTTTATATGACGGTTCAGTCCGCTATATGACAGTTCAGTCCGCGGCCGGCGGCTTACCAATGCAACATGTTGCACAGATCTCAGGTGGGCTCGCTCACGGCGGAGGAAATTGCCCGGGCTAGAATTGGGAGCGCTGACGTCATCGGCTTCTCTCCGATGGGAGGCGCTCTCGCTCCATGCGGCTCAATGGCATCGGCTGGTTCGCGCTCCTCGTGGTCGCCGGCACCGTCGGCGGCAGAGCGGCCGAGGGACAGGAGCGTCCTGACAGCGGGCGAACCGTCCATCCCAGTTTCTGGCAGGCAGCGGGGGGAGTGTTGGTTCTAAACGCACTCCCCTGGGCCTATAACTGGTACGTGCAGCGGTGGCCCTGGGCCAACGTGGGGACCCGCGTCTGGGGGGCGAATTTCCGACGCGGCTTCGTGTGGGACGACGATTGCTTCCTGGACAACCAGTTCGCTCACCCGTATCACGGCAGTTTCTACCTCAACTCCGCGCGTGCCAGCGGCTACGGCTTCTGGGGATCACTGCCCTACGTCGCCGTGGGCAGCGCCAGTTGGGAGCTGTTTACCGAGAACGTTCCACCCTCCCTGAACGACTTCATCAACACTACGCTGGGTGGCATGGCACTCGGGGAGGTGACCTTCCGGCTGAGCTCGCTGCTGAGAGCCCAATCGGGCGGCTTCGGTTTGGGACGGGGGATGGCCGCCCTGGCGCTCAGTCCGGTGGCGCGCGCGCAGGGGCTGCTCTCGAACAGGATGCGCGACGTTGGCGCTACCGGCGGGGGGGACCCGGAATTGGGCACCGGATGGATTGCCGTAGGCAAGCGACGGGCTCCGGGCGAGACGATAGACGGAGTGACGGGGGATCGGACTTTTCTGGAGTTTGTGTACCAGCAGAGCAGCCCTTTCGACCAAGGGTTCCGAAAACCGTACGATGCATTCGAATTGACCTTGCAGGTCAGCCCCGAGCCAACCGGTGTGATCAATCAGATCGCGATTTCCGGTCTGCTCGCGCGACGGGAGCTCAGCCGGTCGCCCCGCAGCCAACTCGTGCTGGGGCTGTTCCAGCACTACGACTACCTGGACGTGCCGTTGGTGGAAGCCGGAAGCCAGAGTATGAGCGGCGCGCTCCTGTATCAGCGGAGCGTCGGCGCCCGGGCTCAGGTTCGTTTCGGGGCCTATCTGGAGGCGGTGCTCCTGGGCGCGGTGTCCTCGGATTACGGGCACGTCTGGCGGCGCGACTATGACTACGGCCCCGGAGCAGGGGCCAGATTTTTGGCGTCGCTCCGTTACGACGGGCGTGACCTGCTCCGATTCGACGGCCGCTTGACTTGGGTTCACAGCGTGTACGGCGCCGAGGCGGATCATACCGACACGTATGCGCGACTCGGGACTGCAATCAGGCTGGGACGGATGATCGGTCTGGGGGGAGACGTGGGAGTGATGATTCGCCACAGCTGGTACCGCGACCAGCCGTCGGTCACCCGACGGGTGCCCGAGACGCGAGCCTACCTGGTGTGGCCTCCCTCCTAACTTCGTCAGGATTGCATAGGCAGAAGTTCCCAATGATGTTTGGCAAAAAGGGGCATAGAGCAGGTCGGCTTGCTCCCACACCGACGCGCCGAGGCCAAGGCATGCCACAAAACATTCTGGTGGTGGACGACGAGGCGATCGCGCGCCGGTTCATGGAGCGGGTGCTGGCTCAGGAGGGCTATCGCGTCATGCTGGCAAACGACGGCGAGCAGGCCCTCGAGCTACTTCGGATGACCCGGCGCAAGGTGGCACTGGTAATCACCGACCTGGTGATGCCGGGAATGGGAGGCCACGCCTTTGCGCTGGAGGTCGCCCGCCTGCCCTCACCGCCCCCGCTGCTGTACACCTCGGCCTACGAGCGTCCCCAGGGCGAGGTGGCCAAGCGGTTTCTCCAGAAGCCATTCACCGTCGAAGAGCTGTTAAGCGCGGTTCGGATGCTGATCGCTCCGCCACAAGAGGTCGGCTCATAACCGGATCTGCTACTGGACTCGCATGATCCTGCCGGCGGACGGCACCCCGTTGCGGTTGAGAAGAAAGAGCAGGTAGTGGCCGGGCGGGGCGCGCCTGGCATTCGACGGGGCGGTGACGCTGACCTGCCCCGAGCCGCGGGAAAAGGTCAAAGTATTGGCGCGCTGGTTCGCGTCAAACGCATGCGTGACCGAGCCCAGGCGGATCCAGCGGACCTTGGTGATCTGAGCAGCGTACGCGGTGGTGACCGTGAACGTCTCGCCGTAGGTCACGGTCGTCTTGGAGAGGCCGGTGATCGTCGGCCGGACGCCCTTGAACAGATACGGCGGCCGGAAGATCTCGTGGTTGGCTTGCCTCGGATAGAGCTGCGTGGAGAGCGGCACGCTGGCATCGCCACTCGCTCCGTGCAGCACCGTGCCGTCGGGCAGGAGCAGCGACACCGAGTGATACGCTCGATCGATGCTGTTGCTGGCCAGCAGCGACCAGTGGCCGGTCTGCGGGTCCCAGACCTCGGCCGCATGCACGGCTCCGGACAGGGTGTTGAAACCGCCCGCGCTGGTGCCACCGGTGACCAGCACCTGGCCATCCGGCAAGATCGTCGCATTGAGATGCCGGCGAGCGAAATGCATCGGGTCGGTGCTGCTCCAGTGGGGCCCGCTGACGCCGAGGGTGATGGTTTCGGCCGTCGCGGTGGGGGCGCTCGCTTTGGGGTCGTTCGTGCTCCAATTCAGATCACCGCCGCCCCCGACGTATAGGATCTTGCCCGTGTCGTACATGACTGCAGAGCCATAGTCGCGATTGTACGGCCAGAGGTGGGTGAACCCTTTGTTCGACGACCAGCGACCGCGGCCGTTGGCGGTCACCGCATCGACGTCCAGGTAACGCGCTTTGATCCGCTCCCCCGCATAGAAGAGCTTGCCGTTCGGAGCCACGAACTGCCGTGGATAATACGGCAGCTTCAGGCTCGCGCCGGTGAGCTTCACCCATTGATTGTTTTCCCAGATCTCGGGGATCAGCACCACCGAAGAAGTCGTGTCCCGACCGGCGACGGTGACCATGCGGCCATCGGCGAGGGTCGTCACCGTGGGATACCATCGCCCCTTCGCCATCTTCGGGAAGCCGGAGCCCCAGGTCTCGGTCGCCGGGTCGAAGATGTTGGTGACGTCGAGTCCCCGATCGTCGGACTTATGGCCGCCGGACACCATCAGGCGGCCGTCTGCCATGAGGGCATGACCGGAGCAGAACAGCATGGTGTCGGCGGCCACCATGGGCGCGGTGGTGGGCGGACCGATGGTCGGATCCCACAGCCTGGGCATCCCCATGCTGCCGTCGGTCTCGTACTTACCCCACGCCAGAATCTTCCCTGTGGGCAGCAGATGGATGTGCAGCGGCACGATGTCCCAGGCGACCGGCAGGTTCCACTTGCCCGTGGTCGCTTCCGGGGGCAGGGCGTTCACTGTGACGGACGACGAGGTCGCGGCGACGGAGCCCGTGGCGAAGCCAAGCGTGTGCGGACCGGTCCCGGCAATCCCAAGATCGGTGAATGCGGCGGTCCCGTTGGAGCTCGTCGTTGCGGTCGGCGTGCCCTGCAGTGTCCCGGACGCGATGCTCGCGGTGACGACGACGCCCGCGACTGCGATGCCGCCAGCGTCCTTCACCACCACGATGGGCTGGGTGCCGGGGTCCCACACCTCCTGGTCCAGCGCGCTCGCCGGAGGCTGCCGGGTCACGGTAATCTGGGCCGGCGGGCCGGCGGTGACCGCGAGCTCGCCACCGGGGGTGTCGGGGGTGGGCCGGGTCAGGTCCTCGCCGCCACAGGTGACCGACGAGGCTACCAGACCGGCGGCGAGCAGCAGATGACTGGCACGGCAGAATGAGAGCATAGCCTCAAAGGTAACGAGGGACGGTCCCCGCCATGCACGAACGAAGCCAGCCATCAGCCTCTTTGAATGGGCGTAAGTGCTTCTCGCCGCACCTGATCCGTGAAGAGCTGTGGGGTATCTATGGCGCTGACTCGACATCAGGTGGGGCGGGCAGCCCCATCGGCCTTCTCACCGTACGGGGTTCTTCCCCCGTTCCATCATGATCTCGCCGACCGGATCCGGGGAGGTGCTGGCATTGTTGCCCCGCCAGCCCAGCCTCAAACCGGCTGCTACGTGCTCTTGTCTAAGCGGCCATGCAGCATGAAGTTTTCTTGTGGTTGGGCCCTTAGCTCAGACGGTTAGAGCAGCGGACTCATAAGGGCCTGCCCCTGTTTCCGGCCCTGTCCGCCTCAGTCCGCGTCCTTCCGTCTGCCTCTGGTCTAACTGGTTAAACTTTTCCGCCTCAGTCCGCTGGGGCCGCTGAAAGCGCGCCAGACTGCCACCAAAACTGCCACCAGCCGTTACAAACGTTTCGCCGGCGAATGTTCCCGGCACCGGGAAAAGTTTAGACGTCTAACAGGTCCCGACGTCGGGACCTTTGTGACGCTCACGCCTGCTTGAGCCCGCTGCGGGCCGCTGCTACCCGAGCCGCCGTCTCCTGATCCGTCTCCCCGCCCATGTGGGCCGCGATCGCCGCTGCGTCCTGGTCGAGATACGCCTCCGGCGCGTGCTGCATGTAGCGGAGCGTCATCGTCGGGTCAGCATGGCCGAGCAGCTTCTGCAGGCGGACAAT
>DASXRM010000192.1:0-2333 GCA_036506575.1 Gemmatimonadales bacterium | reverse complement strand
GCGGTCGATGGCTTGGCCCGCCTGCAGGGCGTCGCGTGCATGGAGAAGGAGCCTGCGGTAACGCCGCAGTGCCCCACTCAGCGCTGCGGGACTGGAGCCGGCAGCGCGCAGAAGAACGCCCCGGATCAAGGTGGCGATCGGCCGGCAGTGGGACAGACGTAGCCGGTTCAGCATTTCGATCAGGCGCGCAGCTTCGAGACACTCGGCAGCCGTAGGCTTGCTGCTTCGATGCACTCTCCGAGGGCGGTGTTCGGCTACCGCTTCACCTTCCACCACGATTTGACCCAATGCTGACCCTGGACAGCCGGCTGCGAGCATGGCGCGGATCGAGAGAATGCCATCCATCGCAAGCGCGTTGTCTCGGACCCCCAACAGCAGCTGGCGACTGAGGTCGGAAGGGCGGTTGACGATCGGAGTGGCGGTTACGAGCAGGACGGGGCGGCCCACCAGCCAGGGCGCGAGGTGCGGGTAGCGCTGGGTGTGCCCGGTTCGGAAATGGTGACTCTCGTCGATGATGACGAGACCTCGAGTACCTCCTGGCAGCCTGCCGCGGCTTATCTGTTCGTGGGACGAGAGGGTGACCGGGATTCGGAGGCGAGCCGCCGTGGCTTCCCACTGGGCGCGCAGGGTTGCCGGGACCAGGCATGCGGTGGATCCCCGGTTGAGCGCGGCCGCGACGGCAAGCGCCACGTAGGTCTTGCCGCTTCCGACCGGATCGGCCAGCAACGCTCCGCCGTGTCGGTGCAGCGCGGCGAGCACGCGCCGGAAGCTCCGCTCCTGTTCTGGAAGCAGCCACGAGGGTGCCGTGGCGCTGTGCTCCGCCGGGGCCAGGCTCCGTGCCAGTGCACTGGCGACCGCTATGCCCGGTGCTGGCTGGCCGGGGTGGAGCGCCGTCAGGAGCGCGTCCGGAACCCCGACCAGTTCCTCAGCGACTATCGCCGGCGGTGCGGTCCACCGCGGCACGAAGCGCGTTCTGCGCCGAGCTCGAGAGCCCGAGATGGATGGCAACTCGATCGTCCAGTTCTGCCTGAATCCCCTCTCCCGCCCGCGCCGCGCGGGCGAGCCGAGCGAGGGTGGGGTCGGTCAATGCGGAGTCAGGAAGCGGAAGACGCGCGACTACCTGGGCATTGAAGCGCGCAAACCCGCCCGAAGCAGGGACGGCGCCGAGGCGGGCGGTTGATCTCAGCCACGTGGAGTTGAGCCAGGCCGCTAAGGCATCGGCTTTGGCAGCGCTCGTCATCGGCGCCACGTAGCAGCTGTTGAGAGCGATGCGCTCGAGGTCCCGCCGTGTCGTGAGCGCCACCGCGGTCAGTTGGCGAGCCAGATCGGCCCACACCACCCGATACCGGGCGGCCGCTGGCCGGGCCCGAAACAGCATCCATGGGGGACCACCTTGGAAATCTCGGCGGGCTCGCAGCTCGGCATCGTGCGACTCCAGGTAGGCCCTGGCGCGAGCTGGGACGTGGTACGAAGGGCGTCCCAGCGCGTCGTGGGTCCAGAGCAGCCTCACCCGGCACTGGCAGCGGAACGGCTTCAGGTCGCGACCGCGAACCGCCCACCGCAATGCCTCCGGCTCCAGGCCGTCCGGTGGGTTCAGGAAGATTCGGTTCAGACCGGTCTTGAGTCCTAAATGGCAGGTCACCGTCTCACCCAGCCTGGGGTGGTGGCGTTCAAGCCCTGCGACCACGCGGCGGATCCCGCTCCGCACCAGGAGCCACGGCCCGCCTCCACGAAGCTCCGACTGCCTGACACCGCCGTCCCTCACGGGGGAGAGCACCGTGCGCACCCGGTGCCCTCTTGGAGGCGCCGTCTTGCTCGTGATCAGCGCGAGCGGGTACACGGTGGCATTGAATTCGGCGTTGGTGCACCCGGTGAGATCGGCAATTGCGTGGAGCTTGGTTGTGCTGGCGAGTGCATGGCGGGCGACCGCGGCGTAGCCCGCGCTCGTGAGCTTGGCAGGGACCAACATCGCCACAAGACCACCGGGAGCGGCTAGTTCCAGCGCCCGTTCCAAGAAGGCCACCGATAGGTCCGGACAGTTCCCGTAACTGCGACGCTGCGCCCGCCACCAGTGATACCGGCCGATGAGCTGCCTCCGCACCTCAGACGGGATGGCCTCAGATCTGAGCCATGGCGGGTTTCCCAGCACGACATCGAAACCGCCTCGGGCGAAGACATCGGCAAAGTGACTCTGATAGTGGAACCAGGGGACCTCACCCTCCCGCATCAGCTTCCGACGGGCCTGACGCAACCGCCGTAACCCGATCCGCAGCCGGTCGAGGCGGATGCGCAACTCCCCGTCCAGGCCGCGCCGATGGCCGAATAGATCGCCT
>DASXRM010000191.1:0-3647 GCA_036506575.1 Gemmatimonadales bacterium | reverse complement strand
GCACCATGCTCTACATGGGGACCTCGCTCGCGTTTACCGCCTCGGGTCTCCTGCTCTGTTACCTGCTATGGCGGATCACGCCGGTGCCCGGGAAGACCATGAACGCTGTGTTGACCGGAAGCCTGGTGGCGGGGCTCCCGTTCGGCGGCACGTTCATGGTTCTTACGCTCTTCTCCGAGGCCATGCTTCTCGTGGTGGCCGCCCAAGCAGGGTTTATCGATGGGCCTCGCGTCCTGGCAAACATGGCCGTGGACTCCTGGGTACCTCACCGCTTTGCGGCACTCTCGGAACGTCTCACCACCCAGAACGGCATCCTGCTCATGGGCGCTGCGGCCCTTGCGGCGCTGCTCTACACTGCGGGCAATGTCGGCCACCTCGTGGTGATGTACAGCATCAACGTGTTCCTCACGTTCTCCCTCTCCATGCTGGCCATGCTGCGCTTCTGGTACCAACACCGAGGCAGCCGACCGGAGTGGAAGCCTCGTTTGGCCCTGTTCGCGGCCGGCCTCGCCTTATGCACGACGATTCTCCTGACTACCGTCTATGAGAAGTTCGCTCAAGGTGGATGGATTACGATTATGATCACCACGCTGGTCATTGGCCTGTGCTTCATCACCCGCCGGCACTACCGGAGGGTAGCCACCAGGCTGGATCAGCTTTACCAGGAGCTGGGTGACTTACCCCATACCGTTTCAGCGCGGCCCAGACCTACGGGAGAGGTCGACCCGAAGAAAGCCACGGCCGCCGTGCTGGTCGGCTCCTATGGGGGAGTCGGCATACACACCCTGCTGAACATCTTCCGAACCTTTCCGGGTCATTTCAAGAACCTGGTCTTCGTTTCTGTTGGAGTGGTCGACTCCGGGGAATTCAAGGGGGAGCACGCGGTCGAGGACCTTCGCCAGCGTACGGAGGAGATGCTAGCAAAGTACGTGGGACTCGCCTCCGAGTTGGGCGTTCCAGCCACATCGAGGATGAGTATCGGCACGGAGGCCGTCGCCGAAGCCGAGAGGCTATGCCTGGAAGTCGCCCGGGAGTTCCCCCAGGTCGTGTTCTTCGCGGGCAAAATGATCTTTCAGCGGGAGAAGTGGTATCACCGGCTGCTGCACAACGAGACGGCGCTCGCCGTGGAGAAGCGGCTCCGCTGGCTGGGCAAAACTATGGTGACGCTGCCAGTCCGGGTACAAGAAGGGCATTCATAACTACCTGAAGCGGTGATCTCCTTCGGGCTAGCGACCCGACGTAAAAAGACGTATATAGAATATGGGAGGCCTTCCTTGCCACGTCCCACCCCATCAACTAGCGTATCGCTAGGATCATCGCTCCTACTGAGAGGTGAGTGCATGATGCGTTCTCGCTTTCTCGGACTGGGCTTCGCGGCGAGTGCCGCGCTGGCCCTCACCGCGTGTCAGGATAATTCCAGTCCGACTTCTCCGGATGCCGGACCGCTCTCCGCCCGCGTGCAGTCTTCGCAGGGCTCGGATCTTCCATCCGCCGCCGAGTTCGCTCGCCAGGTTCGCGGCTTCGGCGGCTTCTTCTTGAACCAGGATGGGCTGCCGGCCGTATATCTCACTCGAGGTTCGAGCCGCGTCCCCGCTGAGCGGCTGCTCGCGGGATACCTCGCTGGGCGAGGACTTTCGACCGCCGCGCTGCGGGTACTCGAGGGGCGCTATCCCTGGCAGCAGCTCCAGCGCTGGCAGGCCGCGGCGACCGTCGAGGCGCTCGCCGTCCCCGGCGCGGTGTTCGTGGACAACGACGAGACCAGCAATCGGGTCCGTATCGGGGTTGAGAATCTAAGCGCGATGAGCCAGGTTCGCGCCGCAGTGGCGCGGCTCCGCATTCCTGACGACGCGGTAATCGTCGAGCGAGCCGAGCCGATCGTCCAGGTCGCCACGCTGCAGAATGTGGTGGATCGTCCAGTGCGCGCCGGCGTGCAGATCAACTTCCCGGGCTTCCTGTGCAGCGTGGGCTTCAACGCCACCTCGGGGACCCAGAAGTCGTTCATCACCGCGTCGCACTGCACCAACACCCAGGGTGGCGTAGAGAATACCCCCTACTGGCAGCCGCTCCAGACGACGGACCCGACGCAGATCGCCACCGAGGTGGCTGATCCGGTCTACGTGAGGAACGGATGCCCGCGCGGCCGGAAGTGTCGTTTCAGCGACGCCTCACGCGCGGCGTACATCGACGGCGCCAATCAGGCCCTCGGCCTGATCGCCCAGACGAGCGGGGCGAACAACGGTAGCATCACGATCACCGGCTCGTTCAGCATCACCTCTGACGACTGCACCACGCTTGGGGGATGCCTTCCTGTCGGCACCACCGTGAACAAGGTGGGCCGCACCACCGGATGGACATCCGGGCTGGTGACCAACACCTGCGTCAACACCGGAGTTCAAGGCTCCAGAATCGTGCAGCTCTGCCAGACCTTCGTTTCGGCGGGGGTGGGCGCCGGCGACAGCGGTTCGGGCGTGTTCCAGATCACCGGCAGCAGCGTGAAGCTCGCCGGGGTTCTCTGGGGTGGGAACTCGGGCGGGACCCTGTTCGTGTTCAGCCCGTTCGCAAACGTCACCCAGGAGCTCGGTACTCTGATCACCCACTGAGCCACCGACGCAGAACACCCAGCTCCGTCTGACACTGGAGGCACCGATCCGCGCCCGTACCGGTGCCTCTCGTTCTCTATAGCTTCGCACGCCGCAAGAGCTGGGCATTGATCGCCACAATCACCGTGCTCAGCGACATCAGCACCGCGCCTATTGCGGGCGACAGCACGATCCCGTTCGAGGCGAGCACCCCGGCGGCCAGCGGAATCGCCACGATATTGTAACCGGATGCCCACCAGAGATTCTGGAGCATCTTGCGGTAGCTGACCTTTGACAGCCTGATGATCCGCGCCACATCCCGCGGATCGCTCCGCACCAGCACGATGTCGCCCGCCTCCACGGCCACTTCGGTTCCGGCGCCAATGGCGATGCCGACGTCGGCGGTCGCCAACGCCGGGGCATCGTTGACGCCGTCGCCGACCATTCCAACTCGCTTCCCCTGTTGCTGGAGCTCCTCGATCTTGGCGGCCTTCCCCTCCGGCGGTACCTCGGCGAACACGGTGTCGATCCCGAGCTCGCGCGCCACGGCATCGGCCACCGGTTTCGCGTCGCCGGTCAGCATCACGACCTCGACTCCAAGCTGGTGCAGCCGGGCGACCGCCTCCCGTGACTCGGGCCTTATCGCATCGGCCAGAGCAAAGGCGGCAAGCACACGCCGTCCCTCGACCAGGTAGATGACGCTTTGTCCCCGTTTTGCTGCCTCATTGACAAAGGTGCCGAACTCAGGGCCGATCTCTGCGCTGACCCGTGGCAGCAGGTTCGGACCGCCGACGGTGAGACGTCGCCCTTGGACGATGGCCTCGGCACCGAAGCCTGGGATCGCCTTAAAGGCTTCGGCAGTCGAGGTGGCAAGCCCACGCTCCTGGGCAGTGGCGACCACGGCCCGCGCTATGGGATGCTCCGAGTCCCGCTCAACCGCTGCGGCAAGCCCGAGCGCATCGTCTTCGGTCAGCCCCGCTGCCGTGCGAAGGGCGACAACCCGATGCTCTCCAAGGGTCAGGGTCCCGGTCTTATCGAAGACGATGGAACTGAGATTTCTGGCGTCCT
>DASXRM010000190.1:0-12618 GCA_036506575.1 Gemmatimonadales bacterium | reverse complement strand
TCACCACGAAGGCACGAAGAACACGAAGGTCACGAAGGGCATGCAGGTCACGCGCCTTCGTGGTGAGGTTTTTCCAACCCTCAACTCCAAAAGAATGTCTGTCGAGCGAATAGAACTGTACGAGCTCACGCTCCCGTTGGTCGAGCCGTTCATCATCTCGGGTGGCACCATGACCGAACGGCGGTCGCTCGTGGTCGTTCTGCAGGATGAGGAGGGGCATGAGGGATTCGGTGAGTCGCCTCCCTTCGAGCTGCCGTTCTACTCCGACGAGACCCTCGCGAGCGCCCGCTATCTCCTCGAGCACGTGCTCATCCCCCGGCTGCTGCAGGCGCGGGTAGATACCCCGGAAGCAGCCGACCCGGTTCTTCGGAATGGGATACGCGGCAATCGGTTCGCTCGTGCGGGGCTCGATACTGCGCTCTGGGATCTCGAGGCGGCTCGGCGGGGCACCGGTCTAGCACATCTGTTGGCCGAGCGGCTGGGCGTCGAACCGGGCACTAGCATCCCTTGTGGCGTCGCGCTGGGGATACCGCCGGACCGTTCGCTGGACACGCTACGGTGCTGGGTGCACCACGCCCTGGCCCGCGGCTATCGCCGGGTGAAGATCAAGGTCGCACCCGGATGGGACTCGGCTCCGGTGGAAGCGGTCAAAGAAGCGATGGCCGGTTCCGGGCTCCCGCTGACGGTGGATGCCAATGGGGCATACGAGTGGCCCGAGCACGAGCCCAACCTTCGCGCTCTCGACGCGGCCGATCTGCTCTACATCGAGCAGCCGCTCGCTCCCGACGAGCTGGTCGGTCATGCGCGACTCACCCGGGAGTTACGCACTCCGGTCTGCATTGATGAGACGCTGCACGATGCCACCGCGGCCCGGCAGATCAGCGAGCTCGCCGGCCCGCGGGTGTGGAACATCAAGGTGCATCGGGTCGGTGGGCTCACCGAAGTATGTCGGATCTACCGGCGTGCGCGGGAATATGGGGCGGAGCTGTGGGCCGGCACGATGCCGGAGTCTGGAATTGGGTCACAGGCGGCCATTGCTGCGGCAGCCCTGCCCGGGTTCATCTATCCGTCGGATGTGGAGCCGAGCGCCCGGTGGTTCGGTAAGGACGCTGATGTGATCGAGTTGACCATGGGACCAGACGGATTCATGCCGGTACCAAGTGTTGCGATTGAGCGGCTGTTGGACAGGGAACGGCTGCGAGCCGCCAGCCACCTTATCTGGTCTACCCGAGTGTAAATCCAGCGTTGTGCCAGCATTGACGGCTCCGGAACGGGGGAGTACACTCGAATAGGACCCTGCGACTCGACCAGAGTGCAGGTTTTTACCCACCGCTTCCGGACTATGGTCGAATACGCCCTTATCCTGGCGCACAACACCGTCGGCCTCGTCCCCGGCCAGGTGATGTCCTGGTTGTCCCAGGTGCGCTGGGATTCGCTCGGCTATGCCGTCCTCGGGCTCCTCGCGGTCCGTTTTGCCGTCTGGGCATTCCGCCCCAACCACTGATCCGGTCATCCCGCCTTCCCTGGGTCACGTCCTTGACGTGACCTGACCTACAGCCGCTCACCCGGGTCATTCGCATATTGAGCCGTTCACCTTCATGGAGACGGGTCCGTGGACTTAGGCGAAAGGTTGCGCCGCTGGGCCGGATGGGTCTGCATCTCCCTGGTAGCGGCGTTCGTGCTGATGGGCTACCACTTCGGCAACATCCGGTTTGCGCCGCTGGCCGGGGGGTTCCTGATACTGGCCGCGGTCTGCCTGATCGAACGGGACCAGGAGCAGGTGGGGAACAATGCCATTCACCCGGGAGCAGATTCGGGAGTCGGTCGAGCGAGCGGGTGACGACCACTGGCAGGCACTGATACGCCATCATGAGGACGCCTACCCCGCGAGCCGGCCCACTCCCGGCGACGTGGCGCAGGGTGAGGCCGAGCGGCTGAACGCCATGGGGCTCGGCAGCGACTCCAACTTCAGACTGGTCGAGAGCCGCGTCGAGCGGCTCCCTTCCGCAGTACGCCTGACCCACGTATTGGAATACCGCCCGTTGGGCATCCGACTTCTGACCGAGCCATACACCGGGTACGACTGAGGCGGGTTAGTTTTACCCGCGATGCCAGGGTACACCTTCCACCTGATCCCGCACACCCATTGGGACCGGGAATGGTACCTCCCGCAAACCATCTTTCTGGCGCGACTGGTTCCTGCGCTGGATGATCTGCTCGATCGGCTCGGCTCCGAGCCGCCTTCCACCTTTCTGCTCGATGGTCAGACCGTTCTTCTAGAGGACTACCTGCGCGTCCGTCCCGACCGAGAGTCCCAGGTCATGGAGTTGGTGCGTGCCGGGCGACTTCAGGTCGGTCCCTGGTATGTCCTGGCGGATGAGCTGATTCCCTCGGGCGAATCGCTGATCCGCAACCTCCTTGCGGGCCAGAGCGATGCCAAGCGACTCGGCGGACGAACCGACGTCTTGTATTCCCCCGACGCGTTTGGCCATCCGGCGGCCTGGCCCCAGTTGGCTCGAGAATTCGGCATCCGTTTCGGCGTGGTTTGGCGGGGCCTCGGCGGCGAAGTGGGTCAGGAACACGATCTCTATCGCTGGCGTGGACCTGACGGCCGGGAGGTCTTGCTCTATCATCTGCCCCCCGACGGCTACGAGATCGGTGCCGCCTTGGCCGCGGACCCCGAGCGGCTCCCTCCAGACTGGTCCCGGATCCGCTCGACGTTGGTCACCCGGGCGGCCACTCGCCAAATTCCCGTATTCGTCGGTGCCGATCACCACGCCGCTCATCCCGCCATAGTCGCCCTTCGCGCACTGCTGGCTCGCCTCGAGCCCGGCAGCGAGTTCAGGATCTCTCGTTTGTACGACTTCTTTGTCGCGGCAGCCGGAGAGGCGGCGGGAGTGCGCGTAATCAGCGGTGAGCTCCGCTGGTCCTACGGCTATACCTGGACCCTGCAGGGCGTGCACGCGACTCGCGCACCCCTCAAGCGGCGGCATGCTGCCGCGGAGCTCGCCCTCTCCCGCATTGCCGAGCCTTTGGTGGCGCTGTGTGTGGCGACGGGACGCGGCGACCGGCGTGCCCTGCTGGACCATGCCTGGCGTCTTCTTCTCCAGAGCGAGTTTCACGACTCCATCGGCGGGTGTATCAGTGACGCGGTCGCCCGAAGGGTGGAACTTCGGCTTGACGATGCGCGCAGCCTCGCATCGGAGCTGGCACGGACCAGTCTGGATGCGCTGATCGGGAACGACCCCGACCGGGTGCGCGCAGAGCCTGCGGCCGGGGTCCCCCAGCTGGTGCTCTGGAATCCAGTCCCCCGCAGGCGGGAAGGTGTGGTAGTCGCGGATCTCACCTGGTTCCGGCGCGATGTTCTGGTCGGCCCACCCGGTGATCGGATTCCTCGGGTCGGCGGGGGAAGCCGTCCATTTCATTTGATTGCCGCCAGCGGGGCACTCGCGGTGCAGCCGCTCGGCAGTGGCCGTGCGCAGGAGCGGCTCGATGCGACGCGTCACTATCCCGACCAGGACGAGGTAGACCGCACCCGCGTGGCGTTTCGCGCTCCCCAGCTGGGTGGGCTGGAGCTGATGCGTCTGGATATGGGCGAGGGTGCCCATCCCTCCGCTGCCGCAGCCTGGCTCGAGGGTCGAACCCTCCGCAACGAGTTTCTGGAGGTCCGGGTTGGATCGAAGGGCACCCTCGAGCTGACTGACCGCCGTACCCGCCAGCGCTATCGTCCTCTGCTCGGTCTGGAATCGAGCGGTGATGTCGGCGACAGCTATACCTACTGTCCTCCGTTGCACGACCGGTTGCGGCGGACCAAGGGGCCGGTGGCACTGCGCGCTTTGGCGAATGGACCTCTGGTTGCGGCGGTGGAGCTGCGCTGGCAATTGACTGCAGGCCGGCGACCACGGGGCCACGGGTTGGGTGTCATAGGAGTTCGATTAATCGTGTCACTGTATGCCGGAAGTCCCGCAGTTCGGTGCACCTTCGAGATTGACAACCAGGCACTGGATCATCGTCTCCGCGTGCGGCTGCCCACCGGAGTTGCGGGTGGGAGTGCCGGGGCTGGAGCGCAGTTCGGTACCGTGGAGCGCGCTCCGCTCGAAAACCACAGCCACGGGTATTCCCGGGAGACACCGGTGGCAACCGCGCCGGCGCAGCGCTACGTGGCGCGAGCTTCAAAGCGCCGGGGGCTGGCGCTGCTGGCTCCCGGTTTTTTCGAGTACGAGCTCGACCGGCGGGGCGATCTGCTGCTGACCATCTTCCGGGCGGTGGGCCAACTCTCCCGGGGAGATCTCCCGACTCGTCCGGGTCATGCCGGCTGGCCGGTGGCCACGCCGATGGCGCAGTGCCAGGGTACGGAGCGGCTCCAGCTCGCGATTGCCCCGGTGACCCAGTCTCAGGTAGAAGAAGGGAACTGGCTCGCCGAGCTATGGGAGGATCTCTTCCTCCCTGTCCGGGGAATCTGGCTGCGGCAGGCGTCGCCACTGAGGCTGGAGCCCATCGACATACGACTGGAGGGCGATGGCATGGTGTTCTCCGCGCTCAAGCCGGCCGAAAGGGGATCCGCGATGGTGCTCCGCTGCTACAACGCCACCGCACGACCGGCGGCGGGAGCATGGCAGTTCTCACGTCCGGTGAGTGGGGCGCATCGTGCCCGGGCTGACGAGCAGACTCTTCACGAGATCAGGCTGGACGATGGCGGCCGCAGCGTACCCTTTCACGCGGCGCCCCACGAAATCGTCACCGTAATGGTGGCGCTTGCCCCGAGCGGCTAGCTTTGGGCATGCGCGATTACCCATCGCTGCCGTGTTTCCCCTGTCCCCATCACTCGTCCTGTTGTGCTCACGGCGTCACCTTGAGTGATGAGGAAGCCGCGGCGATCGCCGAGGCTCACAGCCCTGCAATGATCTATCGGACTCGTTGGGGCGAGTGGCGGACCCGGGTACGAGGGGGCCGCTGCGTCTTTCTCCAGAAAAACGTATGCACCATCCACGCCGAGCCGCACTATCCTGCCGTGTGCCGCGGCTTCCCCTGGACCGATGCGGAAACCGGCGGACCGTATGAGTACGACCGGACGATCTGCCCGGAATTCGTGACGAGACCGGAGCTGGTGCAGCTTCAAGGAAGGTGAGAGGTAAGAGGAGAGGTGAGAGGTGAGAGGTAAGAGGTGAGAGGTGAGAAGCAAGGCTGAGAAGTAAGAGGTAAGAGATGATAGTCTTGGTGACTGGACCCTGAATTAGGACTTTCCAATGAACACTCACACCCTTCTCACCTCTCACCCCTGCCCTCTCACCTCTCACCTCTCACCTCTTACGTCTTACGTCTTCGCTCTCACCTCTCACCTCCTACTGCTCACCTGCATGTTCTCTCCCGCGTCTGCCCAGTCCCAGGATGGCGCGCTTGAGCACGCGCGCAAGCTGCTCGAGTCCACTCCCCTGATCGATGGGCACAACGATTTGCCTTGGGAAATCCGGGAGTCCAAGACGGCTCCGCGGGATGTGGCCGCCTACGATCTTCGGAGACGGGCGCCCAAGCAGACCGACCTGGAGCGCCTGGCAGAGGGAAGGGTGGGGGCGCAATTCTGGTCTATCTACATCCCCGGCGAGATCAAGGACAGCGGCTACGCGCGGGTCCAGTTGGAGCAGTTCGACATCGCCCGCCGTATGATTGCCCGCTATCCCGATCGCCTTGCGCTGGCGCTCACCGCCGACGACATCGAGCGCAATTTCAAGCGCCACAGAATCGCGTCGCTCCTCGGCATGGAAGGGGGCCACGCGATCGAGAATTCCCTGGGCGCACTGCGGTCCTACTACGATCTCGGCGCCAGGTACCTGACCTTGACTCACAACGTGACCCTCGACTGGGCCGACGCGGCGCTGGACACCGCGCGGCACCATGGGCTCACGGAGTTCGGGCGCGAGGTTGTGCGTGAAATGAACCGGCTGGGCATGCTGGTAGACCTTTCCCACGTGTCGCCCGCGGTGATGAGTGACGCACTCGATGTCAGCGAGGCCCCCGTCATTTTCTCCCATTCGTCGGCCCGCGCGTTGACCGATCATCCCCGCAATGTGCCGGATTCGATTCTCGCGCGGTTACCGAAGAATGGCGGCGTGGTGATGGTCACCTTCGTGCCCGCGTTCGTGTCCCCGGACGCGGCCGCTTGGGACGCCGAGGCCCGGCAGGGGTGGGAGCGACTGAAGGCCACAGTACCCGACACGGCGGAGCAACGGAGACTCGCCGACGAATGGAAGGCGGCTCACCCTCAGCCGAGGGCCACGCTGAAGCAGGTCGCCGATCACATCGAGCACGTTCGCAAGGTGGCTGGGATCGATCACGTCGGCATCGGAAGTGATTTCGATGGCATCGATACGGTGCCCGAAGGCCTGGAGGATGTCTCCAAGTTCCCCCAGCTCTTTGCCGAGCTGATCCGGCGAGGCTGGAGCGATGGCGACCTCAAGAAGCTCGCCGGCCAAAATCTGCTCCGGGCCCTTCGTGCGGCCGAAGCCACGGCGGCACGGCTGCAGAAGACTCGTCAGCCGTCGACAAAGACCATCGAGGAGCTGGACGGTCCGCGAATGTCATCGTGAAGGATCCCCATCCGCGTTCCCGTTTACTGTTTACCGTTCACTGTTCACGCTTTTGTCTCGCTATAACGCCCGCGAACACCACCGCAATCACCGCAAACGCAAACCACTGGATCGCGTAGCTCAGGTGGGGGCCGTCGTCGAGCACGGGCGGGTCGAGTCGCCGGGGGAACCTGGGCAGCGCGCTGTCGGGGGATTGCCGGATGTACACCGGGTAGATCGGGTACGGCAGTCTGGCCTGGAGCGCCTCGAGATCGAGTCGCGCCCAGGTAGTCCGGCCGCCGCGCTCGAGAGGCCTGCCTCCGCCGCTGGCGATCGGGAGTGCGATTCCTTCCACCTGCTTCTCACCCGGCTCGCGCAGTGAGTCCGAGCTCACCGTGACGGCATCAGGCGCCGGGACAAAGCCGCGATTTACCAGTACCGCCGTCTTTCCGTCTGCGAGCCGGAGCGGCGACACTATCTCCACGCCGGGAACTCCTCCGTACTCTCTTCCCCTCACCACGATGTCGTGAGCATGATCGTAGTGACCTCTCGCCCGGACTCGCCGCTCCGCGACGGCGGCACCTCGGTTCCGGCCATCCAGCACCACGGGTGGCTCCGACCTGGCCGCGGCCGCCAAGGCATTGGCGCCCCGCCTCTCGCGTAGCCGGCTGACCTGCCAGACTCCTAACCGAGCGCAGACCGCCGCCACGAGAACGAAGCCGGCGATCAGCAGCAAGCGGGAACGCTTCATTGGATGGTCTGACCCTTGCGGAGAGTGTGACGGATCGAAGCGGAGTTCTAACTTAACGTCAGCGGGAGACCTCCATGCTGACCATCTCACGGGAAGTACCTGCAACGGTTTGTCCTCTTAACCGTGACGCCGATCGGTGTCGGCTCACCAGCTTGCCGCGTTTCCTCTGGGTGACAACTCTGCTTTTCCACCTGACAGTGCTCGTCGGGCTACTCCCGGGTGTCGCGGGCGCGCAGCAGCCTCCTCCCGGGCTGGTCGAGGTCCAAGACGGAGGCCGCCGCGGGTTCTGGTTTGGCTTGGGGCTAGGCGCGGGCGGAGAGTCGAACGACTTCATCGGCGGAGCCGGGTACAGCAGCCTGTTCTATCAGCCGACCGTCTCCTTGAAAGCAGGAGGGACTGTCGGGCAGCATCTGCGGCTCGGTGGTGAGGTTCTCTCCTGGATCAACGAAGAGCCCGACGCCGTCGAATCGCTCAGCAGCGCATTGTTCGTGGCTCAATTCTACCCTCTCCCAACGGCGGGACTCTACCTCAAAGGTGGCGTTGGCATCGGTCGTAACGCAGTGGATTTCGACGACGGGTTCAATATCGGGGACACCGGATTTGCCGGGCTCCTGGGCGCCGGCTACGAGCTGCGCCTGGGACGGCACATCTACCTCAATCCAGCGGTCGATCTCGTGGGCCACAGGTACAATGGGCGAGCCGGCGGGAGCTACCGCGAGCGGCTGGTCTACTTCGGCCTCGGCATCGTAGTTCAGACCGGCCGATAAAATGGGGAATCAACCCTACCGATGCCGGGCGGGGCTCGCTATTCTTTTGCACCCCCCCTTCAACCCGACTCCTGCCGAGTCGGCGACAACTTCCAGAACAGCGTGAACCGATGCCTCACACGACACTTCCATCCGTGCGGCGGGCTCTTATCGTCCTCTTGGTCGGCGCCTTGGGTTGTGGTAGTGATCTTCTCCTGCCGGATCCTCCGGGCGGGGGCGACAATCTTGCTCTGACCAAGGTTACCGGGGACGAACAGACTGGCACCGTCGGCGAGACCCTACCCAGTCCGTTGGTAGTCAAGGTCCTCACCGAGCGGGAGCAGCCCGCCACTGGGCGAGAAGTGTCATTCGAGCTCTCCGATCCTGCTGCGGGTACGGTGACCCCAACCACCTCGACCACTAATAGTCAGGGCGAAGCCGTCGCGAACTGGACTCTGGGGACGGTGCCGGGGCCATATGTCGTGGTTGCACGACTGGTGGGGCTCGAAGGCGATGACAAGATCGCCGAGTTCCGGGCCGCCGCGAAGCCCGCTGCGCCGGATACTCTGAGTCCCGAGACTCCCCTGGCCCAGCCAGGCCGCCGGGAGCAGACGGTCGCCACCGCACCGGCGGTCCGAGTGGTAGATCGGTTCGGCAATCCCGTCCCCGACGTCCCGGTCGCGTGGCAGGTTACGGCCGGCGAGGGTAACGTGACCAGTCCCATCACCATGACCGATGCCAGTGGAAAGACCACTGTCGATTGGACCTTGGGGAACCGCATCGGCGTGCACAAGCTGACTGCCGCCATCGGGAGCGCGACGGGCTCGCCGGTGACATTTACCGCAACCGTGCTGTTCTGAGGCGAGGCAGAACCCCGGCGCTTCGGTTGCCGTGGCAATACCGCAACAGCCGTTATCTCCTGTCTTTTAAGCCTCTCTCCGATTGAGACTTAAGGCCCGGCCTTCACCACCCCGGCCGGGCATACAAGCTGCTTGACCTGCCGTGGGCCCTCCGTCATAAGCCCGTGCCCGACTGCTCATGCCCGGTGCCACACTGTGGCCGTGGGTGATAAGTCATTGAAAAACCAAGGCTTAGAGTTTGGTGTGACCCAGGCCCTTTTTTCTCCCCCCTCGGCGGGGATAGACTCGTGACTTACTTGCGACATTCGCCGGGTGGCGCGTTGGATTGACCGGTCTCTCAGGATGGTAGCGGTGAACGCTAAGAAGTTATCGGCATTGATGATCGCCGGACTCCCGCTGCTCTACGCTGCGTGCGGGGGCGACAACCTGACGCTTCCTAGCGAAGGCGAGCCGGCTCACATTACAGTGGTCGATGGCGACGCTCAGTCGGGTCAGGTCGGATCTCAGTTGGCAAAGCAACTGATCGTCCAGGTCACGGATGCCCAGAACCGGCCCATTGCCGGAGCGACCGTGGAGTTCGTGCTGGACGGGGACACCGGCGGAGGGTCCGCAAGTCCTAGTACCGGCCTAACCGGCTCCGACGGCCGGGCCAGCACCAGCATCACACTGGGAACCCGAGTCGGCTCCCAGACGGGTCATGCGCAAGTGCCCGTAGATCAAGGCACACCGATCTCGACCGTCTTCACCGCCACAGCGCTGCCATCGACTGCCAACGGCATCTCGATCCTCTCGGGCGATGGACAATCGGGACCGGTCGGCACCACCCTCGCCCTACCTCTTGTAGTGCAGGTCGCCGATGCCTTCGGCAATCCCATTGCCGGAGTCACCATCCAGTGGAGCCCGGTGGGCGGCGGCAGCGTAAGCGAGACGTCGAACCAGACCGATGCGAATGGACAGGCCTCCGTCTCGCGCACTCTGGGGCCGAGTGCGGGTCAGCAGACGACCCTCGCGTCGGCAGATGGACTGGCCGGTTCGCCGGTGACCTTCACCCATACGGCCACGGCCGGCAGCGCCAGCCGGGTAGAGATCGTGTCGGGTAACGGTCAGAGTGCGCCGGCCGGATCTCAGTTGCCCCAGGACCTCGTGGTTCGGGTGCTGGACGAGGGAGGCAATCCGATCGTGGGTCGCGCGGTGAGTTGGGTAGTCGGTGTGGGCGGTGGAAGCGTCACCCCAGAGACAAGCCTGACCGATAGTCAAGGACAGGCGCGGGCCAGTTGGACGCTCGGCCCAACTGCAGGCAACAACACCTTGAATGCCGTGGTATCGGGTGTTGGCCTGGCCACGTTCAGCGCGACGGCTACCAAGGTCGGGTCCACGACCAACATCACCTCGGACCAACCCGATCCATCGACGGTGGGACAACAGGTGCGCGTAGAGTTTACAGTCACCGGCAGTGGGGGCACTCCGACCGGCGACGTGACGGTGACGGTCAATGGTGGATCCGAATCCTGCGCCGGCACGGTCGCGGCCGGATTCTGCAACATTACACTGAATGACCCGGGCAACCGGACCCTGACTGCCACTTACGGTGGCGATGCGCGGTTCAGCGGCAGCTCGGATACCGAAGATCATCGAGTCGATTCACAGAACAGCGCGCCCACCGCAGCGTTCACTCCCCCGAGTTGCACTGTGGGTATACCCTGCCAGTTTACTGACGCGAGCACCGATCCGGACGGCAATAACACGATCGTGGCCTGGGTGTGGAGCTTCGGCGATGGCCAAACCTCGGATCAACAAAATCCCACGCACACCTACGCTGAACCGGGCACCAAAACTGTGACGCTCGCCGTGAGTGACGACCACCAAACGACACGGGAGGTTAGTCACGAAGTCACGGTGAATCCGCCGCCGAACAGTCCTCCAATCGCTGCGCCCGATTTGTTCTCAACCCTTGCCGGTCAGGTACTCAATGTGCAGGCTCCAGGCGTCCTCGCGAACGATACGGACCCTGATGCTGGTGATACTCTCTCGGCTGAGCTGCTATCCTCACCCACTAGTGGCTTAGTGGTTCTCAATTCTGACGGATCATTCACGTACTTCCCTGGCAGCGCTTCGGGGACTCAAGATACCTTCACATATAGCGCGAGTGACGGGACACTGACCTCCACAGCGACTGTCACCATCACTATCCAATAGAGCGGTAAGTTAGAGAAGCACCTCTGCGTGGGTTCCTGTGATCCACACCCTATCGGATGAGCCAACCGCGCGGTAACCTAGGTCATCGTGCGGCTTTAACTTAAAGGCTCCCGCGCTCGTGCATCGGCTACTCCGTCGCCTCAGCAGCTACGGCGCCACGCTTGGTACCTTCGCCGTTCTGGCTCATTGCGGCGGGAGCGATCTCACGCTGCCCAGCGAGACCGGGCCCGCCGACATCAGCAAGATCACCGGCGACAATCAGACCGGGCCGGCGGGAACCGAGCTGCCCGATCCGTTAGTCGTCAAGGTCGTCGATCGCCGCGGGGAACCGGTCCCCAATCAGCCGGTCGCGTTCACCCTCGAGACTGAGGTCCCCGGGGCCGCCGTGACCCCGGGTGAGGCGAGCACCGACTCCCTAGGCATGGCCCTGGCGCGCTGGGTCGTCGGCGCCACTATCGGAAGCCAGAGAGTCATCGCTCGGGTGGTGGGCGATGGGGTCCCGAGCGGTCTCGAGGTGACCTTCGAGGCCGCGGTAGCCTCGAGCAGCGCGGCCAGGATCGGGGCTGCCGGCGGTGACGCTCAAACCGCCGCCGTCGGTACCGCCCTACCGGATCCGCTTACGGTCTTAGTCAGCGACCAGTTCGGCAACCCGGTGGCCGGTGTTCCGGTCGAGTGGAACACACCAAACGGCAGCGTGGACCCCGCATCGTCCACCACCGGCCCGGATGGTCGAGCCCAGACATCGTGGATTCTGGGGTTGTCCACTGGGCCGCAGACCGCCACCGCGTCGAGCGAAGGTCTCGAAGGCTCCCCGGTGACCTTCACCAGTACGGCCGTGCCCGGAACCGCGGATCAGTTGGTGCGTGTCTCCGGAGATAACCAGTCGGCCAGACCGGGTCAGGAGTTGAGCGACCCCCTGGTGGTAAGGCTGGTAGACCAGAATGGAAATGGCATTCCGGATCGGGCGGTGAGCTGGGTGGTGGGGGCCGGCGGGGGAAGCGTGGCTCCGACCACCAGTACCACCGATGGAAACGGTGAGGCTCAGACCCGCTGGACCTTGGGACCGAGTGTCGGTACCAACACCCTCAACGCCGTGGTGTCCGGGGTGGGTGTGGTGGGCTTCACCGCAATGGCGACTAATGCCGGTGGTGGCGGGGGAGGCGGTGGCGGCTCCAACCCCAGCCGGCTGCAGTTCCTGGTGCAGCCGTCGGATGCCGATCAGGGCGAGAAGATCTCCCCGCCCGTGGCCGTAGAGGTGCTGGATCAGAATGGCAACCGGGTGACTGACAGGGAGCTCGAGATTAAGCTTGAGTTGATCGGTGATCCTGGGCACCTCAAAGGCCACGACAAGGAGCGGACCCGCTCCGGCGTCGCCGTTTTCGACGATCTCAGCGTCGATAAGGCAGGCAACTATCGGCTGCGTGCATCTACCGGCGGGCTCCCTTCGGTTGAGAGCAATGGCTTCGAGATTCATGGGAAGGATTGAGCGGCCTCGTTTGTTT
>DASXRM010000189.1:0-3501 GCA_036506575.1 Gemmatimonadales bacterium | reverse complement strand
GCGTTATGGTTGTTCAGCTTGACCCATTTCGAGCCGGAAAAGGCCTCGGCGCTGGTCTTCCCCGGCGCAGCGCTGCTGAGTGTCGGGGTGGCGCTCTATCTCTTCATGCTCGGCCTCGTCGCCGAGGTTGCGCTCAGCAGTGATTGGGTGGGCGTGAACGCTATTCCCACCGCGTCGGAGATTCACTGACATGAGCACACCGGTGATTCTGATGGACCCGACGACTGAGCCCGTCACGTCCGGAAACCCCGGCGCCTCGGGTCTCATCTCAGTCATAGTCCCCGTGGTGGAGCGGACGGACGACCTAGTGGCCGTCTATCAGGCATTCGCGCGGGAGTTGGACCAAGGCTCGGAGGGCTACGAGTTCCTGTTCATATTCGACGGGCGATTCACCCCTCCGCCGGAGCTCCTCGCCCTGAGCCGTGACACCGATAGGGTGAGGCTGCTCCGGTTTGCTCGGGAGTTCGGAGAGACCGCCGCGCTCAGGCTGGGCATCGAACGAAGCCGGGGGGACCTCGTGCTGACGCTGCCGGCCTACTTTCAGGTCCAGCCCGAAGGCCTACGACGGCTGCTCGATGCGGTCGCCGTGGGCGGTGCCGATATGGCGGTCGCCAACCGGTCCCCCCGACTCGACAGCTGGCTCAACCGAGTACAGTCACGGTTGTTCCACAGCATCGTCAAGGGCGTGTCCGATCAGCAATTTCACGACATGGCCTGCGGCGTGCGGGTCATGCGGCGTACAGTGGCAGAAAATCTTCCATTGTATGGCGATCTACACCGGTTCATTCCGGCGCTCGCTATCCGCGAGGGATACCGGGTAGAGGAGGTGCCGGTGGCGCAACATCCTAACGACGCGCGACTGCGGGTGTACCCTCCGGGCGTGTACTTTCGCCGGCTGCTGGACATCGGGGCGTTTTTCTTCCTTGCCAAGTTCACCGAGAAGCCGTTGCGCTTCTTCGGGTTGGTCGGCTCGATCTTTCTGGGCGCGGGGGGGGCGTTGAGCCTGGTACTGCTGATAGAGCGGGTGGAAGGCCAGGGAATCGCGAATCGACCAGCCCTTCTCCTGGCCGTGTTGATGGTGGCACTGGGGGTCCAGCTCATCGGTCTGGGGTTGGTGGGGGAGATCATCGTGCATCTTCGGGCCCCGCATCGGCGGGCGTACCGGGTGCGCGAACGGACCTAAGCGTCGTTAGCCTTTAAGTGACGATGTCGTCCGGCGAGAGCCGCTGACCGGCGGGGCCATCCATCGCCCAGCTGGGCATCGCCAGCCGGGTGCACTTCCTCGGCCCCCGGCCGATCAGCTCGCTGGACGATCTCTTCCACCGGGCCGACGTGCCGGTGTCGCCGCGCCTCAAAGGCCTCAATACCCCGATGAAGATCTATTCGTATCTCGACTCGTTGGCCACCCGGCTGCGGACTCACACCCAGGTGCTGGACGACCATACCGCCTACCTCGTCGCCCCCGAGCCGGAAGCGCTGGGTGACGGTTGGCCCATCTGCTCAGTGATCCCGTCCTGCGCGAACGTCTCGCCAGCCAGGCAAAAGCATACGTGCAGCAGGAATTCACATCTGACGCGGCGCATCGCAAGCTGGGCTCCTTTTACAGCATGGAATCCAAAGCGGGCGGGGCCGGAGACAGCATGATGGAATCCAAAGCGGGCGGGGCCGGAGCGTGAGGAACCTGCGGCCGCTGTGGTATTCCCCCACCCTGCGCAGCGCCGTGGTGTATGGGGCTTCCGGTCTAGGATTTTCCGGCGCAAACCTGATCCTGGCCCGGTTCCTTCCCACCACCGAGTACGCGCTTTTCACTCTGGTCATCGCGCTCGCCAACCTGAGCTACTCGTTGGCACCCGCTGGAGTGGACGGCATCGTCAATCGTCGCCATCTCGACGCGGGACCCCGGCTGCTGGGAAGGACCATGAGCGCGTCGGTGGTCGTCGGCCTGGCCTTCGTGATCGTAGCGGAGGTCGGGTATCACATGACCGCGCCCCTGTTACTAATCCTGTTCGTCTCCACCCTTGCCGGCGGGGCCATGAGCGTGGCCGGGGCTCAGTTTCAGAGTGAGCGGCGCTACGGCATCTCCCTCGCGCTGACCCAGAGTCCCAACCTAGTCCTGCTGGTAGCAGCTGTCGCCGTCATCGTGTTGAACGACCGCGAGGCCTGGCTGCCGCTCGTGATCTCGGCCCTGGGGTTCGTGCTCGCGGCGGTGTACGGCTGGTGGGTATTGTTTCGTGAGCGGGCCGCCAAGCAGGCGCGCGGGACCTGGTTTCCCTGGGGCGAGGCGCTTTCATTCGCCGGCCTGAACGCGGCCGGTTTGGTCCTGATTCAGCTCGAACGCCTGATCATTCCGCATGTGCTTCCGCTGGGGGACCTAGCCACCTACGGTGTTCTGGCCGCGATCGCGGGCTCGCTCTTTCGAGTGCTCCAGATGGGTGTAGGGTACACCCTGGTCCCCCGTCTCCGGGCGGCCGGCAGCTTGCCGGAGCGCCGCCACCTCATCGCTCATGAGGCCAAGCTGGTTGGCGCGATGGTGGTGGCCGGGTCGCTAGTCATCTGGGTGGTTACCCCCTGGATCGAGCGGTGGTTTCTGCAAGGCAAATATCACCTGACCGGCTTCCTCCTGCTGGCAACGCTGGTCAGTGGCGTCGCCAAAATCATGAATTCCTTCACCAAGTCGACGGTCACTGCGCTGGCTACCCCAGCAGAGCTCTCTATGGTCAACCTGCTTGGATGGGCTTCGGTAGCGCTGGCGATTCCCGCGGCGATCTTCGGGGCCCGGTGGGGCCTTGTCGGGGTGATCTACGGAGTCGGGTTTGGCTGGCTGCTCCGAGCACTCACCGCACTCTACGTGACCCTCAGGCATCTGAAGCTGCCGGCTTCCATTCCGGTCACCGCGCCGTAGCCTTCGGCGGGTATGAATCACTCCAACGCGGAATGGGCGGTCGCACTCTTCAACCGATTGGTCCTGACAGTTCATGACATTCTCGCCGCGCCAGATTCATGCGGCCTTTGCCGGCTGCGGCTTCATCGTGCGGGCTGAGCAGGCCCAGTTCCTGCTTCCCCTGGTGCTCCACCGCCTAACCAATCAACCCCTTCTGAGCAAGGCCGCGGAGCTCCCGGGACGCTTTCTGGGGCTCACCCGCTGGTTCGGTTCCCCAATCATAGTGCGCGCGGACCGGCGAGCCCCGCTGGCCTAGTATTTCCCTCCAGACTCGCCATCCGAAGTCGGGATCAGACACCACCTCCCGAGCGGGATTGAGATGCAGCGACAGTTAGGACAGCTCCTGGCCTTCAGTGGCCTGCTATTCATTGCCGCCACAACGCTGGTACCGCTTCCGCGGCAGGCTGCGGCGGTGGAGGCCACCCCCCTCTGGTGCCTGATCTGCGGTGCTCATGGCGGCGTGGATGTGGTGAACAATGTCCTGCTATTCATTCCCGTAGCCCTGGGCCTCCGGCTGATGGGAATGCGAGGCACCACCGTAATTGCCGCCGGAGCAGCGA
>DASXRM010000188.1:0-18511 GCA_036506575.1 Gemmatimonadales bacterium | reverse complement strand
GTAGCCCCGCACGTCGTCGTAGAGCCGGTCGAAGGCCGCCGGGTCCAGCCGCGGGTTCCGCTCCCACCAGATCCGGTCCGCCGCGCCGGCCTCCTCGATCACGAACTTGTCCTTGGGAGAGCGCCCGGTGTGGGGCGTCGTGACGGCGGCGAAGGCGCCCTGATCGGTGAGCTGTCCTTCGCTCCGGCGAACTGCGTGCTCGATCAGGGATGGCGGGGCCAGGTTGGCGTGAATCCGGATGGGAAAGAGGCCGTGCTCTACCAGCGTGAGATTTTCCCGGGGAACTGACGTTGTTTCGGTGGTCATACGCTCCCAATGCGCGTTTGTCGCGAAAGATCAATACCTGCGCCGCCCGGTGCAACTCAGCGGGCTGTGACCGTCAGATTCGCCTCGACGTGGTAGGCTCGCTCTGCGGTCGCCCGATCGCGCACGCTGAGCTCCGACACACTTGGGTCGGAGTACATGATGTCGGTGGTGACCGGCGAGTGCGCGAAAATGCCGATCGCGTGTCCCAGCTCGTGCGTAGTGGTCAGCCCCAGACACTCATCTACCCCGGGCGTGGACGGGACGAACCTCGGATTGATGAAGACTCTGACCGGTGCCTGGATCTCCCGGCTCCCTGCGGGCAGGTCGAAGTCGGTCGCGCCTTCGCACTCCGGCGCTAAGCTGCTCTCGAGCCGGGTGATCGAGAATCCACCCTTTACCGCGGGTCCGGCCCGCACCACCACGTCCGCGAGACTCGAGTCGGACACTGGCACCGCGTCGAACTCGCCGTACAGGAAGGCCGCCTTCCATTTGTCTATGCCATCCTGCACGTGCGCCGGCAGATTCAGGGTGTCCTCGGTCCAGATCTTCACCGGCAGCCTGGAACGCGGCCAGTGGAAGCTCAGGGTGTCCGTCGTGCCGGGCCCGGTCGCGGTAATGAGCCGCCATTCATAGGCTTCGCTGCGGCTCGGTGAGGTGATGTCGGCGCAGGAGAGCCCGGCCAGTGCCGCGATCAGGATAAAAAGTATCGGCACGGCGGCGGCGATCTTCATCGGCGGGGCCGGGCCAGGCCAATCGAGGCTGAAACCCGCTGCACGCCCTGGGTCCCGGTGAATCCTCTGGCCGTCAGCTCCTCCGTGGTGAATCGGTGGAAGTCGTATCGCAGAGACACCATGAGGTCCCAGTTGGTCCCTAGCCGGGGTCGATAATCGAGTCCGGCCCCAGCCAGAAACCGGGTGGTTCCCCCTCGCAGGAAGATGCCGCGGTCATCCCCAGGCCAGTAGCCGATCAATCCAGCCCCCGCTCGCCACCCCACCCGTTGCCGGATGGGCCCCTCGAGGTCCAGCAGGATCGAGGCCGTACGCAAGGTACCCAGGTCCGCTTCGGCCCCTTGTTCCCTGCTGTGGTAGCCTGCCGTAGTGAGGGTCGCTTCCAGGCCTGCCCGGTAGGTGGGAGCGAACGGCATGGACGCACCCAAGGCTAACGTAGGCGCCAGGCTCTGGCGGACCTCGATCTGGTTGATTACGACATCGCTCAGGAGCTTGGTGGAGGCGGTCAGGCCCAGGCGGGCGTAGTAGTCTGCCTGGGCCTGGACTACCGATGCTCCGGCTGTGAGCAAGGCTATGAGTAGGGCCAAGATGGCGCGCATCGTCGAAAGTATGGGCGGGGAAGAAGAAGGGGTCAACGCGTGGCGCGGGCGGCCCGGGCGTACGCCCGGAGCCGGCGCAGCATCCGCCGGTCCGCGGTTACCCTATCCTGGCCCTTGGGGGTCTCCAGAATCTTGGTGACATGGGCGAGGCGGGGATCGGTCATGATGCGGCGGAATGGCTGGGGTCCGAGCGATCCCTCCGCGATCAGCTCGTGACGATCCCGGCACGATGCAAAGGGTGTCTTCGAATCGTTGAGATGGAGGCAGTGAAGATGGCGCAGACCGAGGATCTCATCCCACCGCCGCCAGACACCATCGTAGTCACCGACCAGATCATACCCTGAGGAATAGAGGTGGCAGGTATCGGCGCAGAAGGCGACGCGGTGCCGCACCTCCTCGCCGACCAGTGCTCGGAGCATGCCTAACTCTTCGAAGGTGCTCCCCAGGGCGGTGCCGCATCCCGCAGTCGTCTCCAGCAGCACGACCACAGACCCCGGTACTGCGCGGAGGCACCGGGTGTAGGCGGCTGCATTGCGAGAGAGGCCTTCACTCCGGTTGTCGATGTAGTTGCCCGGGTGCGACACCAGATACCGAATGCCGAAGGCCTCGCACCTTCGCAGCTCCGCCACGAAAGAAGCCTCGGAGCGAGCACTTAAGATTGGATCCGGCGAGGCGAGGTTGATAAGGTACGAATCATGCGCCACTATACTAGACAGTTGAAGTCGCTCGCACTCGCTTCGAAACGCGGTGAACGACTCCACCGGGATGCCTGGCTCGCGCCACTGGTTGGGCGTCTTGGTGAACACCTGAATCGCGGTCGCCCCGATCGCCTTGCCCCGGGCCGGCGCTTTCTCGACGCCTCCCTGGACCGACACATGGGCCCCCAGACGCTCCGACACATTCGGCTCTTGCATCTATTCCCTTGTCTCGCGTGAGCGAGCAGGCCATCGAGCAGCCCACCCGCCCGAGAGTCCTCCTCGCGGGGGACGCGTCGGCCCGGCCTACCGGTCTGGAGCGGGCCCTGACCAGGGCCGGCTTCCAGCTGGTGGAGCGGGAGGACACCGGCACCTGTCCCGAAGCGGACGCCATTCTCATTACCCTGGCCGACATCGGCGAAGGACCGTTAGGTGACCTCCTGCCGTCTCCCGCCTCTACCGGTAATCCGGGTCCGCCCCGGTTGGTAGTCCTTTCGACGGCCAACCCAGACGCGCCCGCCGCGGCACTCGCCTTGGGCGCGGCCGACGCTCTCGTGGCGCCGGTTCACCTCCCGGAGCTCTGCGCCCGACTTTACGCCCGCATACGGGAGCACCGCCAGCCCGACTCGCAGACCGAGGAGGTCGCCAACGGCCGTGCTCCGGCGGATACTCGAGCGGCTCTGCAGCCCGATCAGGGCCTGGAGGTGCTCGAGCGCCGGGTCCGGGAAGAGTTCGAGCGGGCCCGCCGGTATTCGCTCAGCTTCAGCCTCATTCTGCTGGCGATCGACGAGCTTCGCACCTCGGAGGAGGGGGTCGGGCCGGAGATGGCTGATCACCTGCGGAGCGAGCTGGAGCGAACGCTGCGCCGGGAATTGCGAGTGCCCGATCTCGTCCTTCCCTACGGCGCCGACGAGTTTGCCATAGTGCTGCCGGAGACGGGACAGGCCGGGGCTCGCCAGTCAGTCATCCGGATGCGCGAGCGCCTGACCACACTGCCTCTGGCCGGCGACCCTCGGTTGGAGCCCACTCGCTTCAGCGCCGGCATCGTGACGTATCCCCATCCAGCCGCGTTTCAGACCGATGATCTTTTTGCGATGGCCGAGGCTGCACTGATGCGGGGAAAGGCTCAGGCGGGAGAACGGATCGGGGTGGCAATGTAAGCGGGGAAGCGGGAAAGCAGGGAGGTGGGGAAGTCGATGTACCTTGAAGCCCCGATGCAGGTGCTCTTGCTTCTCCGCTACCTGCTTCCCTGCTTCCCCGCTTACCTCCGCCGCAGCCACGCCGTCGGATCCAACGCGATCTGGTTCTCCCCTCTGATCTCGAAGTGCAGGTGCGGGCCGTAATCCGAATTCTGGCCTCCCACGCTCCCGATCACCTTCCCCTTGCCGACCGCCGCACCGAGCTTCACCTCGGCTGATTCCAGGTGGGAATACACCGAATAGTATCCGTTTCCGTGCTCCAGAACGATGGTGAGACCATAGGTGCCGAACTGCCCTACCAGCCGGACCTTGCCCGCTTCCACCGCCTTCACCGGTGTCCCGACCGGGGCAGCGATGCCGACTCCATTCCAACGGATGATCCCACCGCTCGGCAGCGTGTCCCGGCCGAACCGGTAGACGATCGCCCCCTCGACCGGCCAGTCGAGCCTTCCCAGGTCCGCCGTGGTGATCGACCCGGGCGCAGCCACCGCACCGCGTAGCGCGCCGCGGGCGAGCTCGTCACGGCGAGATCGCTCCAATGCGGCAAGCAGCCCGTTGAGCCGCGACTCGTCCTTCTGGAGTTGAGTGAGCCTTCGTTCGGTGCTGCGGGCCGACCGCTGCAGGCTCTCCAGCTTCCGGGCTCGTTCCGAGGCAAGCTCGGTGTACTTGCTGAACTCGGCCTCCCGCTCCTCCCGGCGCCGATCCAGCTCGCCCCGCACATTCAGAATGTTATTGCGTTGCTGGACTACCCGGTTGCGAAGCTTCTCCACGTCCGTTACCAGTGCACGGTCCTGCTCGCTGGTGAGATAGAGATACTTGTATCGGCTCAGGAGGTCCCCGAAGGATTCAGCCGCCAGCAAGACCTGAAAGGTGTGGAGCGGGCCGCGCTTATAGATGTCCACCAGGCGCCGCTGGAGCACCGCGCGACGCTCTGCCAGGTTGTCCTGCGCCAGAATCAGCTCGGCGCTGGACCGATCGAGCTGAGAAGCCAGCCCGCCGATCTGACGTTCGATCTCACTGACGATCCGCTGAGTCGACTCTCGCTGCCGCTCCAGATTGCTGAGCTCATCGTGCACGTCGTGTACCTGTCCCTGCAGTCGCTCCCGCTGGCGCTGCAGCCGGTCCCGCTCGGCCCGGATCTCCTCGAGTCGGCGCCGGCTTTCCTCCAAGTCCGGAGTTCCTTGGGCGTGTGCGGCAGTTGTGGACAGGACGAGCAGTAGTATCGGGCGGAAAAGGCGGAAAAGGCGGAAAAGGCGGTAAGGGCGGTAAGGGCGGTAAGGGCGGAAATGGAGGAAGCGGGATCCTTCCGCTCCTTCCGCCTCTTCCGCCCCTTCCGCCCTCCTAAACATGCCGCAGGTGCCGCCCCACGCTCACCAGGCTCCCGCCGAGTCCGAGCAGGACACCGAAGACGATGATCAGCACCATGTGCTCGGGGCGGAAGAAGACCAGGCCGGACAACGTGCCACCGCTCTTGTCCCGGAAGAGGAGGTAGCCGGCATAGCAGAGGACCAGAGAGAGAAGGCCGCCCAAGAGACCCTTCAGAGCGCCTTCGAGAAGAAATGGCCCCCGGATGAACCAATTGGTGGCGCCGACCAGGCGCATGATCGAGATCTCGCGCGCCCGCTGGAGGATGGTGAGCCGGATGGTGACGCCGATGATGACGACCGCGACGGCCGCGAACGCCAGCCCGATGACCAGACCTACCAGGCCGGTGATGTTTCGCAGGTAGTCGAGCTTCTGGATCCACTCCCGGCCGTAGCGAACGTCGTCGATAAACCCGAACCCCCTGAGCCGCTGGGCCACCTGCTCGACGGTGGCCGCGTCACGATAGCCATCCTTCATCCGAATTTCGACCGAGGCCGGAAGGGGATTGACCTGGAGGTCGCGATAGGCGTCGCGGAACTCAATCAGCTCTGCTCGCGCGCGCTGCAACGCCTCTTCCTCGCTGACATAGTTTACCTCTTGGACCTCGGGGAAAGCGGCGATGTCCTGGCTGGCGACCGCGATCGTTTCGGCAGGGGTGCCGCGCAGAACGAACGCGACGATCTCGACTCGCTCCTCCAGGCCTCGGAGGGCCTGGCGCAGGTTCACCGCCACCAGCCCGAACAGGCCCACGGTAAACAGCGAAAAAGCGATCGTGGTCACTGAAAGGACCGAGAGGAGTGGCGCCCGGTGGAAGGAGAGCAGCGCTTCGCGGCTGAGCAGCTTCATTGCGCCTCCGCCGCCGCCTCGTCCACCTCGCTGTCGTAGACCAGGCTACCGTCCCGCATCTCGATGATGCGGTAAGAGGTCTGCCGCACCAGGTCGAGATCGTGCGTAGCCATGACCACCACCGTGCCGCCGGCGTTGATGTCCCGAATCAGCTGAAACACTCCACGGGTGGCGCGCTCATCGAGATTGCCGGTAGGCTCGTCGGCCAGCAGGATCGCCGGATCGTTCACCAGGGCGCGCGCAATCGCGACTCGCTGCTGCTCTCCCCCGGACAGCTCACGGGGATATGCCCGGCTCTTGGCCGAGAGTCCCACCTGGGTCAGGACCCGCATCACCCGCGCGGCGATGGTGTCGGTTCTCGCGCCGGTTACCTCCAACGCAAAGGCGATGTTCTCCGCTGCCGTCCGATCCTCCAGCAGCCGGAAATCCTGGAACACGACTCCCAACCGCCGGCGCAGTCGGGGCACCTCGTCCGGCTTCAGCGCCGTAACGTTATAGCCCGAGACCCGCACCTCGCCCGCGCTCGGCTTCTGTTCGGCAAAGAGCAGCTTCATGATGGTGGATTTACCCGCACCGGAATGGCCGGTAAGAAAGACGAACTCACCTTTGGAGACGCGAAAGGTCACGTCCTTGAGGGCAAGCGCACCGTTGGGATAGGCTTTGTAGACGTTGGCAAAGCGGATCACGGGGGGGAAAGGTAAGGTGAGAGGTAAGAGGTGAGAAGTGAGGTAAGAGGTGAGAGGTGAGAGGTGAGAAGTGAGAGGTGAGGGGTGAGAAGGGAGAGGACGGCCAGACCAGCACCCTCGTACTTCTTATGCCCTTCCCTCTTCCCTCTTACCTCTCACCTCTTACCTCTCACCTCTCACCTCTCACCTCTCACCTTTTGAGAGCCTGCTCGAGATCGGCAATGATATCCTCCGCATCTTCGATCCCACAGCTCAGCCGCAGGAAGCCGTCGGGGATCCCGATCTTGGCGCGTCCCTCCGGGCCGATGCTCTTGTGCGAGGTGAACCGAGGCTCCGACACGAGCGTCTCCACCCCGGCGAGACTGGGCGCGTGGGTGATGAGCTTGAGTCGCTGGAGCAGGTGCTCGGCTGCCTTGGCGCCGCCCTTGAGCTCCAGCCCCACCATTCCGCCGAATCCGTCGAGCACCACCTTGGCCCGCTCGTGATCGGGATGCGACGGCAGTCCGGGATAGTGCACCTTGGCGATACCCTCCTGCCGCTCGGCCCACTGAGCCACGGCCATGCCGTTGGCGTTGTGGCGCTCCATCCGCACCGCGAGGGTGCGCATTCCCCGATCGATGAGCCAGGCGGTATGGGGGTCGATCGCCTGGCCCCAGAGCCGCATGAGCCGGTTCACCTCCTCGACGAGTGAGGTGGAGCCCGCGACCGCGCCCGCGATCACGTCGCTGTGCCCATTGAGATACTTCGTCGCGCTGGTGATGACGACGTCGGCGCCATGCTCGATCGGCCGGAAGTTGACCGGACTGGCGAAGGTGGCGTCCACCAGCAGGGCCAGACCTTCCTCTTCCGTTACATACGCGATGGGGGCGAGATCGATCACCCGCATGAGCGGATTGGTCGGCGTCTCCACAAAGACGGCTCGGGTGGATTTCCGCACCGATTTACGCCAGTGTCGCGGCTGGTCGGGATTCACGTAGGTCACGTCGATCCCGAACCGCGCGAGCTCCTCGTCGAACAACCGCTGGGTGCCGCCGTAGATCCAGGTGCTGGATATCAAATGATCGCCGGGTCGCAGCACCGCGAGATGGGCCAGCGCGGTGGCCCCCATTCCACTGGCGACGAAGATCGCGTCGTCCGCGCCTTCGAGCAGCGCGTATTTCTTGGCGATCTCCAGTTGATTGGGGTTATTGCCGTAGCGGCTGTAGAGCACCTCCTCATCGCTCCCCACGGGGTTGACGAAGGTACTGCTCTGCTGAACCGGGGGAGCGACCGGAGCCCAGTCCGGCCGCCGGTGGGGAATGCCGTGGATGGCAGTGGTGGAAAATCCGAACTGCCGGCTCATGCTGTGGGAAGCGGATAATAGAGCTCGCCGTCGGGGCGTACCAAGCGGTGCAGCGCCAGCTCCCGCAGCGCGTCCCTGCTTCGGGTCTCCAGCCACCC
The DNA here is from genome assembly GCA_036506575.1 of Gemmatimonadales bacterium. Classification (GTDB taxonomy): domain Bacteria; phylum Gemmatimonadota; class Gemmatimonadetes; order Gemmatimonadales; family GWC2-71-9; genus CAVVWJ01. The sequence goes on along the minus strand of DASXRM010000188.1, from coordinate 10,647 downwards.
CAGGGCTCGAGACAGATCGGCGGCGCCGAGCGGGCCGTGATCGCAGACGCAGGCAAAGGCCTCGCGGGCGTCGGACGGCACCCAGCCGAGCAGGCGAGGCTCCCGGCTTCCGGGCGGAACGGCGGCAACCGCCAGGCGGTGATGGGTGAGCACATGATCGATCGCTTCGTGCTGATCTTCGCGCAGACCCTGCAGCACGAAAAAGTAGGCGCTCCGGCCCGCCAGAAGCAGCTTGGCTACCACCTCGTCGGCACAGCTCAGGTCCACCAGCTCGATCCCGGAAAAATCCAGCATGGCGGTGAGGCAGTCAGAGCGCGCGAGCGTCTCCTCGATCCGGATCCTCACCGCCGCCCCGGTAGGCCGGGTGACGAGGTTGCGATATGGGGCCGCGACGGCCTCGCGCAGCAGATGCCCGATTCTGATCGTCTGGATCATCGGCGTTCGGGTTGCTGTGCGGGGATGATGATCTGCACCTGAGAGCCCGGGAAGTGCGGGAGGCGGTCGGATAAAGGGACGTCTTCGTCCCACGGCGGGACGATGGACAGACGGGCCGTACCACTACGAATGGAGATCTTTCCCTCCCATTGATCCAGGAACCGCTTGATGAAGGCCAAGCCCTGACCTCGACCAGGATCGCGGAAACGGCTGACGCCCTGGATCAGCGCGGCTTCCAGCGCCGCTCCATCGCCCCACCGTTCGCCGAAGCGCTTTGCGTGGGTGCTTTCGAGTGAGCGGCGAAAACCCACCCCGGCATCGCTCACCGCAATCACCACGACACGCCGCCCGAGGCGGCGGCGGAAGGTGTAGGCCTGGACCGCCACCCAGCCGCTGGTGCCGGCGTGCTCCACAATATTCTGGCAGGCCTCCGAAAGCGCCATACTGAACCGCAGCGTGGCCTTCATCTCGAGGCCAAGCTCGCCGTGAAGAATTCGAGAAGCGCCCTCGGAGATCTTATCGACTACGCTGTGAACGTCCTCGGTGGCACGGACTGGTGTGACGTCGAGCAAAACATCGGAGGGGCCGGTCGCGGCCGCCCGCGGCACTTTGCCGTGCAGCTCAAAGAGCTCCGCGGCCTGCAGGAAGAAACCGGTGCGTGCCCAGTAGCGCTTCACCTCGTCGCTTATCGGCACGGTAAGCAGCGGCTTCTCCCGCTTTGCCTCGGCGAGGGCCTGACCCGCGGTCAGAATTCCAATCAAGCCATAGGGAGAGGCCCACTGGGCGCCCCGGGCATCGAACAGCAGCTTCTCCTCCGGCGGCCAGTTTCCGAACCCTTCGGCGAAGGCGTCGAAGCTGCGGTCGTCGAAATGGGCGGGGACTTCGATGACCCGGGTCATGGAGTCACCAGCTCGCCCCGGAGGTGCCGGGCCAGTCCGGTGGCACCACGAAACCGCGCGTTGCGGGCCGCGAGACCTGCCGCCTGACGGAGCGCCGCCTCGACCGGGTCGCCCGCAAGAAGCCGGGCAAAGGCGACGGCTCCGAAGACGTCCCCACAGCCGGTGGGGTCCAGGGTCTCGGTCTGGGGAGCTGAGATCAGTGCCGTGCGGACAGTAGGTAAGGCGGTAGGACGGTAAGGCGGTATGAGGTCCGGTACCGCCGTACCGCCGTACCGCCATTCCGCCTGTCCCGTCAGCCCATCGAACCCCGGTGCAGCGACATACGCCACCCCTCGAGGACCCAGGGTCACCGTCAGCAGCGACACGCCGGCTCCGAGAGCTTGGGCCGCCAGCGTCAGCGGGTCGGCCGTGAGCTGCTGCATTTCATCCTCATTGAGCTGCACCAGATCGAAGCAGCCGAACCAGCTGGGAGCGTCCGGCAGAGGGCGAAGCACCCGAATCCCGTCCTGCTGCATCCCCAGGAACAGGCTGTGCAGGTCCGCATAGATGGGACCCTTGAACCCCTGCCTCAAGGCCTGCGCGGTGCCCAGACAGAGCTCGAAGCCGGAGATGAAGTTCAGGTAGATCGCGTCGAGGTCGCGGACCATCGGGCCCAGCTCGGCCCAAGTCCATCCGGGCACCCCACCCGCCATCCGCTCGCAGCGCCGCTCCATCGACTGATAGTGGAGCACCACGCGATTATTGGGCGCCGTCACCTCCACGCAGCGTCCCCCGGTGGCGAGGTGGGACAATCCGCGGAGGAGCTCCTGCGCCTGGGCGCTCAGGTCCCGCCCGACCTTGATGAGTGGCACGATCTCCCACTCCGCGGGGAGGCTCGCATCCAGCCCCGCGAGGGCGTACGCGATGCCACCCCACTCCTCGACCGGCGCGGCCAGCGGGTCCCGGCCGTAGATCAGATCCCAGACCAGAGATCCTATGATGCCGATTCTAGGCACGGTGCTCGAGAAATACCTTGGCCGCGCCGTACACGCCCGCGGTGCCGGTGAGCTCACAGGGCACGATCCGGCATACGCTCACCGCCGGCTTGAACGCCCGGCGCGCCACTTCCCGGCGAAGGGGAACAAAGAGATGGTCGCCGGCCAGCGTCACTCCGCCACAGACGACGACCACCTCGGGGTTGAAGATGTTCAGCAGGTTTGCGATCCCGGTTCCCAGAAACTTGGCGGTGTCGTTGACCACCTCGAGTGCGAGGTCGTCGCCGTCATGCGCAGCCTGGTACACCGTCTGCGCGGTGATCTGCCGGAGATCGCCGCCCACGTATTGAGCCAGCCGGCTGACCGCGCCCGCCGTGATCTCTTCGACGGCTCGGAGCGCGATGTTCGGGCCCGAGGCATACGCCTCCAGGCATCCGTAGTTACCGCACTTGCAGCGACGCCCTTCGGTGTCGATGGTGATGTGCCCGATCTCACCGGCGCAGTCTGATGCCCCGTGAAAGAGCTTCCCGTCGATCATGATTCCGCCGCCGATCCCGGTGCCGATGGTGATCCCGATCGCGGTGCGTGTTCCGCGAGCGGCGCCCATCCACCATTCGCCGAGCACCGCGCAGTTGGCGTCGTTGTCCAGCGCGGCGGGGAGCCCGAGCCGCTCGTGAATGATCTGGCGTAGCGGCAGGTTGACCCAACCGAGGTTGGGGGTGAGCAGCACGATGCCGCTCTTGGTATCGAGCGGCCCCGGCGCGCCGACGCCGACGCCGATAATCTCCGCATCCGGCACCTCCCGCCTGGTCCGCTCCATCGTGCGCTTTGCCAGCGTGATTAGCCGGTCGAGCACGTCGCTCTGACCGGCCTCCGCGTGGGTCGGCTCGCTGCCCAGCGCACGCAGGCTCGACCCGTCCTCGGCGACGCTCCCGACGACGATGTTGGTCCCGCCAATGTCAATTCCGAGGACAAATCGCACGCGATTCCTCCAACGTAGCCACTGCCTTCAGCACGGTTTCGACCGACAACTCCCGCATGCACCGGTGGTGGCCCAGCGGGCAGGTCTCGGGACCGTGCCGGGAGCAAGGCCGGCAGGGCAATCCGGAGTGTCCCAGGATCACATCACCCGCCTGCCTGGGCCCGAACCCGAACTCAGGTATCGTCGGGCCGAAGAGAGCGATGACCGGTGTTCCCACAGCAGTGGCCAGATGCAACGGCGCCGAGTCATTGGTCACCAGCACGGCGGCGCGCTGGATCAGGGCCGCGGACCCCCGCAGACTGAGAGCGCCCGCGGCGCTCACGGCCCGCCCCATACTGGCGGCGACGATCGCGTCGGCCAGCGGCACGTCCTCGTGGCCGCCGAGAATGACCGTGGGCCGATCCAGCGCCGATGCCAGCTCCGCGTAGTAGGGCCAACGCTTGGTACTCCAGACCGATCCCGGGGCCACCGCAGTGAATCTGGATCCCACACCATGGAAGGAGAGCCAGCTATCGGCCGCGGCATGGTCATCGTCGCTGAGCCCTAGGCTCACCGGCGGTGGCGCGCCGGTCATGGGCCCGGCCAGTGCAAGCAGGCGCTCTACTTCGTGCCCGGCGAGCGGACGAGGAACCCGCTTGGTGTACGTGATGGCAGCAGGGCCGTCCGCGAACCCGATCCGCTCCCGGGCCCCGGACCACAGCGCCAGGGCCGCGGATCGAATGGATCGATGCGGAAGGTAGACTCGCTGGTAGCCTCGGGCTCTCAGTTGCGAACCGATCTGCCGGAACCCGAGCCAACCTCGTGCCGCCCCATGCTTGTCATATCGCACCACGGTACCGACGGCTGGGTGGTTGTCCAGCAGGCCCGCGGCCGCGGGAGTGGTGACGATGTCCACCGGGCCATACCGGCTGGCCAGAACCGAGAGTAAAGGAGTGGTGAGAACGACGTCGCCCAGGAAGGCGGTTTGAATGACCAAACAGCGTGACCGGTTAGCGGTAAGCGGTAAGCGGGAGGTGTCGGTGTCGACCACCGGTCTCCTCTCCGTGGCGAGATCCAGCTGTTCCCGCTCACCGCTCACCGTTCACCGCTCACGCTGTTAGTCAACTTGAAGCACCGCCAGGAACGCCTCCTGGGGGATCTCCACCGCACCGATCTGCTTCATGCGCTTCTTCCCCTCTTTCTGCTTTTCGAGAAGCTTGCGCTTTCGGGTGATGTCTCCGCCGTAGCATTTGGCGAGTACGTCCTTCCGAAAGGCGGAGATCGTCTCCCGGGCGATGATCTTGTTCCCGATTGCGGCCTGGATGGCCACCTGATACAGCTGGCGAGGGATCAGCTCCTTGAGCTTCTCGGCGACTTTGCGGCCGTACTCCTGGGCCTTATCCCGATGGATGATCACGCTGAAGGCGTCGATCGGGTCACCGTTGATCAGCATGTCGAGTTTAACCAGCTCGGATTCACGGTAGTCCGAGGCCTCATAATCCAACGACGCGTAACCCCGGCTCAGTGACTTGAGTTTATCGTAGAAATCGAGGACGATCTCACCGAGAGGAAACTCGAAGTCGAACTCGACCCGCGACGTGTCGAGGTAATGCATTCCGTTGTACACCCCGCGACGCTCCTGGCCCAGCTTCATGATCCCACCGATGTAGTCGGCGGGCGCCATGATGCGCGCCTTGACGTAGGGCTCCTCGATTCTGGCGATGCTGGCCGGGTCCGGAAGATTCGTGGGATTCTCCAGGAGCAACATCTCACCGTCGGTCCGGTACACGTGGTACTCCACCGTAGGTACCGTGGTGATCAGGTCGAGGTCAAACTCTCGCTCCAGCCGCTCCTGCACGATCTCCATGTGCAGCAGGCCGAGAAAGCCGCAGCGGAAGCCGAACCCCAGCGCCGTCGATGACTCGGGCTCGTAATGGAGGCTGGCGTCGTTGAGCCGCAGCTTCTCCAGCGCGTCGCGCAGATTCTCATACTGATCGGAGTCGGTGGGGTAGAGTCCCGCGAAGACCATGGACTTGGCCTCGCGGTAGCCGGGCAGCAGCTCGGTGGCGCGATTGGCTGCATCCAAAATTGTATCACCCACCCGGGCGTCGCGAACGTCTCTGAGGCTGGCCACCAGATAGCCGACCTCGCCGGCGGCGAGCTCTCCCGTGGGATGCTGGCCCAGCTGGAGATAGCCTACCTCGTCCACGTGGTGCACGTCGCCCGGATGGGCGCCGAAGGCGATCTCCATTCCCTCGCGCACCACACCGTCGACCACTCGGATGCTGGGGACCGCGCCACGGTAGCGGTCGTAGTAGGAGTCGAAGATGAGCGCGCGCAGCGGCGCATCCTCCCGCCCGCGCGGCGGCGGTACCCGGGCGACCAGCGCCTCGAGCAGCTCGGGGATCCCGGTCCCCTCCTTGGCGGACACCGCCAGGATCTCTTCCCGCTTCGCTCCGATCAGGTCCATGATCTCCTGGGCCCGCTGCTCGGGCTCCGCCCCCGGGAGGTCGATCTTGTTGAGAACCGGAATGATCTCCAACCCGGCATCGAGCGCCAGAAAGAGATTGCTCAACGTCTGCGCCTGAATCCCCTGTGACGCATCCACCACCAGGATGGCACCTTCGCAGGCTGCCAGCGAGCGAGACACCTCGTAGGTAAAGTCCACGTGCCCCGGAGTGTCGATCAGGTTGAGCTCGTAGGCGTTGCCATCCCGGGCCAGGTAGGTCATACGCACGGCGTTCAACTTGATGGTGATCCCCCGTTCCCGCTCGAGATCCATGGTGTCGAGCAGCTGGTCACGCATCTGGCGTTTCTCGACCGCACCGGTAGCCTCGATGAGGCGGTCGGCCAGCGTCGATTTGCCGTGGTCGATGTGAGCGACAATGCAGAAGTTTCGAATTTGGGACTGGGACATGGGGGGAAGATAGCGGGGCAGTCGGGCAGCGGGGCAGCGGGGCAGGAGTAATAGGCAAACAAGAATCTCGTCTTGATGTGATTACTCTTTACGCCAATGCCGATCGCTCCGACCAGCGGTCCCACTGCCCCGCCGCCCCGCCGCCCCGCCGTCGCACGCGGCGTAGCGGCGGGCGACCTCGGCATGCTCGTCGTGTGCCTCATTTGGGGTCTCAACTTCAGCATCACCAAGCTCGCTCTGGAGCAGATCCCGCCCCTCCCGTTCACCGCCGTGCGCTTCGGGGTGGCGAGCCTGCTGCTCTGGGTGGTGCTGCGGATAGTGGAAGGCCCGGCAAGGATCTCCCGAACGGCGCTCAGGACCCTTGTGATCCTGGGGCTGTTAGGCAACACCTGTTATCAACTCAGCTTTACTCTCGGTCTGGCCCGAACGGCCGCTACCAACAGCGCACTCATCCTCTCCACCTTGCCGACGGTGGTCGCGGTCATCGCCGGCGCGTTGGGGTTGGAGCGCATCACCGCTCGGATGGGATGGGGAATCGTGCTGGCCACCGTGGGGGTCGTTCTCGTGATCGCCACTCGCGGGGTCGGCTTTGCGACCGGCACGTTGGCCGGCGACCTTCTCACGGTGCTTGCCGTGCTCTGCTGGGCCGGGTACACCGTCGGGCTCCGCGCGGTGCCGCCCGGCATCAGCCCCCTCCGCGTCACCACTATCACCACTATCGCGGGCACGCCGGTGTTGGTTCTCACGGGATTGCCCGGCATGTTCCACTTGAACTGGGGCGCCGTGGATCTCAACGCCTGGGCGGCCTTGGCGTACGCGGCCATGCTATCCCTGGTCGTGGCCTACCTGCTGTGGAATCGAAGCGTGAAGGCGGTCGGCGGAACCCGCACCGCCATTTACATGTGCGTCACCCCGCTCTTCGCCGCCCTCGGTGCCTGGGTGTTACTGGGAGAACGGCCCCATGCGCTGCAAGGTGTGGGCGCGGTGCTGATCGTGGCCGGAGTGATGCTGACGAGGGTGGAGAAGGCGGAAGGAGCGGAAGAGGCGGAAGGAGCGGAAGGAGCGGAAAAGGCGGAAGAAGCGTAATGGGACTAAGCCGTGATGGCTCCTCATCCCGAGCACTGCGAGGGACCTAGCCCACGACTCGCCAAACTCCGACGACCCTCACCTCTCCGCCCTCTCCGCCTTTTCCGCTCCTTCCGCCTCTTCCGCTCCTTCCGCTCCTTCCGCTCCTCTCTACTGCTCCACGATCTCCTTGTAGCTCTCCGGCTTCCACTCCGGGCGTCTGGGCGCGTTGCCGATCTCCTGGCCCAGGTAGAACAGCAGGCGCAGGATGCGCGCTTCCTTGTCGCTGTCGATCTTCTCGGGTGAGTCGGTCACCTGGTGGTAGTCCTCATGCACGCCGTTGAAAAAGAAGAGGATCGGCACACCCCGGCGGGCGAAGTTGTAGTGGTCCGAGCGAAAGTAGAATCGCTCCCCAGGCCAGCGGTCGTCGATGGCGGTCATACCGAGCTCCGGGTGAGCCGCATTGACTCGATTGAGGGTGGCTCCCAGATCGGAGTGCTCCTTGCCGATGGCGACGATGGTGTCGGGCCAGTTCCGGCCGATCATGTCGATGTTGACATCAGCCACGATCTGCTTGATCGGCACGGGTGGATGTGAAGTGAAGAAGTTACTGCCCCAGAGACCCTTCTCCTCGCCGCTCACCGTGAGAAAGATGATCGAGCGCTTCGGCCGGGCCCCCGCCTGGCTGAATGCCTCGGCCAACTCGATAACACCGGTGGTGCCTGAGGCGTCGTCGTCGGCGCCGTTGTTGATGCTGTCGGGCCTGCCCGGGCTGATTCCGATGTGGTCCATATGAGCCGAGTAGACGAGATACTCGTTCTTGAGCACCGGATCACTTCCCTCCAGAATGCCGACCGTGTTTGGCGCGGAAAGCGCCGAGATAACCGTGTCGTGCATGTCGATGGTCACTGTGAGGCGGGGCAGCTCGCGAAAGAGAGGCAGGCGGGAGGTGCCGGCCTTGATCAGGTCCACTCCGGCGCCTGCCAGCGATTTCGGCACCGCCCCAGCCCGGACCTGAATGGCGACGGGGCGGCCAGTCGGTAGTCCGACTACGATCCGCTCCGGAGCGCCCTTGGGTATCGAGGCCGCGAAGCCGGCGGAATCCGCGTCGCTCAAGACGATCAGCGCCTGGGGCCCCGCCAGATAAAGCACCCGCAAGACTTGCTGGGCCACGGCTGGATCGGGGGCTACCGGGGGAACATACAGAACCATCTTGTCCTTCAGGTCGAGCCGCCCGGCCGATTGTGCCGTCTGCCCGCCACCCACCAATACGGCCGGTCCGCGCAACGTCTTCTCTGGCACCGGTCCTCCGTCGTACCGCGCGGACCTCGTGAAGCGCGCCGAGTCGACACCGGTGCTGGCCGAGAAGATCACCTGCGAGTGCTCGAGATCGAGTCGCCGCCGGGTGATGGGGTAGCGTTGAAACCAGGAGTCCTGGTCGCCGCCGGGGCGGAGCCCGAAGCTGCGGAACTGATCCGCCACATACTGGGCGGTGAGGTCGAGGCCCCGGCTTGGCGTATTGCGGCCTAGCATGGAGTCGTCCGCGACGATCCCGATCCGATGGGCTACGTCCCTGGCGGTGATCGTTGCCGCTGCCTTCGAAAGTGGTGCGCTGGTCTGGGCGGCAAGGCTGAGTGGTAGCGCAACAACCACCAAGCCGATAGGCGTCGGGCAACGCATGCAGGTGATCCCGGTCAGGAGTCGGAGAGGGGTTTACTTCCGCTCGACAATTTGCCGATAGCTCTCGGCCGTCCAGCGCGGCCGTCTTGCCTGATTCGCCACGGTCGCGCCGAGATAAAAAAGCAACCGTACCAGCCGGCTCTCCTTTTCACCATCGATGCGTTCCGGCTGGTCGGTTGGCCGGTGGTAATCGGGGTGGGTTCCGCTGGTGAAGAAGAGGATCGGCACGCCCTTCCGGGCAAAGTTGTAGTGATCGGAACGATAGAAGATACGCTCCTCCGGCCAGCGGTCGGGGATGGGCGTCATTCGCAGCTCCGGATGCGCGTTCACCACCCGCTGGAGCGTCTCCCCAAGGTCCGACTGTTCCAGCCCCACCGCGATCACCGAGTCCGGCCAGTTCCTGCCGATCAGATCCATGTTGATGTCTGCTACCATACTGTCGATCGGCACCGGTGGGTGCTCGGTGAAGTGCGCGCTCCCCAGCAACCCGGGCTCTTCCGCACTCGGTGCCAGAAAAAGGATCGAGCGCCTCAGCCGCACGCCGGGCTGGCTGAAGGCCTCGGCCAGCTCGAGCAGACCGGCCACCCCGGAGGCGTTGTCGTCGGCGCCGTTGTTGATGCTGTCCGGCTGTCCTGGACTCAATCCGATATGATCGATATGCGCAGAGTAGACGACGTACTCATGCCGGACTGCCGGGTCGGTCCCATCCAGGATCCCGACCACATTGGGTAGCTCGGCATGGCTCAAAACTTTGCTGGTGAGGCGCAGCTCGGCGGTAAGACCCTCTACCATCCTGCGCTCGCCGACCGCCGGCCGCCGCAACCGGTCCGGGGAGAGGCCCAGCCCGGTCAAGAGAGGGGCCAGCGTACGCTCAGGAATTTCGATGATCGGCGCCGCGGCATGCTGGGCCGAATCGCGCCGCAGCCTGGGCAAAGCCGACGCCCTTAGACGCTCAGCGAATGTCGCCGAGTCCCGATTGGAGAGGACTAGTACCGCCTTGGGTCCCGCCGCCGCCAAGCGAAGAACTTCCTGATTCAACGAGGCCGGCAACGGCTTCGAATAGTCGAGCAGCAGCAACACAATCCGGTCTCTCACATCCTCCCCTAGGTTCGGTCGGCCGGTGATGAGGATGACACGACCGCCGACAGGCCCATCGGGAATCCGTCCATCCACGTACCGCGCATCGACCCCCACCCGCACTACACTTCGGGTATGAGCCGCGGCCAGCTCAACGAACGACTGGCTGGTATCGATGATCCAGCGGGTCAGTCCAAACCTCTGTATGTAGCCGCCGTTCCCGCCGGCAGGCCGGAGCCCGCCACGACGGAGCTCGGAGACGACGTATTCCGCCGTGAGCTCCAGCCCTCGACTCGGATTGTCGCGGCCCATCATGGAGTCATCGGCAATGATGGCTACTCGACGCATCACATCCTGAGGAGTGATAGTGGCCGCCGCGCGGTCGAGCGGCGCTCGAGTCTGAGCCGCCAGAAGGGTAGGGAGGAGCATTGCAGGCAGCGGGAACAATCGCATCTAGTCATCCTGCCTCGAGAAATCCGGATTACGCTACGGACGGGCGGAGCTCACGGTTTCATGAGGTCAGGCCCAGTCCTGTGTGCCTCTGTGGTGATTCTATGAGCGCGGGGCACGTTTGACTTCTCCCGCCGCGCGCGGATACGTTGCGCCTCCCATGTACCGTTCCGATCCTTCCCCCGGCCG
>DASXRM010000187.1:0-4293 GCA_036506575.1 Gemmatimonadales bacterium | reverse complement strand
GACCACGGTGGCGTTGTAGGGTGAGTAGTAACCCTCGAGAATCCGGGATCCACAGGTGGTCGGTTGCTCTACGGTGACAATGTTGTCTTTCAGCGCCAGCGGCATGGCGGCCAGCGATCCTGGGGCCGTCATCCGATCGACTCGTGCCGCCTCCGCGTCGAGCAGCTCCTGGGACCAGTGCAGCGTGGCGTTGAGCGGCGTGGCCTGGGTCAGCCGCGTCCCCGTGTCCCGCGCGACCGCGGCTGCGCTCACCCGTCCTCCATGGCGCCGTGCCGGGGCACCAGAAAGAACCCCTCGACAAACTCTGGTGCGATTGCCGCGGGGGGCCGAGCCAACGGCGCCGCACCCTCGACATCTTCCCGCAGTCGTACCGACTTGGGTCCTGCGAGGAACGGGTCGGCGACCCGGTCCGCCGGCACCTCGTCCAACTGGGCCACGTAGTCGACGATCCGGTTCATCTGATCGACCAGACGGTCCAGGTCACCTTCCCGCACGGCCAGCTCGGCGAGCTTGGCGACGTGAAGCACTTCATCACGGCCGATGGTCATGCACTCTCCCACTCTCGTTCCAGGCCGGCGTAGGCCACGAGCAACTGCTTGATGCCGATTTCCTCATCGTCGAAGGCGACCGACACCTTGAGGTCACGCCCCGTGCCGATCAAACCCTGAATCGTGCCGCTGCCGAACCGCCGGTGGCGAACTCGCTCGCCTTTAACGTACCGGGGAGAATCCTGCGACGGCTCCTCAGGCACACTGGCGGACGGGCGGATGGACGGACCGATGGCTGACCGAGAGTCGGTCCAGCCCAGGCTTCCCGACCGCCGGTCCGCCCGTCCACCAGTCCGCCCGCTGGCCCCCCAGTCCGGTGCCCACAAAGATGTCGTCCGCCGCTCCTCCACGATGCCGGGTGGAATGGCCCGCAGAAAGCGCGATGCGATGCCGGGCCGAAGCTCTCCGCCTCGCCGCCGGGCACGGGCCCACGTGAGATAGAGCTTGTCTTTGGCACGGGTAAGCCCGACGTAGCATAGCCGGCGCTCCTCCTCCAGCCCGGAGGCCTGCTCCTCCGCTCGGGCGAGGGGGAAGAGTCCATGTTCCAATCCGGTCAGCACGACGACCGGCCACTCGAGACCCTTTGCCGTGTGCAGCGTCATGAGAGTGACTCCCAGCTCTTCGCCCTCCACGGTGTCCGCGGACGAAAGCAATGCGGCCTCGGCCAGGAACCGCTCGAGCGGTGTCCCTACATCGTCATCCGCTGGGGGTACCTCCTCCGACCAGTTCGCCGCGCTGGCCACCAGCTCGCGGACGTTTTCCCAACGATCCGCCCCTTCGGGACCCTCGGCCTGCAGGACGGCCTCATAATTGACCACTCGTATGATGTGCTCCAGCAGATCGGCGGGGGCAAGCTGCTGGAGCTGTGCCGCACCATCGATCAAACCGGCAAAGCTGCGAAAGGCCTCCCGGACGTTGGGCCTGAGGTCAGGTATTCGGTCGGCGATGCGAGCGGTCTCGAGCAACGGCTTGCCCCACCGGCTTGCGAATCGGTCGAGGGTGCCGAGGCTGGTCTCACCCAGGCCGCGCTTGGGGACACCGACTGCGCGAAGGAAGGCTTCGTTGTCGGCGGGATTGGCCACCAGCCGGAGATAGGCCAGCAGGTCCTTGACCTCCCTCCGCTCATAGAAGCTGATCGCGCCGACGAGGCGGTAGGGGACGCCCGCACGGCGAAACGCCTCTTCCAACGCCCGCGATTGCGCGTTGGTGCGATACAACACCGCCATCTCGCTGTACGACCAGTCCGACGCGGCACTCCGCTTCTGAAGCTCACGCACCACCCACTCGGCCTCGTCCCGCTCGTCTGCAGCCGCGACCAGGGTCACCGATTCTCCGCCCCGCCGTCGAGTGGTGAGAGTCTTTCCAATCCGTCCGCTGTTCTCTGCGATGACACCGTTGGCCGCATCCAGAACCACCTGAGTCGAGCGATAGTTCTCCTCCAGTCGAATCAGCGTGGCGCCGGGAAAGTCGTTCAGGAAGTCCTGCATGTTGCGCACCTCGGCTCCGCGCCAACCGTAGATCGACTGGTCGTCGTCACCCACCGCACAGACGTTGCCGTGGGCCCCGAGTAGCCGGATCAGCTCGTATTGGGCCCGATTGGTGTCCTGGAACTCATCCACCAGGATGAAACTGAAGCGGTTCTGGTAGGCCCGGAGCCGATCCGGATGTCCCCGGAAGAGGGCCAGAGGGTGCAACAACAGGTCGTCGAAATCCATCGCATTGGCAGCCTTGAGTGCCGGCCCCAGTGCGCCGTAGACGTCAGCGGCCACCTGCGCCAGCCGATCGAAGGAAGCTGTCGCGGCGAGCTCGGCCGGCGGCACCATGCGGTTCTTCGCGGCAGAGATCAGCGACTGAACTGCCCGAGGCGGAAACAGCTTGGTTGAGTGGCCCCGCTGCTCCATCAACTTGCGGATCAGGCTGAGACGGTCGTCTTCGTCGTAGATAGTGAACTGGCGGGTAAAGCCCAGGAGCTCAGCTTCCCGCCGCAGAAGCCGGGCCGACAGAGCGTGGAACGTCCCGATCCACAGCCCCGAAGGATCTCGACTGAGCAGTTGCCCGATTCGCTGCTTCATCTCGCCGGCCGCCTTATTGGTGAAGGTCACGGCGAAAATCCGCTCCGGGGGCACTCCGTGGCGGTCGATCAGCGCGGCGATGCGCATGGTGAGCACCCGAGTCTTTCCCGACCCGGCGCCCGCGAGCACGAGCAGTGGTCCCTGGACGTGCTCGACCGCCTCCCGCTGGGCGGGGTTGAGGGCTACATCCAGCCTCGGCTCGGAAGCTCCGATCATGTCTCTCGCCCGGCCAGCGGCACGCGAATCAGGAAGCAAGTGCCCCTCTCGGTCTGCTCGAGCATCAGCGCACCCTCGTGCGCGTCCTCCACGACGCGGCGGGAAAGTGCCAGCCCGATGCCCCATCCACCGCGTTTGGTGGTAATGCCCGGCTCGAAGAGCGTTCGGCGGAGCTCCTTCGCGACCCCGGGACCATCGTCGATCACTCGGATGACCCCCATGGTATCCTCCGCGCCAACTCGCAGGATAATCGTGCCCGGTCGCCCTTGCAGCGCATCGATCGCGTTCTTCACCAGAGATTCCAGGGCCCACTCGAGCAGCACCGGATCGCCGAGCACCGTTGGGCCTGCACCAGCCGCCTCGACCCGAAGCTCGATCATGTTGGCATGCCGGGGCAGTCGTGGCCGAAAGTACCCGGCTACCCGGTCGGCCAACGCTCCCAGTCCAATCGGCTCCCGCTTGGCTGGATTGCCGATTCGCTCGAACCGCTGCGCTACCCGATCGAGCCGCTCCGCATCGGCAGACAGGTGGTCAGCCAGTCCTGGGGGCGGCGTGGCGTGGGAGCGGACTCGCTCGATCCACCCTTGCAGGCTGGTGAGGGGAGTGCCCATCTGGTGTGCCGCCTCTCTCGCCATGGCGACCCAGAGCCGGTCCCGCTGCGCCGACATCGCGCTGCGATAGGCAAAGACCGCCACCGCCACCATGACCGCGATGGTGAGCCCCTGCAGAACAGCGAGCGCGATGAGGTTTCGTTGAGCCGGAAGCGGCCCGTAATGCACGGTTCCCACAGCCGCGTCGCTGATCGGAGGGTTCTGCTGGTCCAACCGAGCCGCGTAGAGCTTCACCCGCGGATCATCCAGCGACGCTTCGAAGGGGAGGTTGGCGGCCGCAGTCACCCGGCCAGTCCCGTCGGTGACTACCAAGGGGAGTCCGAGTGCCCGGACCTGCTCTCCCAGACGCAGGAGCGCCTCGGCTTCCGCCCCCGGGCGCGGGTTGTTCAGCCCCCCAAACACACCCGAGTAGAGCCGACTGGTGGACGTGGCATCAGCCTGGAAGTGGCGGAAGATGAGAACCCCCGTGCCCAGGCTCAGGCAGGCCAGCAAGGCCACCAGCGCGGCCACGACCGTGGGCGCCAGCCGCTGAAGCCGCTCGCTAGGCACGTGGAGTCAAGCGGTCGACGCCGAGATACGGCACCAGCGCTTCCGGTATCCGTACCGACCCGTCGGGCGCTTGGTTGTTCTCCAGGAGCGCGATGATGGTGCGCGGGAAGGCGACGCCCGATGCGTTGAGGGTGTGGACGAGCTCGGGCTTGGCTTTCGGGGCCGGCCGGTAGCGAATGTTCGCCCGGCGAGCCTGGAAGTCGGTGAATGTGCTCGAGCTCGAGACCTCGAGCCAGGTTCCTACGCCCGCGGCCCAGACCTCGATGTCGTAGGTCCGTGCGCTGGCAAAGCCGGTGT
>DASXRM010000186.1:0-15050 GCA_036506575.1 Gemmatimonadales bacterium | reverse complement strand
GCCTATTCCCCACCGATCGGCAAGTGGATTCAAGCAACAGCCTATCCCTCCTCTGAAGGCCTGACCGTCGTCGCCCAGGACGTGACCGACCGCGTCCGTGCGCACGAGGCAACTACCCGGCTGGCTGCCATCGTCGCGTCTTCGGGCGACGCCATCATCGGGAAGAAGCTCGATGGGACCATCATCAGCTGGAACGCAGCCGCGGAGCGCATCTTCGGCTACACCGCGGCCGAGATGGTGGGCAGCTCGGTCTTCCGGCTGATCCCGCCCGAGCTCCACGATTCAGAGAGCGATGTGCTTCAGCGCATTGCCCGAGGGGAGCCGGTCGAATCCCAGGAGGTCGAGCGGATTCGGAGCGATGGTGAGCGGATCTCCATAGGTCTTACCGTCTCGCCGATCAGAGATGCCTCCGGTAAGGTCGTCGGAGCCTCGTCCATAAAGCGCGACATCACCGCGCAGAAACGCACCCAAACGGCCCTGGAAGCCGAGAGCACCCGCAGTCGGGAATTGGCCCAGGCACTGGACGCCTCCCAAGCGGTTATGACTGATCCCAGCGGGCGGATCACCTTTTGGAGCAGCGGCTCCGCCCGGCTGTACGGCTACTCCGCCTCCGAGGCACTCGGCCGAGTGACGCATGAGCTGCTCCAAACCGAGTTTCCCATTCCGCTCGACGACATCCGTGAGGCCCTTTACGCCGCCGGGCACTGGGAAGGTGAACTGATTCATGTAGCCAAAAACGGCCGCCGGGTTCATGCCGCAAGTCAGTGGATTCTCCGGCGGGCGCGGGCCCAGGAGCCAGCCTCGGTCATCGAGGTCAACACCGACGTCACCGCTCAGCGTCTGATCGAGGAACGGGTTCGTCAGAGCGAGCGGATGGAAGTGGTCGGTCAGCTCGCGGGAGGGGTCGCGCATGAGGCCAATAATCAGATGACGGTGATCCTCGGAGCGGCCAGCTTCCTGCTGGGACGAACAGACCTTCCCGGCAACGCGCGGAGCGACCTGGAATACATCCGCGAGGCGGCCGAACGGACCGCCGCCATCACTGCTCAGCTCCTCGCCTTCAGCCGGCGCCAAGTAGTCCAGCCCCGGGTGTTCGAGGTGGACGAGGCGGTTCAGGGCCTCGAGGGCGTGCTCCGGCGCGCATTGGGTGGGCGTTCCACCTTAGTGCTGCAGCTCCGAACTAACGCGCGGGTCAAGGCCGACCCGGGCCAGTTGGCCCAGGTTCTCCTGAACTTCATCCTCAATTCCCGCGACGCCATGCCGCTGGGCGGTCGAGTCACCATCGAGACCACCGTAGCGGAATTGACCGAGGCCTATGCCCGTCAGCGTCCCGGCGTTGCAATACGACCGGGCCCCTATGCCGTGCTCTGTGTCAGCGATACCGGTCACGGCATGGGTCCCGATACCCTGAGTCATCTGTTCGAGCCCTTCTACACCACGAAGCCAATCGGGAAAGGCACCGGCCTGGGCCTGGCAACGGTGTACGGTATCGTGAAGCAGTGCGGTGGATACGTCTGGGCCTATAGCGAGCTGGGGCAAGGAACCACTTTTAAGGTTTATCTGCCAATGGACCCTGAATCGGCGACGGTTGCGGCAGCCCCGGGAACCCCAACACAGGCCTCCGGCGAAACCGTTCTTCTCGTCGAGGACGAGTCGGCCGTCCGGCGCATGACTTCACGCGCGCTGGAGGAGTACGGCTACACCGTCGTGGAGGCGAGTGGAAGTCACCAGGCCCTGAGTGTACTGGAGCGCAGTAAGGGCAAGATCGACCTCCTCATTACGGACGTCATCCTACCGGGGATGGATGGACCGGAGCTGGCCCGGCGGGCTGCCGAGATCATGCCGGAGCTTCCGGTGCTGTTCATCAGCGGATATACCGATGACGAGGTTGTGCGCCGAGGCCTGCTCGAGGTAGGACAGCCGTTTATGCAGAAGCCATTCACCCCGGAAGTATTGGGAGCGGAAGTTGCCGAGCTGCTGAAGGGTAAGAGTACTCGATCGAGGGTGCCCTCGCGGGGGGGCTACGCCTGATTGGCCGCCAGCGCCCCGCGCACCTTTTCCAACATAGCGTGGACTGTAAACGGCTTCTCGATGATCTGCTCATCCAACGGCCGGTCACCGGCGCGGGTGATCGCCTCCTCGGTGTAGCCGGTCATGAGGAGCACCGGCAAGTTGGGCGAGAGAGTCCGCACCCGGCTCGCCAACTCCATCCCGCCCATCCCCGGCATCACCATGTCCGACAAGACCAGTCCGATCTCGGTGCGGCGCGCCGCAACCAGCGTGAGCGCATCTTGGCCGTTGGCTGCTTCGAGCACCTTGTAACCATGCCGCTCGAGTAAACGCCGGACGGTACTGCGGACCGGGCCTTCGTCCTCTACCAGAAGAATGGTAGCGCCGGAGCCGAGTGCCGGAGCAGTCATCCGCTCGGGCTCAACGACCTTGGCCACCCCATGGTGGGGTGGGAAATACAGCTTGAACGTAGTGCCCCGGCCAACCTCACTATAGACCCAGATGTGCCCGCCGCTCTGCTTCACGATTCCATACACGGTGGAAAGCCCCAGGCCGGTGCCCTTCCCCGACTCCTTGGTGGTGAAGAACGGCTCGAAGATCCGGGAGCGTGTGGCCGGGTCCATTCCGCAGCCGGTGTCCGTGACTACCAGGACGACATGCAGCCCCGGTTTCATCGTGGGGTGCTGGCTGGGGAACTGGTCGTCCAGCTCGACCAGTCCGGTCTCGATCAAGAGTGTTCCGCCGCGGGGCATGGCATCGCGCGCATTTACCGCCAAGTTCAGGACGACCTGCTGGAGCTGACTCGGGTCTGCCCACACCGTCGGCAACTCGGGATGGAGCTTGGTAAGAAGAACGACATCTTCACCCACCAGTCGCCGGACCATCATCTCCATCCCACTGATCACGGCGTTCAACTCCAGAATCTCGGGCTGGAGAAGCTGCCGGCGACTGAAGGCGAGTAGTTGCCGGGTAAAGGCGGCGGCGCGGTCAGCCGCGCTCTGGATCTCGAGGACGTCCGCACGACGGGGATCATCGCCCACGAGGTCTGCCAGCAGGAACTCCGTCTGTGCCCGGATGATGGTGAGCACGTTATTGAAGTCATGAGCCACACCTCCGGCGAGCCGGCCAACCGCTTCCATCTTATGCGCCTGGCGGAACTGCTCCTCCAGCTGCTTGCGCTGAGTGATGTCGGTTGCGACCCCGAGCACTTGTCGGGTTTTGCCGTCGGACGAGAGCAGCGGGACCTTCACCGTTTGGAACCATCGGGTCTCCCCTGTCTTGGTCTTGGTGACCGGCTCCTCCGCAATGTGCGCTGCGCGCTGTGAGGACATCACCTCCCGGTCGTCTCGGAGAAACCGCTCTACCTCGTCACTCCTCGGATTGAAGTCCGCGTCTCGCTTTCCAATCAGGGTGTCTACTGTGGTGTCGTAGAGGGCGGCGGCGGCCTGGTTCGCGAGCACGTATCTCCCCTCCCAATCCTTGACGAAGACGATGTGGGGATTGGTATCGATGACCTGGCGGAGGAAGTGCTGATAGTGCGTGGTTGCCGCCTGTAAGGCGGCTGCCTGCGCGGAGTAACGGCGGTTGAGCAGGAACGCGGTAGCCAGCCCGACCAGAATGGAGAGGCCAGCGGCAACTACGGTCGTCCCCGGCCAGTTGTTGCCGAGCGCACCGGATAAGCCGCCTATCATCGAAGTCGGAATCTGGTTATCTCCCAGTACCTCGGGCCGCCGTCAAACGCACGGGCCGAGGCAACACGCAAGAGCTTGGACCCCAAGAAGATGCTGACCTACCGCTCGGGGCCGATGCAAGCAGGAGGTATGCCTGCTCTTCAGGAGGGCCTCCATTCGATCTGGTGCTCGCCAAGGCTGATAACGTGGCCTCCGCCATCAGTGCTTAAGCCAGACAAATGTGAGCAATCTCACTCCCACGCTCTTGTGCGAACTACATATATTTGGGCGCCCTATTGGGCCGGGGTTGAGACACTCTGAGCGGGCGTGGCCATCGGAGTCAGCGTCCATCCCCGAAACTCAGGCCGTCGCTCTCCGCGGCGGCCCTCCTCAAGGAGTCGAGGCAATGGCGAATCGTGAAGGGGGCAGACCTGGAGGTGGAGGTGGCGGCCAGGGAGGCGGTGGGGGTCCAGGTGGAGGTGGGGGCCAAAAAGGTGGCGGAGGCGGTCCGGGTGGAGGTGGCGGCCAGAAGGGTGGCGGAGGGGGTCCAGGTGGAGGTGGCGGCCAAAAGGGTGGTGGAGGTGGTCCGGGTGGAGGTGGCGGCCGTCCCGGTGGACCAGGCGGGGGCCAGGGCGGCGGTGGTGGCGGCGGCGGCGGTCAGAAGGGTGGTGGCGGTGGTGGTGGGGGTCGTCCCGGTGGGCCGGGTGGCGGTCAGGGTGGAGGCCAGGGTGGCGGCGGCGGGGGTGGCCAGAGAGGCGGCGGTGGGCCCGGCGGAGGCGGGGGTGGCCAAGGTGGTGGCGGTGGTCAGCGAGGCGGTGGTGGACAAGGCGGTGGCGGCTGGGGGGGCGGCGGCGGTCAGGGCGGCGGCGGTCAGGGTGGCGGCCGGGAGCGCTAGCCCAACATATCGGCGGCTTCAACCAAACAACGCCCCACTCTCCAGCCAGGGAGTGGGGCGTTGTCGTGATTGTATACGGCGACCGATTTATTGATGTGGACATCGTGCGGCATCTTGCCTAAACTGCTGGCATGGCTCGGACCGGGTCGCGCCGCTCATCACTGCTTCTGCTCCTCGTCTTCATCGGCGGTGGTTTCGGCTTTCCCGATCTGGATGCGGTTCTCTTCCACTTTCATGCTCGACCTGCCCGGCCAGATGTAGCCCACTTCGACCTCCCCGGGGGTTGTGGCGCCCACTCCGAGGTGTGCGCCCTCACCACGGCTGCCTCCGCCCCGAAACTCGCGGCCTTAGGTCTCAGCCAGCTCCGCGTGGGGCAACACACCTCCCCTGTCCCCTCGTTCACCCGGCCGCCGAGCCCTCGTTCGGCCGACCGCAGCTTCCTCCACTCTCCGCGCGCTCCGCCGGCTCCTGCTGCCTGACCGGGTCTTCAACCCGGCTCGATTCCTACGACATGTGATCAGCCCGCGCCGCTTGGACGCGAGCTGATCTTCCCATCGTTCTGGAGGCAGCATGCACGGACTGGTCTTCGCGCTCGCGCTGGGCGCATACGCCCATGCACGACTGGTTATACCTGATGATACCATTGTCGCGGCTCCAGCCGCTTCCGATGTCCAGGGGACAGTGACCGATTCTGCTGGAGCTGGGATTCCCGATGCCCGGGTCACCCTGGTCGAGTTACGTCGCACGACCACAACGGATCCGACGGGCCGTTTTGGCTTCACGGATATCGCGCCCGGCAGTTATCGGCTGTCGGTCTCCGCGATCGGATTCGCGCCGGTCGTTGCAGCCATTATGGTAAGTGATGACAACCCACCCATTCGCATCGCCCTGAGACCATCGGTTGTCGAGCTCGAGGCCTTGCAGGTCACTGCCAGTCCCAGCGCCACGACCTTACTCAACTCGCCGCAGCCGGTGAGCTCGATGGGTGGCCAGGAATTACAGCAGGCGCAAGCGCCTTCGCTCGGCGAGACCATCGAGGCGCTTCCCGGCGTACGCAGTCTCAGTACCGGCACCGGCATCGGAAAGCCGGTCATCCGCGGGCTTACCTCCAACCGGGTCCTGGTGGTCGCCGATGGTCAAAGACTCGAGACTCAGCAGTGGGGCGACGAGCACGGGCCCAATGTTGATACCGAGGATGCGGAAAGGATCGAGGTGATTCGGGGCCCGGCGAGCGTGCTGTATGGCTCCGATGCCCTGGGCGGCGTCGTGAATGTCGTCCCCAAGGAGCTCCCCGAGGCCATTGGCCGCTCCGGATTCGTGAGTGGGGATGTCTCCACTGCCTACAGTACCAACAACCGCCAGCCCGACGGCACCCTGGCCATGGAGGGCGCCAACGGCGGACTTGGGTTCCGGGCATCGGTTACGGGCCGCACCAGCGACGATGTCCGGACACCCGCAGGAGCGCTCTTCAACAGCGGCAATCGCGCCCTGGGTGGTACCGGCTCGCTGGGTTATCGCGGCGCGTGGGGATCGGTGAACGGGACGTTCACCCATCGGGATGAGCGGCTGGAGATCCACGAAGACCCAGCCGAGGACCCCACGGCGACTCCCCTGCAGCGGATCGGGGAAGATCGGGGAAAGGTTGGCCTGACGCTGCCGTTGGGAAACTCACGGCTGGAAGCCGATGCCGGTTTCGAGCGCAACCGGCGGCGGGAATTCGAAACGGAGGACGCCACCGACGTGGCGCTCGGCCTGCTCTCGAAGACCTACACCGCCAACCTGCACTTTCACCATGCCCCGGTGGGACGGTGGGCCGGCGCGGTCGGCGTTTCCGGACTGTATAACAGCTTCGACAAGTTCGGCGAGGAAACCTTGATTCCGAACACTACATCAAAGAGCGCCGGAATCTACCTCTTCGAGCAGGCCGAGTATGGGCGCTGGGGTCTGTCCGTGGGGGCCCGCTACGACTACCGGCGGCTGGATGCCGAGGCCGACGCGGTCCTCGGCACCACGGCGCAGCGGCGGACCTACAACTCGGTCACCGGCAACGTGGGCGTGCTCTACCATTTGTCGGAGCCCACGGCGCTGGTGCTGAACGTCGGCCGGGGCTTCCGGGCGCCCTCGAGCTTCGATCTGTTCGCCAACGGGGTGCACGAGGGGACGGTCGCGTTCGAACGGGGTAACCCGAATCTCAATACCGAGCGGTCGCTCAACACCGATCTCGCCTTCCGCGTGCAAACCGCCTCCGTCAGGGCCGAGATCGGTACCTTCGCCAACTACATTCAGAACTACATATTTTCGCGTCCCACCACCGAGGTTGACTCGGCCTCGGGATTCCAGATCTTCGATGTGTCTCAGGGCGATGCCCGGCTCCTGGGAGTGGAAGCCGCATTCGAATATCATCCGACGCGCTATCTCCATCTTCAAGGCACGCTCGACTACACCAACGGCCAGAACACGACTAGCGACACACCGCTCCCATCGATCCCGCCGTTCCGGGCCACCTACACCGTGCGGCTCGAAGGCGAGCGCGCGGGGTGGTTTGACAGCCCGTACTTCTCGGTAGGTGGCGAATCCGATACCCGGCAGACGCGGCTGGATCCGAGTGAGGCAGAGTTCTTCGCTGAGAGCGGATATCAGAGCGCTGGATACACGCTGGTCAATCTCGGTGCGGGTTTTACCCTTGCGCCCGTGAGCAACGGCCTCAGGGTAGACATCGCCCTGCGCAATGCATTGGACCGGAAGTACTCGAATTTCCTGAGTCGCTACAAGACGTATGCCTTCGATCCCGGCCGCAATCTCACGGTCCGGCTGAGCACTAGCTTCTAGAGTCGAGCAGTATGGAGCCTAACCTGTCCCAGCCGCGAGTTGCCCGCGGCTGGAGCAGGAGGCCCACAACTCCACCCCACCATGCGCGCCGCCGGATCCAGGGTAGAATGTACTTCTAAGATCGCCCCCGGCGCGGTATACTAGGTGCGGATTGCGTCGTTCCTCGAACCCAAGACCACCGATGCCGAACCTCGGATGACCACCAAACGTGGCCGGGAGGGGAGACTCAAGCCGGAGCATGCCGCCCTGTATCCGGGGCTCAAGCCCGGGGTATGGGTTCCAGTCGAGACTCTGATTCGCCACGTGACCGATGTCATCCACCAGGACCGCTCGAAATCCGCTATCATCACCGGCACGCGGCTGCTTCACCAGGACCACTTCGAGTATCGCGGAACCTCGGCTCGCCCCGAGGGCTTACCCGCCGGCGCCACCCGCTTGAGTGACTCGGGTGCAGACCCCAGTCAACCAGCATCGGCGCGCGGCACCACCGAGCCGGAGGCGGTGAAGAAAAGAGGACACCACCAATGAGCCAAGAGCATCGCGTGGGGGTGCAGCGCGGACGGCGGGTACGAGCCGACGTTCGGCAGGCGCTTCTCAAATCAGGATCCGCGCACCTATACCCCGGGATTCCGGCCGGCGAATGGCAACCGGCCGCGGTAATGGTCGATATGGTGCTCGGGCTCCGCTCCGGACCCCGTCATCATGGCCCTCCCCACTCACGCAACCGTATTCTCGATGAGCAGCACTTCGAGTTCCGCGGCCGTCTCTCAGCAGGTGCCCAGGACGATCAGCGCCGGTCGAGACTGGAGGATCGAAGACACCGCCGGGCAGAAACTGAGTAGACCAGCGTGACCACCGTCACGTCCGCAGCCCAGCCACGGGGCTAGGTTCGACGCTTCAAGGCGCGGATCGCTTGCCCGCGCCTTGGGCGCGACCATTCCCCCGGTGATAATCGGACTGATTCTTTATGTCGAGCTTACCTGACGTTCGCAGCGCTCCCAGTATCCTCGTCGTCGACGATCAGGCACCGGTACGCCGCATGGCCCACCGGCTTCTGAGCGAGTGGGGATTTCGGGTCTTCGAAGCGGAAAGCGGTGAGGAGGCGATGGAGGTTCTGGAGACCGCCAGGGCGGGGGTCCAGCTCGTCATGGTCGATGTCGTCATGCCCCGTGCCGACGGGGTCCAGGTGACTCGGCATATCCAGCAGCGTTGGCCCGGCCAGCGGATCCTCTACATGTCGGCCCATCCGGCGGAAGTGCTTACGCAGTACGGGCTGACCGAGCTGGACGTTCCTTTTCTCGCCAAGCCGTTTACCCGCGACGAGCTGCTGACCAAGGTCGGCGAAGCTCTGGCGCATCCGACATCGGGCACCACTCAGAGGCCATCTCGCTAGACCCGGCTCCTCCTGATCTGGTACTACACAAACCGGCGCGGGAGTGCCCGATTGCGGAGCCACATCCGCGTGCCAGCTGTGGCATTGTGAAAGCTCGGGAGCGGAATCAGGCCGCCGGGGACGCCTCGGTCGGTACGGCACCCGACAGCTGAGTCTACGAGCGCGTCCGCCCCAGCGTGAACTGGAATGTGGCCCCCTGCCCCACCAGACCTTCAGCCCAGACCCGGCCACCATGGCGGTGAATGATCCGCTGGACCGTGGCCAGTCCGATTCCGCTACCGGCAAACTCGTTTTCCGCATGCAGCCGTTGAAAAGGCCCGAAGAGCCGGTCGCCATAGCCCATGTCGAATCCGGCGCCATTGTCGCGCACGAAGTAGGTCGGCTCGCCGGCAACCTGGGTCACGCCGAACTCGATTCGTGAGTCCGGCTGCTTGCTGGTGAACTTCCAGGCGTTCTCCAGCAGGTTCTCCAGCGCGATCTTGAGCAGTTGCCCGTCTCCCGTGACTACCACGCCAGGCCGGATCTTCATCTCGACTCTGCGACCGGGGTCACCTTCATGCAGCCGGGTCAGGATGAGGGTGGCCAAGGCGCTGAGGTCAACCTGCTGCTCCCGAAGATCGGCGCGAGTGACCTTGGAGAGATAAAGCACGTCGTCGATGAGCTGCGACATCTGCTGGCTGGCCTCGCGAACCCGGCTCAAGAACCGGCGGCCTGCTTCATCGAGCCGGTCGCCCTGACTCTCGAGCACCGCTCGGCTGAAACTATCGATTCGGCGGAGTGGCGCCCTGAGGTCGTGCGAGACCGCATAGCTGAAGCTCTCCAGCTCGCGATTCTTGTGCTCGAGATCCCGCACCAGCTCGGCTCGCGCCTCGGCCAGCTCCAGTGCCGCCTGCTCGCTCTGAGCCAGTAGCTGGGTCTGCTGCCGGAGGAGCTCGGTCTTCTTAGCCAACTCGACGAAGACCGCAACCTTGGACCGGACGAACTCCGGCACCACCGGCTTGACCAGATAGTCGACGGCACCCACGGCGTAGCCGCGTACCGCTTGGGTCTGAGAGCTGTCCGCCGCGGTGAGAAAGAGGATGGGGGTATGGCGCGATTTGTCTCGCTGCCGGATCAGCGTCGCGGTCTCGAAGCCGTCCATGTCCGGCATCTTCACGTCCAACAGGATCACCGCGAACTCATGGGTGAGGAGCCACTTGAGGGCTTCGCGCCCGGATTCCGCCCGGATCAGGTTCTGCCCCAGGACCTGGAGCATGGCCTCCAACGCCACGAGGTTCGCGGGCTGGTCGTCGACCAGGAGGATGTTCACGCGGTCGTCAGGCGGGGCAGCGGGAATGCGGGGAAGCGGGAAAGCACTCTCCGTTTCTCGAAGAGTCTTCGCGTCCACGGTCGACTTCCCCGCTTCCCCGCTTCCCTGCTTCCCTGCTATCGGTACAGCCATACTCGAAGCAGCGAGATCAGTTGGTCCATGTCGACCGGTTTGGCGATATAGTCGGAAGCACCGGCCTCGATGCACTTCTCCCGGTCGCCCTTCATCGCCTTGGCGGTTACGGCGATGATCGGGAGGTTGCGGAACCGGGGCATCTCCCGGATGGCCCGCATGGTCTCATAGCCGTCCATCTCCGGCATCATGACATCCATGAGCACCACGTCGATGTCGGGCGTGTCCTGCAGCCGGGCGATCCCTTCCTGTCCGCTTTCCGCATACATGACCTTCATCTCGCTCCGTTCCAGGAACGTCGTCAGCGCGAAGATGTTGCGCACGTCGTCGTCCACCACCAGAGCCTTGCGGCCGGTGAGCGTGGGATCGGTGCGGTGGAGCTGCTCCAGCATTCGACGCTTCGACTCGGGCAACCGCTCGGTAACGCGGTGCAGGAACAGGGCGGTCTCATCCAGGAGTCGCTCGGGTGATTGCGCGTCCTTGATCACTACCGATTCGGCCATTCGCCGCAGCTCGGCCTCTTCCCGTTTGCTGAGTTGCTTTCCGGTATACACGATGGTCGGAAGCTTCCGGAGACCAATCTCGCCTTTGACCCTGGTGATCAGCTGAAATCCGGTCATATCGGGAAGCCCGAGATCGAGCACCATGCAGTCGAACGACTCCCGTTGCAGAGCCTCGAGAGCGTCGGCGCCAGTGGAGACGGTCGTGGTCAGCACGTCACCGTCGCCGATCAGCTCCGCGATGCTCCGCTGCTGTGCTTCATCGTCTTCCACCACCAGCAAACGCTTGACCGGCCGGTCAACGAACTCGTGCAGGGTGGTCAGCGCCTGGGAGAGCGACTCCTTGGTGGCGGGCTTGGTCATGAAATCGATGGCGCCGAGCCGGAGTCCGCGCTGCCAGTTCTCCTCCACCGAGATGATATGGACCGGGATGTGGCGAGTCGACGGGTCGTGCTTGAGCCGGTCGAGAATCGTCCACCCATCTGCATCGGGTAGCCGGAGGTCGAGTGTCACCGCAGTAGGCTGATACTCCCGGGCCAGCGCCAGCGTCCGGTCGGCCGATTGGGCCACCAGACCCTTGAACCCGCGCTCTCGCGCCAGGTCCAACAGGATCTGCGCGAAATTGGGGTCGTCTTCCGCGATAAGAAGAATGCGATCTCCCTCGTCGATCGTGGCCCGATCGTCGTTGACGGCCCGCTCGACCACCGGGGCGAGCACCACCCGTGAGCTCGCGGTTGCCATCGGCTTCGGCCCATCGCCGATGATGCCCCCCGCCCCGTCCTCATCCCGGTCCCCGGACGGGGTTTCCACCGGCTGGACCGGATATATGAGCGGCAAGTACAGGGTAAACGTGCTGCCCTCTCCCGGAGCGCTCACGATCCGGATCTCACCCCCCAGGAGCCGGGTGATCTGCCGGCTGATGGAGAGCCCGAGCCCGGTTCCTCCATACTTGCGGCTGGTCGTGCCATCGCCCTGCTGGAACGCCTCGAAGATCACCCCGTGCTTCTCCTTGGGGATACCGATCCCGGTGTCGGTTACCGAGAAGGCGACCACGGTATTCGCCGCATTGAGCGCCTCCTGCTCGGGGTTCCATCCCTCCGTGGCCACCCTGGCTTGGAGCGAGACACTGCCCCGCTCGGTGAACTTGAAGGCGTTGGAGAGCAGGTTCTTGAGTACCTGCTGCAGCCGTTTGGTATCGGTCTGGATGGCGGGAGGCAGTGCGCTGTCGATGCTGACATCGAACGGTAGCCCCTTGAGGTCCGCCACCTGCCGGAAGGTGCTCTCCACGAACTTGCGGAGCTCGGCGAAGGGCACCGTGGTGATATCCACCGCCATGGTGCCGGACTCGATCTTGGAGAGATCCAGGATGTCGTTGATCAGGTCGAGCAAGTCGGAGCCGGAGCTGTGGATGGTCTGGGCAAAGCCGACCTGCTTGTTGGTGAGATTCCCCTCGGCGTTTTCGCTGAGGATCTGCGAGAGAATCAGCAGGCTGTTCAGCGGCGTCCGGAGCTCGTGCGACATGTTGGCCAGGAACTCCGACTTGTACTTGGAGATCAGGGCGAGCTGCTCGGCCTTTTCTTCCAGCGCCACCTTGGCCTGCTCCACCTCTTTGTTCTTCTGCTCCACTTCCGCCTTCTGGCCGGCCAGGAGGTGGGCCTTCTCCTCCAGCTCCAGGTTGGTCTTCTGCAGCTCGTCCTGCTGATTGCGGAGCAGATCCTCCGACTTCTGCAGCGAGCGAGTCTGCTGCTCCAGCCGCTTGTTGGTTTCGGTCAGAGCCTCTTGCTGCGACTGGAGCCCTTCAGTGAGCGCCTGCGACTGTTTGAGCAACTCCTCGGTCCGCATGTTGGCCGCGATCGTGTTGAGCACGATGCCGATACTCTCCGCCAGCTGCTCCAGGAAGGTGAGACGGATCTCGTCGAACTGGTCGAAGGTCGCCAGCTCGAGCACCGCCTTGACCTCACCCTCGAAGAGCACCGGGAGCACGACGATGCTTCGCGGCGGCGCCTCTCCCAGACCAGAGCTGATCTGGATGTAGTCGGTCGGCACCTGGTTGATGAGCAGCATCCGGCCCTCGACGGCGCACTGGCCCACCAGCCCTTCGCCCAGGCGGAACTCGCTGGAGACATGCTTCCGGTCCTTGTAGGCATAGCTGGCCAGCAGCTTCAGCGCCGACTCGTCGGTTCCAGGCTCGACCACGTAAAAGACGCCGTGATGGGCCGTGACCAGGGGGGCGAGATCCGAAAGGATGAGCTGCGAAACGGCGGCGAGGTCCCGCTGGCCTTGCAGCATCCGGCTGAACTTGGCCAGGTTGGTCTTGAGCCAATCCTGCTCCATGTTCTTCCGCGTGGTATCGCGAAGATTCCGGATCATCTCGTTGATGTTGTCCTTGAGCTCCGCCACCTCGCCCTGCGCTTCGACCGCGATGGAGCGGGTGAGATCTCCCTTGGTGACGGCGGTGGCCACCTCGGCGATGGCACGGACCTGGGTCGTGAGATTGGCCGCCAGCTGGTTCACGTTACCGGTCAGGTCGCGCCAGATCCCGGCGGCACCCGGTACCCGGGCCTGGCCACCCAACTTGCCGTCGATGCCTACCTCACGGGCTACGTTGGTCACCTGGTCGGCGAAGGTGGCCAGCGTCTCGGTCATCCAGTTGATGGTGTCGGCCAGGGTGGCGATCTCGCCCTTCACCTCGACTCGGAGCTGCTGCTTCAGATCGCCATTGGCCACCGCGGTCACCACCTTCGCGATGCCCCGCACCTGGGCGGTGAGGTTCGCCGCCATGGAGTTCACGTTATCGGTCAGGTCCTTCCACACGCCCGCCACGCCGGTTACCTGTGCCTGCCCACCCAGGGTTCCTTCGGTGCCGACCTCGCGGGCCACGCGGGTCACTTCCGAGGCGAACGAGTTGAGCTGGTCCACCATGGTGTTGACGGTGTTCTTGAGCTCGAGGATCTCACCCTGCACGTCCACGGTGATCTTCTTGTTGAGCTCGCCGCGGGCCACCGCCGTCGTCACGTCGGCGATGTTCCGGACCTGGGCGGTCAGGTTGCCGGCCATGTAGTTCACGTTGTCGGTCAGGTCCTTCCAGGTGCCCGCGACCCCCTTCACGTATGCCTGGCCGCCGAGCTTGCCTTCGGTACCTACCTCACGGGCGACCCGGCTTACCTCGGAGGCGAACGAGTTGAGCTGGTCCACCATCGTGTTGATGGTGTCCTTCAGCTCCAGAATTTCGCCCCGCACGTCCACGGTGATCTTCTTCGACAGGTCGCCGTTGGCGACGGCCGTCGTCACCTGCGCGATGTTCCGGACCTGGGCCGTCAGGTTGCCGGCCATCGAGTTCACGTTGTCAGTGAGATCTTTCCAGGTGCCGGCCACGCCCTTCACCTGCGCCTGGCCACCGAGCTTCCCTTCGGTGCCCACTTCGCGAGCCACGCGAGTCACCTCCGAGGCGAACGAGTTGAGCTGGTCCACCATCGTGTTGATGGTGTTCTTGAGCTCGAGAATCTCGCCTTTGACGTCCACGGTGATCTTCTTGTTCAGCTCTCCCCTGGCCACCGCGGTCGTCACCTCGGCGATGTTCCGGACCTGAGCCGTCAGGTTGCCGGCCATGCTGTTGACGTTGTCGGTCAAGTCCTTCCAAGTACCGCCGACCCCACGGACCTGGGCCTGGCCTCCCAGCTTCCCTTCGGTGCCCACTTCGCGAGCCACGCGAGTCACTTCCGAGGCGAACGAGTTGAGCTGGTCCACCATGGTGTTGATGGTGTTCTTGAGCTCGAGAATCTCGCCTTTGACGTCCACGGTGATCTTCTTGTTGAGTTCGCCACGGGCGACCGCGGTGGTTACTTCCGCGATGTTCCGGACCTGAGCCGTCAGGTTGCCGGCCATCGAGTTCACGTTGTCGGTGAGGTCCTTCCAGGTGCCGCCCACGCCCTTCACCTGCGCCTGACCCCCCAGCTTCCCCTCGGTGCCCACCTCACGAGCCACCCGAGTCACTTCCGAGGCGAACGAGCTCAGCTGATCCACCATGGTGTTGATGGTGTTCTTGAGCTCCAGGATCTCGCCCTGCACGTCCACCGTGATCTTCTTGTTGAGCTCGCCACGGGCCACCGCGGTGGTGACCTCGGCGATGTTGCGGACCTGCGCGGTGAGATTCCCCGCCATCCAGTTCACGTTATCGGTGAGGTCCTTCCAGGTGCCGCCCACGCCCTTCACCTGCGCCTGGCCCCCCAGCTTCCCCTCGGTGCCCACCTCACGAGCCACCCGAGTCACTTCCGAGGCGAACGAGCTCAGCTGATCCACCATGGTGTTGATG
>DASXRM010000185.1:0-26930 GCA_036506575.1 Gemmatimonadales bacterium | reverse complement strand
GAACCGGCGACTGGTAGTCCCTGGGGCCCTCTCACTGGCGGTGCTCTCACTCGCAGCCCTGACCATTGGCCGCGGGAAGGAGCCACCCGCTGCGCCACCGCTACAGGCAGTCACCGTGGCCCAAGTGCAGCAGCGCGAGGTCACCGAATGGGACGAGTTCACCGGCCGGCTGGAGGCGGTGGACCAGGTGGAGATCCGGCCCCGGGTCTCGGGCTACATCAAGCGGGTCGCGTTCGATGAAGGGAAGGAAGTCAAGAAGGGCGAGGTGCTGTTCGAGATCGATCCTCGGCCCTATCAGGCCGACCTCGCTCGAGCCGAGGCGGAGTTGGAGCGGGCCCGCTCGGCAGCCGCGCTGGCCAAGAGCGAAGTGCAGCGAGCCGGCAAGCTGGTGGATGTG
The DNA here is from genome assembly GCA_036506575.1 of Gemmatimonadales bacterium. GTDB lineage: Bacteria > Gemmatimonadota > Gemmatimonadetes > Gemmatimonadales > GWC2-71-9 > CAVVWJ01. The sequence goes on along the minus strand of DASXRM010000185.1, from coordinate 26,533 downwards.
CAAGCGATCTCGCGGGAAGAGTTCGATAGCCGGACCAGCGCCGAGGCCCAGGGCGGAGCGACGGTGCGCGCCGCCGAGGCCGCGGTCGAGACCGCTCGGCTCAACCTAGAGTGGACCCGGGTCCGCTCTCCAATTGCCGGGCGGGTGAGTAACGCGCTGGTGACCGCCGGCAATCTGGTGCAGGCGGGGCCGCCGGCCGGAGCGGTGCTCACCACCGTCGTCTCGGTCGACTCGATGTATCTCTACTTCGACAGCGACGAGCAGACTTATCTGCGCTACGCCAGCGAGGCGAAGAGCGCCGGGACCAACTGGCGGACGGTGCGGCTGCCGGTCTATCTCGGCCTGGCGAACGAGTCCGGGTTTCCGCACGAGGGGCGTCTCGATTTCGTCGACAACCAGGTCGATCCCAACACCGGGACGATCCGCACCCGCGCGGTCTTCTCCAACCGGTCACGTACGCTGACCCCGGGGCTCTTCGCCCGCGTCAAGCTGGTCGGCAACCAGAAGACGAACGCGCTCCTCGTGCGGGACGCCGCCATTGGCACCGACCAGGACCGCAAGTTCGTGCTGGTCGTCGGTCCGGGGGACACGCTGGCCTACCGCCCGATCGTGCCGGGGCGGCTGACCGACGGTCTCCGCATTGTCACCTCGGGCCTCAAGGCTGGGGACCGCGTGGTGGTGAACGGCCTCATGCGGGTCCGGCCGGGCATGAAGGTGGCCCCGACGCTGACCGCGATGGTGCCCGATTCCGTCACCCCGGTCGCGGAGCGTTAAACGATGCGTTTCTCTCGCTTTTTCATCGACCGGCCGATCTTCGCGGCCGTGGTGTCGATCGTGATCTTCATCGCCGGCCTGATTGCGATGTTTGGGCTGCCGGTGAGCGAGTATCCCGAGGTGGTGCCGCCGTCCGTCGTGGTGCGGGCGGTGTACCCCGGCGCCAATCCGCGGGTGATCTCGGAGGCAGTCGCGACGCCGCTCGAGGAGCAGATCAACGGCGTCGAGAACATGCTCTACATGTCGTCGCAGGCCACCTCGGACGGCGTGCTCACGCTCACCGTCACCTTCCGGGTCGGCACCGACGCCGATCTGGCGCAGGTGCAGGTGCAGAACCGGGTGAGCCAGGCGCTGCCACGTCTGCCGGAGGAGGTGCGCCAGCTTGGCGTCACCACGGTGAAGAGCTCGCCCAACTTCATCATGGTGGTGCACCTGCTCTCGCCGGACAACCGGTACGACGTGACGTACCTCCGGAACTACGGCCTGCTGCAGGTGAAGGACGTGCTCGCCCGCATCCCGGGCATCGGCCAGGTCCAGGTCTTCGGGGGCGGTGACTACGCGATGCGCGTGTGGCTCGACCCGGGTAAGGTCGCCGCGCGCGGTCTCACCGCGACCGACGTGGTGAACGCCATTCGGGAGCAGAACGTTCAGGTGGCCGCCGGCGTGGTCGGCGCGCCGCCGATGCGGGTGCCGGTGGACTACCAGCTAAGCATCAACGCGCGCGGCCGCCTCGCCAGCGAGGAGGAGTTTGGCGACATCATCCTCAAGACTGGGGACAACGGCGAGGTCACCCGGCTCCGCGACGTGGCGCGGCTCGAGCTGGCGGCGGGCGATTACGCGCTCCGCTCGATGCTGGATGGGAAGGAGGCCGTCGGCATCGGCATCTTCCAGGCTCCCGGCTCCAACGCGTTGGAGCTCTCGAGCACCGTTCGCAAGACCATGGAGGAGCTGAAGAAAAACTTCCCCGAGGGGGTCGAGTACCGGATCGTCTACGACCCCACCATCAATGTACGGGACGGCATCCGCGAGGTCGTCAAGACGCTCTTCGAAGCCATCCTGCTGGTGGTGCTAGTGGTGGTGTTGTTCCTCCAGACCTGGCGTGCCTCGATCATTCCGCTGGTAGCGGTGCCGGTCTCGATCGTGGGTACATTCGCCATCCTGCTGGCCTTCGGGTTTTCGATCAATACCCTCTCGTTGTTCGGGCTGGTACTGGCGATCGGAATCGTGGTGGACGACGCGATCGTGGTGGTAGAGAACGTGGAGCGGAACATTGAAGCCGGTCTCTCACCCCGTGAAGCCGCCCACAAGGCGATGGACGAGGTGAGCCGGCCCATCATCGCGATCGGGCTGGTGCTGTGCGCCGTCTTCGTGCCGGTGGCATTTCTGAGCGGTCTGACCGGTGAGTTCTACCGGCAGTTCGCGCTCACGATCGCGTTCTCCACCGTCATCTCGGCGATCAACTCACTCACCTTGTCGCCGGCTCTGAGTGCTATCCTGCTCAAGCCACACGGTGCGCCGCCTGACCGCCTCACCCGCCTGCTGGATCGCGGCTTCGGCTGGCTCTTCCGGCCCTTTAACCGCGTGTTCAGCCGGGGCTCCTCCCGCTATGGCTCAGCAGTGCGCGGGGTATTGGACCGGAAGGGCATGGTGCTCGCGGTCTACGCCGGACTGCTCGCGCTCACCGTGCTTGGCTTCTCCAAGGTCCCGAAGGGATTCGTGCCGACGCAGGACAAGCAGTACCTCGTCGCCTTTGCCCAGCTGCCCGATGCGGCGACGCTCGACCGCACTGAGAAGGTCATCCGCCAGATGTCCGAAATCGGCAGCAAGCAGCCGGGCGTCGAGAATGCCGTGCAGTTCCCCGGCCTTTCAATCAACGGCTTCGTCAACGCACCGAATGCGGGCATCGTCTTCTTCACGCTCAAGCCGTTCGATCAGCGGCATGGCAAGGAGCAGTACGGCCTGAACATCGCTGGGGCGCTGAACGCGAAGTTCGCGAGCATCCAGGATGCGTTCGTAGCCGTCTTCCCGCCGCCGCCAGTGAACGGCCTCGGCACGGTAGGCGGCTTCAAGCTGGAGCTGGAAGATCGAGCCGGCCTCGGCGAAACCGCGCTCAACGACGCGACCCAGGCGCTCCTCGGGCGCGCCTACCAGACGCCGTCGCTGGCAGGGGTCTTCAGCGGCTATCGTGTCAACGTGCCGCAGCTCGACGTCGAGGTGGATCGGGAAAAGGTGAAGCGCGAGGGAATCGTGCTGACCGACCTGTTCCAGACGATGCAGACCTATCTTGGGTCGGTGTACGTAAACGACTTCAACAAGTTCGGCCGCACTTACCAGGTCAAGGTACAAGCGGACGCGCAGTTCCGGGCCGCTGCCGACAACATCGCGCAGCTCAAGGTGCGCAACGCGCAGGGCGCGATGGTGCCGCTCGGCTCGGTCGTGCAGGTGAAGGAGTCGCACGGCCCCGATCAGGCCCTCCGCTACAACGGTTATCCGGCGGCCGACCTCAACGGTGGGCCGGCGCCGGGCTTCAGCTCCGGCCAGGCGCAGGAGGCGATCGAAGGGCTGATGCGCGAGGTGCTGCCGAACGGCATCGGCTTCGAGTGGACCGACCTGACCTACCAGCAGAAGCTGGCGGGCAATACGGCGGTCTTCATCTTCCCGCTGTGCGTAGTTCTGGTCTTACTCGTGCTCGCGGCACAGTACGAAAGCTGGACCCTGCCGCTCGCGGTCATCCTGATCGTGCCGATGTCGCTGCTCTGCGCCATCGGCGGTGTGTGGCTCACCAAGGGCGACAACAACATCTTCACCCAGATCGGCTTCCTGGTGCTCATCGGGCTCGCGTGTAAAAACGCGATTCTGATCGTGGAGTTCGCCCGCGAGCTGCACCTGCGGGGCCGGTCGCGGATAGAGGCGGCGCTCGAGGCCTGCCGGATCCGGCTCCGTCCCATCCTGATGACATCGTTCGCCTTCATCATGGGCGTTCTCCCTCTGGTGTTCTCCAGCGGGGCGGGCGCCGAGATGCGTCATGCCATGGGAGTAGCGGTGTTCTCGGGGATGCTCGGCGTCACCTTCTTCGGCCTGGTGCTGACGCCGGTGTTCTACGTGGTGCTCACGGGTCTGGTGGAACGGCGACGGCCCGCGGCCGCGCGACAGTTTGCGGTGGAACCGGCACGCGACGAGGAGTCTAAACATGTCTAAGGTAGGAATCCTTCTTTTCCTCGCATTGAGCGGCTGTGCGTCGGCGCCAGGCTACCGACCACCTGCAGTCGAGGTACCGGCCGCCTTCAGGGAGACGCGGGACACCATCGTCGAGACGCCGGTCACCGGGACGGCAGTATCCGACACGATCTCGTGGCCGGAGCTAGGTGACACGACACTGACCCGCCTGATAAAGGAAGCGGCTCTCACCAACCTCGATATCCGCGCGGCGGAGGCGCGGGTCCGCGGTGCCCGCTCGGCCCGAACCGAAGCGGCGCTCGACTTCGTGCCAACAGTGACGCTCGGCGGCGGCTACACCCGGCAGCGGCTTTCTAGCGCAACCTTTCCCATCGGCGTGGGGACATTCCCCGATCAGGATATCTGGGACGGCGGCTTCGACGCATCCTGGGAGCTGGACCTGTTCGGCCGGGTGCGGCGCAACGTCCAGGCCCGGGGCGCGTTTGTCGCCGTGAACCAGGAAGATCTGCGCGACATCCAGGTATCGCTCACCGCCGAGCTGGCCCGGGCCTACTTCGAGTTGCGGGGAGCGCAGGAGCAGCTCGTGGTCGCGCGGCGAAACGCGGCGAACCAGCAGCGGACCCTCGAGGTGACGCGGCAGCGGCTGGACGCGGGGCGAGGCACCGCCTTCGACACCGAGCGGGCGCAGGCACAGCTCAGCTTCACGCTTGCTTCCGTACCACTCTTGGAGTCGCAGGTCCGCCAGGCGGAGTATCAGATCGCGGTGCTGGTAGGCCGCCCACCGGCCACCGTTTCCGAGGAGCTGGACGTCGTCGCCGGCCTGCCGCAGCTCCCGGCCGCGGTCTCGGTGGCGAGCCCGGATTCGGTGGTGCGTCGGCGACCGGATGTGGCGGCGGCCGAACGCCAGCTCGCGGTGGAGCGAGCGCTGGTGGGAGCGGCGAAAGCGGATTACCTGCCTCGGGTGACGGTGGGTGGCAGCGCTGGGTACTCGGCGACTTCATTCGGCGGGCTGGGCGACGAGGGGACTTTTCGCTATGCGGTTGGGCCCATCATCTCGTGGCCGGCGCTCAATCTGGGCCGGGTGAAGGCTCGGGTGGATCAATCCCGCGCCCGCGAGGCGGAGGCCCAGGCGCAATACACCCAGACGGTGCTTCGCGCGTTACAGGAGGTGGAGACGGCGCTGGTCCGCTACCGGACTTCCCGCTCCCGGGTGGAGCGGATTCAGGAGGCGGCTTCAGCGAGCGAGCGGGCGGCCGACCTGGCCCGGTTGCGCTTCTCCGGCGGGGTGGCCGACTTCCTCCAGGTGCTCGACGCGGAGCGTACCCAGCTCGAGGCGCAGGATCAGTTGGCGCAGCGACGCACCGACGCGGCGACCGCCTACGCGGCGTTATATAAGGCGTTGGGGGGCAGCTGGCCGTCCGTGAGCGGAGCGGAAGTCAAACAATAACGAGGCTGTCTCTTTCGAAAAAACTTTACCACGAAGGCACGAAGCGCCTGCCCCGAGCGGAGGGAAGGGGACACGTAGGTAACATCATGGGTTGACGTTACCTCTGTGCCCTTCCTCCCTCTGTGGTAAAGACTTCGCTGATTACGCCGTGGCCTGAGCCTTCGAGAAGAATTCCTCCTGGCCCCGCTGGATTTCCTCGGGAGTCAGATCCGCCACGTGTTGGGCCAGGTTCCAGACGTGCCCGAACGGATCTTCTAGCCGTCCGGTGCGGTCGCCCCAGAACATATCCTGGAGCGGCATTGTCGGCTTCGCGCCCGCGTCCACCGCGCGCTTCCAGGCCGCGTCCACGTCCTCAACGTAGACATAGAAACCCACGGGTGAGCCGCCGTAGGCCTCCGGGCTCTTGGCGGCCATGTCCGGCATCTCGTCGCACAGCATCATGACCGAGTCGCCTATTCGGAACTCGGCGTGCATGATCCTTCCGTCGGGCCCAGGCATCCGGAGCGTCTCATCGGCACCGAACGCCTTGCGGTAGAATTCGAGGGCTCTCGGCGCGTCACGGACTACGATGTTCGGGGTGACGGTGTGGTAGCCCTGGGGTATTGGGTTCTTTGCCATGGTGGTCTCCTCTGCTGAAGTAGGCAGGGGACAATATCGGTGTCGGACCGGCGGCGATCAACCGGCTGAAGGCCGAAAGGTTGAGCGTTCCCGTTCGCAACGATTCCGCTCCGCGGGATCATTCAGTCGAGGGGGTGAGCTGCTTCTGAGGGAAGCGGCAACAGCTCTTGGGTGGTCTTGCTTATGTCTGCGATGGTTACAGGGTGGCGAAGGACCTGGGACCAGGCTCCGGAAATGGACGGGTGGAAGGCGCTTTCGAGGACGAGGGTGAGGGCATCATGGTGCCGTCCTAGGAGCTCGGCCACCAGCTCGTCGTTACCCCGGAGTAGGTCCTGGTCGAGAATGAGCAGTCGTACCGGCCCCCGCTTCTCTTCCACCTCAGGATATGACAGAGCTTCGCCCAGGTCACGAGCGCCGAGTGCGTCGTATCCCTCCTGCCGCAGTGCCGCGCGTAAAAGAGCGCGCGGCCATTGTGCGGCCATAACGATCAGAACCCTGGGCGATTCCACAATGTGCTGCGAAGGGACCTAGGCTCTCGCTCCGGTCCCGGGTACAGGGTGTCTCTAATTCGTCCGGTTGAGCTCCACTCGCCGGTTCTTCGCCCGGCCCGCCACGGTCTTGTTGGACGTGATCGGCACGTCCGGTCCGAATCCCTTGGATGTCAACTGCTTCGGGGAGACCCCGTTCCCTACGAGGAAGTCTTGGACCGTTCGAGCCCGTGCTAGGGAGAGACGCAAGTTCGCCGCCCGTGACCCTGTATTGTCGGTATGTCCCGAAATTTGAACCCGGAACTGGGGGTTCGCTACGAGCTGAGTGGCGATGTCTCTCAGGACTTCTCTCGACTGTGGTGTGAGCCTCGCTTTCCCGCTCTGGAAGGTTACACCCCGAAGGATGACACTACGCGCCCCCTTCTGGAACAGGATCGGGCAACCGTGCTCATCGGCCGGCTGTCCTTTCGGCGTATTAGGACAGCGGTCCCCTCCATCGGGTATCCCATCGGTGTCGGAGTCCCGGGAACAGCCGCGCGGATCCACCGGCTCGGCTGCCTCGGAATTCGGGCATTGATCGGTCGCGTCGGCCACGCCGTCCTTATCGGTGTCCCGCTGGCTCTCGGCGCAACCAGCGCTGTCCACTGGCTCGCCTGCGGGGGTGTCCGAGCACTGGTCGTTGGCATTGGAGATGCCGTCGGCATCACCGTCCACCTGGCTCTTCGAGCAGCCACCGGCATCGACGGCTTCACCCGCTGCTGTGCCGCCACAGAGGTCGGCCTCGTCATTCACGCCATCTCCGTCGGCATCCATCGGGGTCGTAACGCTGACGACTGGTTCAGCGGCTTTCGGCGCTGGGGGTTTAGGACGGAGATCCTCATCATTCCCGCTCCTGGGCCGGTCCCTATGAGATGAGGCTCCAAAGCGCAGGCTCAGACCCACCTGCGCGCCCCAGTTGACGTATTCGTCCGTCCAACCGGCGTCCGGACTCCTGACGTAATCGGCGGTACCATCCACCCGGAAACCGAGGCTGGGGCTGAGACCCCATCTGAATCCGACGACCCCGGTAAAGCCATTGTCGTCGAAGCTCACGTCTTGGCGGTAAAGATTACGCAAGTAGCCGATGCCGATTCGCATGGCCGACGCGTACCCACCCAGAGGGAAGTGATAAGTGAGCCGTCCCCGGAGCGGAATGTTGGAGACCCCGATACCGCTGAGGTTACTGTGAGTGTCGGTGTAGGCCGCTTCGGCCTCGATGGCCAGATTCCGAATCGGATAGAAGCCTAGCGATCCTCCGGCGCTGCCTCCCTCCTGAATCTGGAGTGCGTCATCGAACCGGGTGAAACGGCCGAAGCCGGTGATCTCGAAGGTTCCTGCCGTCTGGGCGCCCGCCGCGGTGGCGGTAGCGAACAGCAGCGCTATAGTGAGTCCACGAACTCGCATACCGCGCTCGGGGTTGAGGTTAGGGTCGGGGTGTAGGATGCCCAGCGGCTCCGGCAAGGACCGGATTGGCGATCAGGCGATGGGCTGGCGTACCTACGCACTGCCTAGTATCGGACGTCTGGTAAAATTCCTGAGGTGGGAGCCTCCGGGAGCCGAGTGCGGAGGGCCGATGTCGCGGATTTCATGCTGCGGCAGCTCGAGGCCGACGCCTATCTCCGAAGCCCCTGCTCTCCGTGGGTAGCAGGCTCGCTGCCGAGCCACAGCTCAGTCATCATCATCCCGATCGCGCAGCGCTTCCGCCGCCTTGTGACGTACGATCTGGTCCCTATCCTTGCTGGCCAGTGCGAGCACCCCATCGCCCCGCCGATCATCCAGGTCAGCGATGGCAGCGACCACGGCATAGCGAAGTCGAGGGTTCTCGCTGCGATAGGCGGTGGTGAGCGACGGCACCACCGCCGTGTCACCGATCTCGCCGAGCGACTTGGCGGCCAGGATCGCGAGCTCCGGGTCGTGATCGCTCAGGGCGCTCACCAGGCGTGCGGGAGCCTGCTTGAGACCATCGAGCTCGCCCAGCGACTGAGCGGCGAGCCGCCGGACCACCGGATCGGGATCGTCAATGGCCTGGGCCAAAGCGGCCGCCGCCTTGGGGTCCTCCACCTGGCCCAGCGCTTCGGCCGCGGCACGCCGGACCGTCACGTCCTTATCCCGCAGCGCCCCGGTCAGCGAGCCGGTGGCCCGGAAATCCTCGATCTGACCGAGAGCTTCGACGGCCGCAAGGCGGACCTTGGGGTCACCATCGCGGACCAGCGGCTTCATGCGTTCCACCGCCCTGATGTCCTCGATCTCTCCCAAGGCCCGGGCCGCCGTCGCCCGAGTCTCCGCGACCTTCGATCCCAGCAGCTCTCCCAACGGCTTCACCGCCCGGGCGTCCTCCAACTCGCCGAGCGCGTAAGCCGCCATCCGAATGACCAACGGCTCTCCGTCGTGCAGCGCGCGACTCAGGTCATGGAATGAGCCCGGATCCTCGGCATAGGCCAGACCCAGGGCGGCGGCCTCCCGAGCCTTAACATCGCTGCCTCGCAGCGCGGCGCGGAGCAGGCGCACCGCCTCGGGCTCCCCGCTCTGGCCGAGCAGCCGTGCCGCCGCGCGCCGCACACAGGGATGCTGCTCACCCAACGACTCGGCGAGGAGACTCAGCGCTGGTGGGTCGGTGACGGGCCGGCTCAACGACTCGTGAGAGGCGTCCTGGGACGCCTCGCCCTCGAGCATGCCCGTTCGATGATCGCCATTCCAGCCGTGCCAGTTGTTCCCGATCGAGCCTACGGCCAGCTGGCACACGGCCGGGTTGCTCACCGCGAGTGCGGCAAGGAAGCTTGCCAGCATCGCGGAATCGGGCCCCGCGCCCTGTGATTCGAAGCCGAGCCAGGGGTCTATATCGTCATAGTCGTCGTGCTTTGTCTGTGCGGACAGGGGCGGTGCGCCACCGGTGCACAGGAGCACCAGGAACACTGCGAGGATACTGAAGCAAGCTCGTCTGATCATCTTGATCGTTCTCTCGGATTAGCGGCGAAGGACGGTGCTCCGGCGCACCAGCGGGCTGGAGATTGGATGGAAGTAGCCTACGAAGGGTTGCAGGATACCCGCCTGTCGCAAATGCGGCCCTTTTTGACGCAAATCAGCCCTAGCGGCGTATCGGGGAGGCGGCAGCTTAGGAGCTTCCGCCTCTCCCATTATGATCGACCCATCTGCCCAGCAGGAGGCACAAATGACCGATCACCGGGACAGCACAGACGAGAGCGAAGCGATCCTGTCTTCTACCGATCGCCGCCGCATTATCGCAGAGGAGGAGTTTCGAAAAGCTACCGCCAAGCGGTTGGACCGCGAGATGGAGTCGCCGGGCCGCCGCCTAGGTCGGACCCTAAACACGCCGGCGATGCTCTGGCTGCTCTCGACGGTCGTTGTCGGACTGGGAACCTGGCTGTACCAGCGACACGCTGAGGCGCAGCAACGCGCGGATGAACAGCACAAGATCGCGGTACGGACGACCGACGAGCTGCTCTACCGGCTGGCTGCCTGTGACCGGGTCAGGCCAAACTCCACTCGGGATGACATTGAGAGCCTGTTGAGCTCGGTGATAGGCCTCAGGCCGCTGCATGAAGAGTTCAAGGGGCGAAATCTGGCTGATGTGTACTACCAGTTCTGTTCACTGGACGGCCATTGCAGGCTTGCCCCAGACTCGCTTTCCGCGATCGCGGAGGATATCCGGCGGACCACGTGGCCGGTGATCGTGGGCCAGCCGATAGACCGTCCTCTTAAGGACCGCACGATCCTGCCGAAGCTGGAGGCCTTCTGCTCACGGCTCTCGCCGATCCGCGGGACGGCCCCGGCCTCGCTGAGGCTCTGAGCAGCATTATTTCTCCGACTCATACTTGGGCACCATCCGCAACCGCGCTTTGGTTGCGATTCCCCATCGCAGATTCGCGATCACCACGACCCGATCTGGCTGCTCTGCCGCAGTGTACCGCTTGCCCAACCCGGTTGACAACCAGTAGTCCTGCCCGGCCTGGAATTCGAGTCCGCCGGACCACTGGACGTTGGAGCTGCTGGACACCGGAGACGTCTTCAAGCGTTCGGTACCTACCACCTCGAAGAAGAGGTTGTATCCCTTGGTGCCTCGGGAGCCTCGGAGGCCGTACGTCAACACGTCGGTCGGATCTAGAGTACCCAGCCGATTTCGATGATCGAACTGGAGCTGCCCAAGAAGCTGCCCGGAGCGCCCGAAAGGATAAGCTCCCGTCACCCAGGTGCTCACCCCCATGGCATCCATTGTTCCGAGCTGGGAGTGGGGGATGCGCCACCCCAAACCGATGCCCCACGAAAGGGAAGGCTTATTCCAGTTTTCCTTGAACCAATCCGTACGGAGTGCACGATTGGCTTTCGCGGCGCACTGCAGGGCCGGGTCCTCCTCTGCGTGAGCGGGTCTCGTGGTATCCGTGGGAGGGCCCAAGGCGGGAACGCCGGGCTGGTTAATCAGGTGAAGACACCCCGTCAGAGCCGCGCTGAGGGAACGTACGAAGCTGGTATCCAGCATGGGATCGCTCCGGTCTACCAGCGTAGTACGGAGGCCAAGCGCCAGCTCGGTGTCCGCGGTGTCGCCGCTCGCCCGCACCGCGCCGAGCGAGAGCTGCGCGTTTGCGAGTGCGTAGGTCTTCCAGTCGTGTTGGTAAGATTCGAGGCCGACGTTGACGCCCGGCAGAAGAGTCCAAAGCGTGGCACCCAAGGCCACGCCATTCAGCATTTTGCCGGTGGAGTCAATGGAGTTGATCAACGCCGCGCCGAGATCCCTCGCGCTTGAGGCCCGGGTCACCTTCGATGGAGTGATGCCGAGAAAAGTGAAGGCGGGAGACTCGGGCACGTTAAAGGCCACGGGAGTGTCCGAGGTGTCCTGCGGCGCTATCTGCGCAACCAGCGCTGGACGGTTGGCAAACACGAGTGGGGCAAACGCGAGGGACGCGAACACCGGAGCCATTCGCAACGCGGGCTTACGCTGGACGCCTGCTTCTAGCATGAATGGTCCCTCAATTAAGCGCCACCGCGGTGTCTCGCCGGGCGACCCCTGCGGAGTTGGTGATGCCGGTCTCCGGAGGAGGGGAACAGTTCAGCAAGGCCCCCTGCTGCGACATCATGACCTGCATCTTCCAGTCGGTGTTCGGGTTGCCGCCGATCAGAAGAGCATAGGCTATCTTGGTCCCTGCCGGGTACGGCCCATACTCCCTTTCAGGAGTCTCGATATTCCCCTCATCCAGCGGGCGCCATTCGGTATCACCCGCCTTAGCGAACCACAGCTTATGGGCAAAGGTATGAGGCGATTGGGAAATGACGTGGATCTGGATTTTGCTTCCCGGGGTGTAGGCTGCGCCGGGCATGATGTTTCCTCCGCCGAAGGTCGGCCGTTTCTCCGACGAACACTGAGGCCCGCTAAAGTCCCACAGCCGGATGATCCGGCAGCTCGTTTTCCAGCTGGCGGTAGTCGGTGACTCCGGTGTTGCCGCCGCCCCCTGGCGTGGATGGGGTCCTCTTGCCGTCTGCATCGCCCGCCTGCCGGCTCCGAGAACCGGGCCATTGGCGATCCTCCGACTCCTCTTCCGGACTCTTCTCGTGCGGCTTCACGGTCGAGCGGATCACGATGAACTTGTTCAGCACGTCGAACCAGAAGGGGCTTCCGAGCGAGACGGCAAATCCGGTCATGAGCCAGCCGAGAATAGCGGTAAGCCATAGAGCCAGTCCGTGCTGGGGCGATGGCTCGCCCGGGCGCACCCCCGAAACGCCATAGCGCCACCCGATGGGTAACTCCAGCTTCTCGACTCGGCCGAGCAATCCCGGAAGGCCCTCCGTCTGTATGGCCGAGTCACGAGCCACCCCGCCGGCGCTAGCGACAAGCGCCGAGCGCGCACCCTCGTCTCGATACAGGTAGCGCGCAAGGGTGAACGTATTGACGTTGGCCCATGCCGCGATCACGACGCCCAGCAAAAAGACGTACCATTGGGTGCGGCGCTTGTACCGTCCGGCGACTCGGTCCATCGCGCTATCGTACCAGGCCTCTACATTCCTTTGGGCCTGGGCGAGCTGGCCTTCCGCCATATCGATGGCAGAGAGCAAGGCCCGCTGCACCTGCGGCTGATCGAGCTTGGCTATGGAACTCCGAACAGTCTCGAGTGAAATCTTGGGGGCGTCCGCGGCAGCGTTCGCTTTGTCGCCGGCATCTTGGCCCCGTACCGCGAGGTCCATTAAGGCGACTGCAAAGTTGCCGGCGGGGATATACGTGGGAAGATTGGTGGTCTGGTACCACTTTCTGGTGCTGACCTTCTTCGCGTCGTACTCTCCCCGAAAGAGCCCGTACACCAATGGGTGAGTGTACAACCGCTGCACCAGACCCTCGCCCTTCTTATCCTTCAAAAGATCTCGGATGCCTGCTTCCAGTAACACCGCCCGGGTCTTGAACCACGCCTCCACGATCTCACGAATCGCAGTACAGACCAGGCTAATCAGCAAATAGACAAAGATCAGCCCGATCGCGACATCCAGGATCTCGGAACCGAACATAGAACGGCTCCTGACGATTTGGGGGTTGAAGCTCGACCTTATTGCCTGGATCAACCGACCGCAAGAGATGTCGAGGCTGACGCCAACGCGTGCCGCCGCCGTCTCTTTGGCCTGATGTCGCTTGTGCGTCTCACTTGGTCTGATGTGCGACGGCTCCACGTTGAGAGCCTGTCGCGTTATCGAGGTGCGCCATCGTTCTTGCCCGGAGCTTACGTCCCGCAGTGCCCGGCCCCATCTTGTCTGGAGACTTCCCTCAGTTCCTCGTCGTGACTCGGAGCTGGCATGCACGAGCACGTCACTCTGCTTCAGCCCGACACGCCTTCCCCAGGCGGCCGGCCAAGCTCGTCCACCCTTCCACCCGATCTTCTCGAGCAGGTCCGCGGGCGGGTCCGGCTGCTTGCCTTGCTCATGCTGGTGGCATTTGCCATCGACCCCATCCTCTTCTTTGCAGGCTGGGTCGTCCTGAGGCTCAACGAGGGATCGGTCCCCGGCGCGTTCTTTCGGGATGCCCTCTTCTACTGGGCCGACATCAGCGTTGTTGTCGCCTCTGCCGGCCTCTGGTGGATCGCGCGGAGTCGGCGAGTCTCAGCCACCCGACTCTACACCCTGGGCCTGGTGTACGAGGTCGCGATCTGCTTCGTCATGGCCCTTCGCACTTACTGGGAGTACTACCGGGACACGGGGATGCTTCCCAACCTGACCTGGGTCCCCGCCGTAGTCATCCTCTTTCCTTTGATCATGCCGGCTCCGCCCAGGCTCATGCTGGGCGCTGCCCTCGCCGCGGCCGCCACATCGCCGCTCGCGTTATGGTTGCTCGATCACTGGGGCAAGGTAGTGGTTGACGCCAGCGCCTACATCAACACGGGGGTGGGGTCCGCGATCGCGGTTGGGTTTGCCTACATGGGCGCACGGGTCGTCTACCGGCTAGGACGCGAAGTAGTGGCCGCGCGGGAGCTGGGGAGCTACCGCCTGGAGGAGCGGCTGGGGCAGGGAGGGATGGGCGAGGTCTGGCGGGCTCGCCATAGAATGCTCGCTCGCCCCGCGGCGATCAAGCTCATTCGCCCCTCCCTCACCGGCAATGGACGGGCCGGAGCGTCAGCCGACCTGCTGCAACGGTTCGAGCGCGAGGCTCAGGTCATCGCCCGCCTCCGATCGCCGCACACGGTCGATCTCTTCGATTTTGGGATTGCGGACAACGGCGCGTTCTACTACGTGATGGAGCTGCTTGAGGGCCTCGATGCCGACACCCTGGTTCGGCGTTTCGGCCCCCTACCGGCCGAACGAGCCATCTACCTCCTGTGTCAGATCTGTCATTCGCTTTCTGAAGCGGAGTCCTGCGGCCTGGTGCATCGGGATATCAAGCCGGCGAACATCTTCCTCTGCCGCTACGGCGAGGACTGCGACTTCGTGAAGGTGCTGGATTTCGGATTGGTAAAGGCCTTCGACAAGACCGAGGCAGCCGCTCCGGCACCCGGGAAAACGTGGTGCATGGCACACCGGCGTTCATCGCGCCCGAGCAGGCGATGGGGCGATCCTCCCTGGACAGCCGGGTCGATATCTATGCCACTGGCTGCGTCGCCTATTGGCTCTTGACCGGACAACTGGTGTTCAGTGCCGACAACACAATGGGTCTGCTTCTGCATCACGTCCACACTCAGCCCACGGCGCCATCCGCTCGCACGGAGCTGCCGATCCCGCCGGCGCTCGACAGCTTGGTTCTCGCATGTCTTGCCAAGAATCCTGCGGACCGCCCGCAGTCGCCGAGAGAGCTGTCGCGCAGGCTGTCGGAGATCAACGGTCTACCTCCCTGGAGCGAGAAGCGGGCTCGCGAGTGGTGGGCCAAGCATCAGCCGGCAGGCCTGGATCACGGGCCCCGCTATGCGGCGCTGCCATTCGACTGAAGCGACGCCTGGATTCTCGCACGCTCGGCGAGGGAGACCGGCGTCCCACCCGTGCGTGGAGCCAGGCGACACCCTGAGTAAAGCTTCGGGTCACCATGCCTCGGACCCGGGCACGCCTTTGAAGGGCCCCACGAGATAGGGCGTGACCCAGCCGCCATAGTAGAAGCCGGGCTGCGGTGTTACCCGGTCCTCTCCGACATAGCAGGAGTCCATCCGCCTCGGATAGAAGGACACGTAGTCGCGAATGGCCTCGTAACCGACATCCGGGGCGGGGTAGCTCCAAGCGGCGTCCTTGGCGACGTGGGCCCCGGTCTGCACCGTCCAGTAGCGGGCCACACCCTTCCACTCGCAGAAACTGGTCCGCTCGCTGGGGAGCAAACCGGTGAGATCGGTGTCAGTGGGCGGGAGATAGTACACTGGCGGACTGGACGTCTCGCACACCCGGAGCGCCCGGCTGCTCTCGGCGATGACACGCCCGCCGAATTCAACCCGAACCCGCCGCGCGACCGGCTCGATGCGAGGCGGTCGGGGATAGTCCCAAACCGACTCCTGGCCCGGCCCGGCAGGGACGATATCGGGTGGACGGACCCGCGGGAAGTTACGCCACTTCGCCCGCTCGGCGGCGTAGACGTCGGCATTGGTGGACACGCAACTCTCCTGGCAAGGGACGACTGCACCGCGTGATGTAACGCGACGTTTCGTCCTCCAGTTCCAAGCAGGCTATGGGCTGCCGGGCAGGCCGGCTGGCGCAGCTCAACGAAAGGTCCCCGGGCTCACTTCGTAGACGACGTGGTGCACCCCCACGTCTTCCTCCGCGGCCCAGAAGCCGAGCTGCTCGGTCCAGCGCACCGTCTGCAGCCGGCGGCCTCGGAGAGTGAGGAAACCCCCAGCCCTGGTGGTTACCACGCCGAACCGGCGCAGATCGGTGAGACCGCGAAGCGCCACGGCTCTGCGCTGGGCCACGATGCGGCGTGCGGCCAAGGGGCCGATGCCCGGCACCCGAAGCAGCTCGTCATAGGAAGCAGTGGTGACTTCGAGCGGAAACCACTCGGGGTGGCTCAGCGCCCACGAGCTCTTGGGATCGAGTCCCAGGGGGAGATTGCCGTTTGGCCCATAGACCACCTCCTCCGCCCCGAAGCCGTAGCTTCCCAACAGGTACGCCGCCTGGTAGAGCCGGTGCTCTCGTAATGCGGGCGCAGCCGGTGCGTCTTCCAAAGGCGTATTGGTTATCGGGCGGAACGCGCTGAAGTGTGGGTGGTGCACGCCGCCGCCGGACTTGAGCTGGGTGATGGTGTTGAGCAAGGCGCGATCGGTATCGGGCGTGGCGCCGACCACGAACTGCATGGTCATCCCCGAGACGCCTCCCGGGTGGAGCGGATCTCGCGGCTTGCCCTGCGCCTGGGCCTCCTGCTCCAGTACCACCAGCTTCTGGACCCGCTCGAAGTTCTGGAGCGTAGTAGAGAAGCTCTTTTCCGGCGCAATCCGGGCGAGACTGGCGCCACAGGGCGCCTCGAAGTTGAGTGAAACTCGGCTGGCCAGCGTGGTGAGCCGATCGATCTGTGCCACTTCCGCGCCGGGCACCAGCTTCACATGGATGTAACCACCGAATCGATGGCGCTCCCGGAGCAGCTCGAGCACCTGAATCAGATCGTCCATCACCTTGGTAGGCCGGCCCGGGATTCCAGTGGTGATGAACAGCCCTTCGCACCATCCTCGCTTATAGGCGGCGAGGAAAATGCTGACCAGCTCCTCCGGCTTGAGCAGGGTGCGCGGCATCGGGCGATCCCGCCGCATGGGGCAGTAGTGGCAGTTGTAGCTACAGGCATTGGTCATGAGGATGCGGAGGAGAGACATCCGCATTCCGGGGGCAGGACGAAGCTGCCGGATGTTGAGTGGCCGCAGCGCCCCCACGTCCTTCGTGTGCTGAAGCCGAGGGGGAAGCCCCTCGCGATCATCGGCGGCAAGGGTCATCAGAATGTCGAGCTTCTGCTCCAGATCCGGCTTTCTCATTCGTCCGCTCCGCGAGGGTGCTTCATGCTACCCGAAGAAATACCGAAAGTCAAGACTTGACGACATCCCCCATCCACCTGCACCGTGGGAAAGGGCGACATCACCGGCCGGGGCGCCATCAATTCTGGACCCGGACCAGGAAGACGACGACCAAGTGGAGTGGTCAATGACCGAGGTTCTGAAGCCGCCGTTATCGATGCCGCCGTTCGCGTATCGCCCGCGGCCATATCAGGGGCCCTCACGCGAGGAGGTCATGGCGCTCCGGAGTCGGCACGTGAACCCCGCGGTGTTCACCTTGTATCGCGAGCCGCTGATGATCGTCGAGGGGAAGATGCAGTATCTCTTTGACGAGACCGGACGGCGCTACCTCGACCTGTTCGCGGGCATCGTGACGGTATCCTGTGGTCACTGCCACCCGAAGGTCGTGCAGCGGGTACAGGAGCAGACGGCCACGTTACAGCACACCACCACCATCTATCTCCATCCCAACCTGCCGGTACTGGCCCAGAAGCTTGCGACCAAGATGCCTGCTGGGCTGGACGTGACCTATTTCGTGAACAGCGGCAGCGAGGCGAACGATCTTGCGATCACCATGGCCCGGCTCTACACGGGGAACCTCGATGTCATCGCGGTGCGCAATGCCTATCATGGAGGCTCACCCAGCTCGATCGGGATGACATCGCACCACACCTGGAAGTATCCGCTTCCCGGGCAACTGGCGGTCCATCACGCACTCAGCCCCGATCCAGTAGGCTCCGCCTTTTCCGGAACCCCGGAGGAGATCGCCTCGAAGGCCGCGGCCGACATCCGAGAGCTGATCCGCTACTCGACCCCCGGGGCAATCGCCGCGTTTATTGCCGAGCCGATTCAGGGCGTTGGTGGTGTCACCCGGGGGGCGCCGAATTATTTCCGCGAGGCGTACGCCGTCGCCCGGGAGTTCGGCGGTGTGTGCATCGCCGACGAGGTGCAGACCGGCTTCGGCCGGACCGGCGAGCACTACTGGGGCTTCGAGAATTACGGCGTCACGCCGGACATCGTCACCATGGCCAAGGGAATCGGCAACGGTGTTCCTCTCGCGGCGGTTACGACCAGGCAAGAGATCGCCGAAGCGCTGACTCGCCGGATCCACTTCAACACCTTTGGCGGAAATCCGGTCTCGATGGCGGCCGGCCTGGCGGTGCTCGAGGTCATCGACGAGGAAGGGCTCCAGGAGAACGCCCGCAAGGTGGGGGGTCGTCTCCTTCGAGGGTTACGCCGGCTCCAGGAGCAGCATCGGCTGGTGGGGGATGTCCGCGGGATGGGACTCATGCTGGGGATGGAGCTGGTGGCGGATCGGACCACCCGCGCCCCGGCGACGGCTCAGACGCTGGAGGTGCTCGAGGCCGCTCGGGAGATGGGAGTCCTGGTGGGGAAGGGCGGGCTGGATGGCAACGTTCTGCGCATCAAGCCCCCGCTGTGCATTACGGCGGAGGACGTGGACTTTGCCCTGGATGTGCTCGACCGCGCCCTCGAGCGCGCCGCTCGGGTACCAGCTACTTCGCTGACTTCTCAGCCCTCCACTCGGCCAGGGCGAGACTGATCGATTCCTGCGACGCCAGTAAGTCTCGCAACGCCTCACCCGAGCTGCGGAGCCGCGCCAGGGGCGTCTCTCCTTGCTCCAGAAGCGGCCAGAGCGGTCTCCATATTGGGTCGGGTAATACCGTTTCCAGGTACTCCAAGGCGGTGCCGCGGAGATACGGATCGCCGGTGTGGAGCGCGTGAAAGGCGAGCCGCAGGGTCTGCCGTGGCAGTATCAGTGAGAGCAGGGTAAACAGGTGCTCGAGGCTGCGGCTGACGCGATCCCGCAGTAACTCCGCTTCCATGGGAGAGGGCTCCTCTTCGGCTACATCGATGAGCTGCCGGCTTTCCCATACCCCCCGTTCTACCCCCATCTCTCTGAGCACCACCGCAAATACCCGGTCGCGGTCGATCTGGAGACCGGCGATCTCACCGGCCATCTGGGTGAGCGCGCGCCCTGCCCGGTATCGGACCTCGAAGCGTCGGTCGCTGAGTGCCTGGAACAATCCTTCAAAGACCTCGGGACTGCGACAGGTGGCCAGGACGTTGACCAGACGCCGCCGGATGGCAAAGTCCTCCTCGGGATCGAGCAGATGCTTCAGCAGCACTTCGGTCCTGGTTGGAGCCACGCGGCTGAGCGACCGGATGGCCTCCGGGACAACGGCATCCCAGGCGAGCAGCTCGATGACCGGCTCGACCTGGTCGGGTCCGAGCGGATGTTCGGCGAGCGCCTTCCGGACCTCTTCGGCCTTTCCGCCATGGATAGCTCGGCTGAGAGGGGTCTCCTGCTCGGTCTCCGGAGGAGGTGATGGCCGGGGCACGCGCGGCGGCCGGGAGCTGATGAAAGCCGTCCGGGCACGGATTCCACTCAAATCGAAGCCGCCGACGGTCTGGAGCAGAGCCGCGGCATCGTCCTGCAGCGGATCGGGAAACTCGCCCGCCCGGCGGTGCAAGCTTCCCTCTAGGGCCGCCACGTAGCCGAAGTGCAGGCGACGTGCGACCGACAGCGCCATCACCGAGAGCACGAACGTCAGCGCGAGGAGCACCCGTCCGGCTCCGGCGCCGGCCAGGGCTAGGGCACTCAGGATCAGAGTGCCGCCGACAACGTCGCCCACTCTAGCCGCACCGACGTCCAGCAGCAGCTTGGTCGCGCGTTTCTCCGGCGGCGCGACTGGGGTAAACAGCAGCTCGTAGGCGGCGCGAAAGAGTGAGCTTCGGAGGATGATCTCGGTTCCCCTGGCCACTATAACCGGTATGAGACCGGGAAACAGAAAGGCCCCGACCGCACCGGCGGAAACGCCGGCCGGAAGGAGCGAGGCGCTGCGGGCGATGCCCAGCCGCCCGAGCAGCGATCGGAGCGCGGTCACCTGAACGAATATCCCGATCAGGGCGGTGACGGTGTAGAAGGCGGCAAAGAAACGGAGCAACTCCTCTCCACTCGATGTAGCCGCCGCGGCGCGGGCCTTGAAGACATAGTCCAGCGCACCCTCGGCGGTGGAGGTGAGCGCCACCAGGAGCGCGAGCCCCATCAAATAGCGGGAGGCGCGCAGGATACGGCTCGCCGGTAGGACCGGCTCCGGTGCCTCTTCGCGATCCGGCGGGGGTTGAGGAGGAGTCCCATGCTCGATGCCTAGCACCAGCCCTGCCGCGAGGAGCTGCAGCAGTCCCAGGATCGGGAGCATCGCGGTAAGCGACAAGCCGGCACCGACTCGCTCAGGAAGGAGGCCACCGAGGAGACCACCCAGCGACCCGCCGGCGGTGATCTGCCCGATAGTGCGCCGGGCGGTACGCGGATCGAATCGCTCGTTCACCATGGCCCAGAATCCGGAAACCAGGATGGCGCCGAGGGCGGTGAAGTGCAGGTAGACGAGAATCGCGGCAGGCCGGCGGGCCCGCGCCGCCAGCGCCCATTCCGCAATGAGCAGCAGCCCGCTCAAAGCCATGAGTCGCGGTACTAGGTGGCCCGGATGGGTCTGGGCCATGATGCGGGCCAGCATTACTGCTAAGACCGTGGAGAGTACGGCGGCCGCGATCACGATCGGAGGCAGCGCCGCTACACCGAAGGTGGAGATGAAGAGCGCGTCGCGGGTGGCTTTCCCCGCAAGCTGAAAGGTGATGATGACCGTGGCGGCGGCCGCGGCGGCTACTGCCGCGCGTGCGTCAGCTCCGGATCCCAGCCGATTGATCGTCATCGTTCGGGGTCGGCGGGACCGGTCAGAATCCGAAGCCAGCCTGCACGTAGACCCCGGTTCGCTCCTCGCCGGAGGCGACCGCGGCCGATAGCGTGTAGGCCCGGCTCAGGTAGGAGAGCCAGATCCCACCGCCAACTGCGGTGTGCCATTTGTCGGAGGACTCGCCGTCTAGGAAGACTCTCCCCACGTCTCCCAGGCCGAACACGCCGAAGTCCGCGGGTAAGACCACCTGCACCCTGGCCAACGAAAGCCGCAGCTCGGCGGAGCCATAGGCGGACGCATCGCCGGCGTACCGGTTCACCCGGCCGAGTCGCACCGTCGAAGCCCCGCCGATGAATGCTGCCTCGAAGAATGGATATCTTCCCCAAAGTTTTCGTGCCCCGACGCGAAGAGCGAGCGTGGGATCCAAGGGAGCACGGGCACTGAGATAGGTCGTCGCTACGCCGTGGGCCTCGCCGAACGTGCTGTCCACGTCCCAGATCGGAGGATAAACGCTGCCGCCGAGCTCGAGAAAGACTCCTCGCGTCGCGGCGTTCGGACGATCACGGCTGTCGTGACGCAGCAGGAGCCCGCCGCCGACCTCGCCGAAGTTGCCGGTACCGTACAGATCGCCGAGGGTGGCGAGAAAACGATCGGGCCGGTTATCCGTCGACACATACTTGAGAAAAGGAGCGACCTGCAGCGTCGTCCGACCAGCCAGTGAGAAAACCAACGAAGGATAGAGGCTGAACGCGTCCTGGGTCACCCGATAAAACTCATTGCTCCCGGGTGCGGCGATCTCGTTGCCGAACCCCCGAAAGCTGATCACGTCCACACCCGATGCGCGGAGCAGAACCTCGGCATAGTTGCCCGAATTCTCCCGCCGGAAATCCCCCCGGTAATCCAACCGATAGCTCTTCGGCCCGGTCGCAAAGCCGGCCCGGAAGCGGTGACGGCTGGCATACGGGTTCTTGCGAAAGCCATAGACCGCCAGAGTTCGGCCCCCTCCAACAAGGAGCCCGATATCAGGACCGTAGCTGGCCCAGGTGTTCGGTATCCAACGCTTACCCCAGTCGCGGGGCGGCAGGTCTTTGGGACTCTTCTTCGGCGCCGTGTAAGGCCGCCGGTCAACCTTGGTGGCAAAGCCTTCTGTGCGTTCTGGTCCTCCAGGGTCGTCGTAGAACCGTTCGCCGCCGGCTCGACTTGAATCCACCAGCCGATCGTGCCCCTCTCCACCCAGCAAGCGAAGTGTCAGACCCCCGCCCTTATCACCCTGAACCAGGGCGTCATCGTCGCCTCCTTCTAGGAAGAGGCGCACCTCTTTCGTGGCTCGAGGGTCAAAGCGTCGCTGGAAATAAGGAGCGGCCCCCTGGGTCGAACCGCCGCGACTGAGAGTGAGTTGCACATCTCCGTTGGGCTCACGAGTGAGCCGCGCCTGGTCATTACCCTCGGTCCCGTGGACGTCCACCTCCCCAGCCAGCAGGCGATAGTAGCGCCGGGCCGCATCCAGCAGATGATCCCGCCGTGCCCGAAGATCCGCAGCCAGGGTCGCCCCCCATAACTGGTAATCCTCAGGGGGCAGCGTACGCACCGCGTCGTCTATGGCGGCATCGGTGAGCTTTACCTGAAGCGCGCTTGCCCCAGACTTCCATATCGGCCACTCGAGCTCCACCAGGAACCGGCGATCGAGATCGCGTCCGTTCCAGGTTGCTCCCGGCAGGTAGGGATACTTGGGGCCGAAGTTCACCAGCTGGGGCGCGGACTGCCGGGCGATGCTCAGCAAGAGACCATCGTACTTGACGAAGGCCTGATCCCGATCGCGGGGAATCGGAACCCAGCGGCGCGGTAACGTGTCGCTGAATCGGGCCCACACCCACTGGTCGGCATGGCGATCCCAGTCGCCGATCACAAGGTCGAAGAGCCGGGCCGTGAGGAGGGCACGCGCGTCCACCCGGTCATCGGGGGATCGCCCGGTGCGCGCAAAGAGCGTGTCGCTGTTGATGATCTCGCTGGCCCCACCCCAGTGCGTCGCAGGTCCGCTGCCTCCGATCCGATCTTCCAGAAAGCCCATGACGGCCGCAAACTCGGCCTCGAACTCGCCGAGCCTGGAGTCGTGCGGCAGCACGAACAAGCGAGACTCGCTGTGGGGAATTCCTGCCGCGATCAGCAGCCGGGCGACAACGAGAGGCGCAGTCGGGAAGGCGGAGCTGGTCTGGTCCCGCACCACCCGGCCGGCGACCGTCGGCCGCAGCTCAGGGGGCAGAGTCGCGGAAGGATCTTTGTCGATCGAGCGGAAAAAAAACTCTCGGCCATCAGGGGCCGCGAAGAGGAGCGATTTGGTCTGCTGTCCACCGCCTTTGGAGATCGGACGAAGACCGCCGGCAAAAGTGCGGAGGTCGAGGAGTGGTACGGCAATGGGAGTAGTCCAAAGGGAGCGATACTCCTTGCCTAGGAGCAGCTGGTGCAACCCGCTCGCCTTATAGTGAGCGCCGGGAGCCAGAATGGTGTCGGGCCGGCCGGGACTCGAGGTCTGAGCCGCTAGTCCATTGGCACTCAGTGCCGCGACCAGGCTGAGTGACAGCTCTCGCAATGAGGTCATAGCGGGTCACTCCACCCAAGTAGAAAACATTTCATGACTCCCGCCGGTAGCATCGACCTCCAACACTGCCAGGCGCGCCCGCCCGGCGGATGGGATATCGAGGCGAGCAAAGCCGCTTGCCTCGCGCGCGAACAGAGTGCCGGTGATCGCTACTGCCCGGCCACTGTGACCATAGATCCCTCCGCCACTCACCAGCTCGAGCCGGGCCGGACCGTCTGCGATCACCTGGAGGTTATGATCGTGCCCCGCCGCGTACAGTGCCGGTTGGGCCTCAGCGAAGGCGCGGCGGAACGCGGCGATGAGCCGCTGGTACGCCCGGGACGTTACGTCCTGATTGGAAATGCCATTCTGCCGCGCAGCGGGGTAGAGTGAGCCTAGCAGGGGCAGGGGCAGCCACAACCCTGGAGCTACCGCGCGCAGCGGAAACAGATGGTCTCTCCATCCAAAGTATCCGCCGTGAACACCGCCGGTGGCGAGTGGATGATGCGCCGCCACGACCACCAATCGTCCAGCCGCCCCACGTATCGCGGCCCGGAGTGAGTCGACGATCTCCGGCTCCGCATCGGCAGGGCAGGCAGACGCGGGATCGGTCGGCTTGGGCCCCTGCTGGAGCCACCACTGGGTGTCGAGCAGAACCAGCCGGAGCCGCCCGCTGATATCGACGACATTGGGCCCAGGGCAACCCCCACGCGGTAGTAACCAGACCCGGCCCCCACCGACCGAATCGAGGAACGCTCCCTGCCGGCGAGCCGCATCCCAGCCATTCCTTCCGCGGGCCCAGTCGTGATTGCCGAGCACGAAGTAGCCCCTGGCCCGTGCTCTGGTGACCACCTCCACCTGGGCGAGGAGCCGCCGCTCCGCCTCCCTCCGATCGGGGGCCTGTGGCGCCGGCAGGCCCCGAGGATAGGCGTTGTCGCCCAGGAAGACGACCACTCGTTCCTTGCCGCCGGAGCCCAACTCGCGACCCAACGCCTGGAGCACCGGCTCGCCGTTCCGGTTGGGCGCGCCGGCATCGCCTATGAAATACAGGCTCGTGGCGATCTGCTGCCGCGGGAGCGCCGGGACCGGTGCCGGAGGAGGGAGAGGCGTGCCGGTGCAAGCGACGATGCCGACCAGCGCACCCAGGCGCCACCGACGGAACCGATTCACCGCATAACTGCGGCGGCCTGCAGGACCCTCGACTTCCGCACGTACTCGCGTCCGATGGCCAGGGCGAGGAGCAGCCAGACGCCGGCGAGCACCAGGTTTACCCGGGCGAAGCCGGTCGCACCGAATCCGAGCAGGGTGACGCCGACATACACCAGGGCTGCGGACAATACATCGCCGGCTCGAACGAAGAACGAGTCGATCGCCTGCTTCGCCTTGTACTTCTGATCCCGGCTGGTGGGAAGGAAGAGCACGTTGCGAACGGTATTCTGGACCGAGTAGTCGGTGGCATTCTCGGCGATCTTGACCGCGCGCACCAGGGCAAGGATCGGCGCGAACGCCAGGATCGCGTAGCCGGTCAGCGCGAGAATCGGGAGCACCAGTACTGCTGCTTTCACCCCGAAATATTTGATAAGCCGTGACACGACGAAGAGCTGCAACACCAGGGCTGCCACGCTGACGACGAAAAGGAAATCCCCGTAGAAGCGGCCGATGTATTCGCCGACCGAGAGTCCGCCCGCTCTTCCCGCGGCCACCGCTGCCTCGGCTGCGCCGGTCACCGTGCGACCAAGGATGTATTCGCCGGTGGTGTTCACCCAGTTGAGCACCAGCATCAGCAGCGCAATCAGCAGCAGATAACGGTCCGCGAATACCAGTCGGAAGGTGCCGCGCCGGCTGCCCGGACCGATGCCAGGAAGCGAGACGGTGAGCTTCTTGGCGTCCTCGACCATCTGGATCTGGTACTCACCGGTGGCCGCGGGTAGCTCCGCAGTCGTCAGACTTGGAGGCAGATGGGCCTCGTGCCGGGAGCGCTCCCGGGCATCCACCAGGTTACTGATCGCGGCTGCCACTACCAGCAAGCCGGCGGCGATGAGCAGGAGCTGGGGTACTCCTACGACTGATATCAAACGGCCGGTGAACCAGCTGCCGGCCACTGCACCCAAGGAGCCCCCAAAGGCGACGATCGCGAAGAGACGCTCGCCTTGTTCCTTGGTATAGACGTCGTTGGCGAAGGACCAGAACTGCGCCACGATCATCAGATTGAAGATGCCCACCCAGAGGAAGAAGACCACGCCCACCGGAAGGTTGGCGCGGGTGAGAGCGGAGAACACCACCAGACAGGCGGCGAAGAAGGCGGTGACAGCATTCAACAGCCCGCGACGGGGGAGCCGGTCCGCCAATGCCCCGTATGCCGGGACCAGGCCCAGCAAGAGGATCGCCTGGCCGGCCGCAGCGTAGGATTTCACCTCGGCGCCCCCACCCGAAAGGATGAGTGCCTCGCGGATCGGCTTGATGACGTAGTAGGCGCAGAAGAGGAGAAATACGTTGAGGGCGAGCAGGAGGACGGTGGCGCCCTCGCCCGCCTGAACATCGGTGAACAGCCGAAGCGCGCGTTCCAGTGGCCCGGCCCGATCCACGGCCGGCGCCACAATTTCCGTCCTCGCTGTCATGGGAGTGAGACCGTTAGCAGTGAGTACTACTCATCGGGATTGCACCGGACCCAGCTCGGCTGCCGGGGTCTCCACCGGTTCCCATCCCAGATCCATGGTCTTGGTCAGCATCCGCTTTTCGCATTCGCACGGCTGCTGGGCACATTCGGGACGGTGGCGGTCCCACCAGCGGTGGGCCAGTTCCTCGGTCCAGCCGTTGCCGTTCACAGCAGCGGCCAACCGGCGGGAGAGCTCCCCCGCCGTCTGAGGACGGTCTTCGGGCAGTTTGGCAAGACAAGCCAGAATAACGCGGTCCAACTCGGGCGGGATCTCCAGCTCAGTGCGCTGAGAAGGCGGGATCGGGGTAGCATTGGCATGCTGGTACATCAGCTGAATCGTATTGGGTGCCTGGAAGACCAGCTGGCCGGTCAGGAGCCAATAGCCCACGCATCCCAGCGTGTAAATGTCCACCCGGTGATCCACCGCTCCATCACCTCGTACCATCTCGGGTGCGATGTACGCTGGCGTTCCTGTGGTGCTGTCCGGCGCGGTCAGCAGGGTCGCTTCCCGCCCGCCCTCACCTACTGCCTTGACCAGCCCGAAGTCAAGCACTTTGACGAAGTCGACCGCGAGTCCCATGCGGCAGGTGAAGATGTTCGATGGCTTGAT
>DASXRM010000184.1:0-12427 GCA_036506575.1 Gemmatimonadales bacterium | reverse complement strand
AGTACAACCTGAAGCACCACGACCGGATGGTCACAGTGTATCCGGGAGTGCTCGAGGCAGTGCGGGAGATCAAGGCAGCCGGGATTCAGACCGGGCTGGTCACCAGCAAGAACCGCCAGGGCGCGCTCAAGGGACTCAGGCTGGTCGGCCTCGAGGCGTTGATGGATGTGCTGGTCTGCGCCGACGAAGTAACCAACCCGAAGCCACATCCCGAGCCGGTCGAAAAGGCGGTAGCCTTACTCGGCGCCGATCCCGCCACGACCGTATACGTGGGGGACAGTATCCACGACATGAATTCGGGGAGAGCAGCGGGGGTGCGGACGGCGGCGGCACTCTGGGGACCGTTTGGTCGAACTCATCTGGAGAGTGCCAAACCGGACTACTGGCTGGAGACTCCTGACGACTTGGTGAGGTTGATGATAGAAAAGCGTGAGCGGGAACAACAAAGGCGTAAGCGGTGAACGGGGGCGTGAAAACCAAGCACCGAGTTCGGGGTCTCATCGAGTAGGTCCCTCGACCGCGCTCGGGATGAGGAGCTTCTTTAATGGCTGGGTTTCTATTCCGCTTACCGCTCACGTTTTTTTGGCTGTCCCCGCTCACGCTTCTCGCCCTCATGCATCCAGCACTTCCCTCAATCTCCGCATCAGGGTCTCCACCGTAAACGGCTTCTCCAAATACCCCGTCCCCGGCGGCATGGATCCGTTGTTGGTGAAGGCGCGTTCGGTGTAGCCCGACATGAACAGCACCCGGAGGGTGGGACGGCGGGCCCGGAGCCGCTCGACCAATTCGTGTCCCCCCATTTCCGGCATGACGATATCGGTCAACACCAGATCGATACCCCCTTCATGCGCCTCGTAAAGCCGGAGCGCATCGGCGCCGTTACGGGCTTCCAGCACGGTGTAGCCGTGCCACTCGAGCAAACGCTTGACGGAGGAGCGGACGGCGGCTTCATCCTCGACCAGCAGTAACGTTTCGGTTCCGACCTCAGGCATGCGCTGGAGGGCGGTTCCCACGGCAGCTTCCGGTCCCCAGTAGCGGGGGAAGTAGATCGTGAACCTGGTCCCCTGCCCCGGCTCACTCTCGACCGTGATATGGCCGCCGCTTTGCTCGACGATCCCGTACACGGTCGAGAGTCCCAGACCCCGGTTGCCTGCGGCGTGCTTGGTAGTGAAGAAAGGCTCGAAGATCCTTGCCTGCGTCGAAGGATCTATTCCTACGCCGGTGTCACTGACGGTGATCGAGACGTAGGATTCGGACTCGAGCTCGGTGTTCGCGGTGCTCAGCCTGAGGCGTCCCCCCTTCGGCATGGCCTCCCGGGCGTTCAGCACCAGGTTCACCAGGACCTGCTCCACCTGGCCCGGATCCACCAGAATGTTGCCGAGGTCAGGATCGAGCTCGGTCTCCAGCGTCACGTCGGTTCCGACCAGCCGCTGCAGCATCGGGGCGAGCTCGGTCACCGTTGCGTTGAGCGATACGACCCGGGGATGGAGAAGCTGTCGGCGGCTGAAGGCGAGGAGTTGCCGGGTGAGGCCGGCCGCCCGCTGCCCCGCGTCCCGAATCTGCTCGACATCGGCGCGGAGCGGGTCGCTGGGCCGCAGCTCCTGAAGAATGAGGTCGCTGTAGCTCAGGATCCCCGTCAGCAAGTTGTTGAAATCGTGCGCGATCCCACCGGCGAGCCGGCCCACCGCCTCCATCTTCTGGGTCTGCTGCAGTTGTTCATCGCGGTGAAGCTCCGCCGCGTCACGGGCCCTCTTCTCGGTGACATCTTCCACGATGGTGAGCGCGCCGACGATCGTGCCGTCGGGATCTCGGAGAGGCATAGCGGAGCTCAGTATGGTCTTCCGGACTCCATCGGCCGTCTCGATGAACACCTCTTCATCGAACGAGCTCTCGCCCCGCCGAATGGCGCGGATAGCACCCCACCCCTCGAGTGGCACCGGCTGCCCGGCAGCGGTCCACGCGACTTGACGCTCGAGAAACTCCTCGATCCTTACCGGGATCCCGCCCCAGATCCGCCCACTGGCGGCATTGGCCAGGACAACGCGACCGTGCTGGTCCAGGACCCAGACACCCAACGGGAACACGTCCAGCGCCTGTCTCAGCTGCAGATCTTTGTGACGAGCGTCGGTGACATCGGCCAGTGCCGCTACAACTCGGACCGGGCCACCAGCATCGTCCCGGACGATAAACGCTCGATCCTGGGTTACCGCGTACGAGCCGTCCAACCGACGAAATCGGTACTCCTCGGACCAGGTGGTCTCGCCGCCCGTAATGGCGGCGTCGATGCTACCCACCACCCGTTCCCGGTCATCCGGGTGGATTCTCTGATACCACCAATCGGGGCTGTCGCCTACCTCCGACCACTCGTAGTCCAGCAGGGGGCCGGCTCCATGGTCCCACGACATCCGATCCGTGGCCAGGTCCCAGCTCCGGACGGCTTCGCCGGATGCGTGAATGACCAGGCGATAGCGTTCCTCCCGCTCACGCAGGGATGCTTCGGCCTGCTTGCGTTCGGTGATATCCTGAATCGCGGCCAGGAAGTGTCCCGGCTGACCTTCGGGTCCCGCCACCAGGGAGACGTTCACCAACCCCCAGACCACCTCACCCGACGGCCTGAGGTAACGCTTTTCCATGGTGTACGTCCGGCATTCACCAGCCAGCAGGAGTCGGATAGCCTCACGATCGGCGGGGGCATCATCGGGGTGGGTGTGCGACTCGGCAGGAAGGCCGATGAGGTCGTCCGGCTGAGTGGCGAGCATATCGGAGAACGCCCAGTTCACTCGGAGCCAGCGTCCATCGAGAGAGATGAGCGCCATCCCGACACCGACCTGTTCGAAGGTACTGTAGAGCTGTTCTTCACTGTCCTGACGGCCCAGCTCGGCCGACCGCCGCTGGGCGATCTCGCGACGGAGCTCGATCTCGGTCACGGCCGAAGCCGCCAAGTCTTGCAGTAGTGCTCTGTCCCGTTCAGACCACAACCGCGGCATTCTGTCCACGACACAAAAGCTGCCCACCACGTGGCCCTCGCGGGTGATCAAGGGTACCCCGACGTAGGCGACCCAGCCCAAGTCCCGAATAGCGGGGCTGTGGCGGAGCAGCGGATGCCGACGCGCGTCCTCCACGACCAGAGGCTCGCCAGTGCCAACCACTGTAGAGCAGAATGAAAAGGAGATCGGAGCCACCCGGCTTGAGGCCCAAGGCTCAGGTAACCCTATGGCGCTCTTGAAGAACTGACGCTCGTCCGTGACCAGAGAGATCAAGGCGGTGGGGGCTCCCAGCAGGCGGGCCGCCATGCGGGTGAGCCGGTCGAACGCCTCCTCGGGGGGAGTGTCGAGGAGCCCGGTTCGGCGGAGAGCCGCCAGCCGGTCGGGGCGGGCGAGCAAACTATGGGTCATGAGCCCCGACGGCCTATCCACAACGACAGGTTGAGGTTGACTTCGGGTGGTTCAGTTTGGTGATTCAGGTTGGGGCGGTTATGACCCTGAAAGCTCTCCCAACGGGGAGAAGCTACAGTCTGGGCAGTACTCCGCAATGTGGATGCCGGATCACCCGGCGAGAAATGCGGTCAACGAACTTAGTCTCGCTGGAATGCCAACCTTGCCAAGCCTTCAGGCAGGGATATTTTACCGCCGCTCTGCTCCTCGTCACCAAGGTGTTTCCGATGCGCCTCCTCCCCCGCGACGAGAAGTTCTTCGACCTCTTCAGCTCAGTCGCCACTCTCAGCGTCGAAGCCGCCAAGCTCCAGGTGGATCTGCTCAAGGCCGACGCGATGCACCGCCGGGCCATTGTGGATGCGATCAAGCGGCTGGAGCACCAGGCGGACCAGGTTACCCACGAGGTGGTGACGCGGCTGGATCGAGTCTTCATCACCCCGCTCGACCGGGAGGACATTCACCTCCTGGCGTCCCGGCTCGACGACGTGGTGGACCTGATCGACGGCACCGCCAGCCGGGTGCAGATGTACCACGCGGGTGAAGCGCCACCGGGCGCCATCCTGATGGCCGATGTGGTGCTGCGGGCGACGCAGCAACTGCTGGTGGCGGTGCAGAGCCTGGAAAAAAATAGGGATCGAGTTGTCCTGGATGCCTGCGCTCAGGTCAAACGGTTGGAGGAGGAGGGGGACTCGGTGTACCACGAGTGGGTCGCCCGATTGTTCGATGGCTCGCCCGACGCACTCATGGTCATCAAGTGGAAGGAGATCTACGACACGCTGGAAAAGACCCTGGATCACATGGAGGACGCCGGGAACGTCCTGGAATCCATCTCGATCAAGCACGCCTGAGCATGGAGCACGGAATCCTGTATGTCCTGGTGATCATTGCAGTCGCGCTCCTCTTCGATTTCATCAACGGCTTTCACGACAGCGCCAACTCGATCGCCACCGTGGTGTCTACCAGGGTCCTGAGCCCTGGGGTGGCGGTGGTTTGGGCCGCCTTTTTCAATTTCGTCGCCGCGTTCGTCATCGGTACCGCCGTAGCCAAGACCATCGGCAAAGGACTGATCGACGTCAGTGTCGTCGACCCGAACGTGATTCTGGGCGGGCTCCTGGGCGCCATCATCTGGGATCTCATTACCTGGTACCTCGGCCTTCCCAGCTCCTCGTCCCATGCTTTGTTGGGCGGGTATGCCGGAGCCGCAATCGCCAAGGCGGGCTTCGGCGCGCTCATTCTGGGTGGATGGATTCTGCCGGTCCTCTTCATCGTGGTTTCCCCGCTCCTCGGGATGTCGATCGCGCTGGCACTGACGGTCATACTCTCCTGGGTGCTGCAGCGTGCCCCACCCGGGCCGCTCGACCGGATCTTCCGCCGGTTGCAGCTGGTCTCCGCCGGGCTCTATTCCCTGAGCCACGGGGCCAACGACGCGCAGAAAACCATGGGCATCATCGTGAGCCTCCTGGTGGCAAGCCAGGCCCAATTCGCCGGTCAGACGGGATGGCTGCGCAGGTTCTACCTGCCGTCCGCCGATCATATTCCCCTCTGGATTATCCTCGCGGCCCACGCGGCGATCGCGCTGGGCACGGCGGCCGGCGGATGGCGTATCATCAGGACGATGGGAACCCGGATCACCAAGCTGCGACCGTTCGGCGGGTTCTGCGCGGAAACCGCGGGTGGGATCACGGTGCTGCTCGCGTCACACTGGGGGGTACCGGTGAGCACCACTCACACAATTACCGGCGCCATCGTCGGGGTCGGGGCGGCACAGCGTCTGTCGGCGGTGCGATGGGGGGTCGCCCGGCGCATCGTGTGGGCCTGGATTCTCACGATGCCCATGAGCGCCGTGATTGCAGGGCTGGGCTATTTGCTGTTGAGCAGAAGGATAGGATTTTGAGGAGGGGCCCGGGACCGGGGAGCTCGCCCCTTCCTCACGCGGCTTGGGTCATCCGCCGGTTTTCAATGGCCGCCCGGTAATCCTCGATCAATTGATCATACACCTGGTCCCAGCTTCGTTCGCGGGCGGTTTGGAGCGCCCCTCCGGCGAGATTGTGGCGGAGCGCGGGGTCCTGCATGAGAAGGCGGAGTCCCTGGGCCAGGGCCGGCGCGCTGTTCGGTGCCACCAGCCAGGCGTTTCGGCCATGCTGGGCGAACTCCAGCACTCCGCCTGCGGCGGCGGCCAGACAGGGCAGACCCGACCCCATCGCCTCCAGCAGTGAATTGCCGAAGGTCTCGGTGGCTGAGGGGAAGACGAAGATATCGGCCGAGGCATAGGCTTCAGAGAGCTCCCGTTCGTGCAGCAGTCCCAGGACGTGCACCCCGGGTATCTGCCGTCGCCGGATCTCCTCTTCCAGCGGTCCGCGTCCCACCAACGCCAGTTGGGCCGAGCCCCGCTCAGGGGCAAGGGCGTCCCAGGCCGCGAGCAGCTGGGTGAGATTCTTCTCCCGCGCGATCCGCCCGATGTAGGTGACCAGGAGATCGCCGGGGCCAAGTCCGAGTGCGTTCCGGTACGCTTCGCTTCGAAAGCGAGGATGGAACTCCCTCGGATCCACTCCGCGACTCCAGAGACCGGTGTGCGTGACCCCCCGACTGCGGAGATGCTCCTGGTAGATTCGGGACGGGCAGAGCACCCGGTACGCCTGCCCATAGAACCAGCGCAGATAATGCCAGCCTACTCGTAACGCCCAGTCGACTCCATAGCGAGCGGCGTACTTGTCGTAATCGGTGTGGGCCGACGCTACGATCGGGAGCTTCAACTGGCGAGCGGTCTTGAGACCGGCAAGGCCCAGGGCGAATTCGGTGGCTACATGGACGACATCAGGACGGAATCGGGCGACGTCCTCGACTACCTCGCGGAGCCGCGGAAACGCCCATTGTACATCAGGGTAGAGAAAGAGTGGGACGCTGGGGGACCGGTGCACCTCCGGCCGATCGGCTTGGCCCTTAGGCAGGGCGTAGCTCGCGGAGTAGACCCGTACCTGATGCCCACGCTGCTCCAGCGCTTTAGTGAGCCGGAGCAGCGTCACGCCGACGCCGCTCACCATGGGCCAATAGACCTCGGAAAACAGGGCAATCCGCACCGGATAAGGCTACGGCGGCCTTGGGTGGGCGACAAGGCCGCACCACTCTCCTTCGGGGGAGCAGTCACCCTTCCAAGCGCTGCAGTGCGCTGCGTCGGTGAAGATCCAGCACAGAGGCCACCGCGCACTTAGGCGCCTTCCAGGGTGACCGCTCCCCCTCTGCTCACCAATCGATCGCCTGCTGGAGCCCATCCCGTGGCGGCTGCGCGGGGATGGGGCCGGAGCCGGCCGCCCCCACCCCATCGCTCTGGGCGAGCCTCCAGCCTTTCGGCCGCTACAGTGCGCTGCGTCGGTGAAGATCCAGCACAGAGGCGGCCGCGCACTTAGGCGTCCTCCAGGCTAGTGGCTCGCCCGTCGCTGCCCCGCCCGGCGCTATGATGGGTGGGGGTGGAGCAGACGAAACGGGTATGGGGTGGATGAGCGTGCTAGATTCCGGCATGCGGATCCGGGAGCCAATTAACGGAGCATCCCACTTTGTCGGTCTTCTGCTCGCCTGCACCGGCACCGTCGTGCTGCTCCGGATGGCGAGCGGGCCCTGGCAGGTGGCGGCGTTCTCGGTCTATGGCGCCACCTTGATTCTCCTCTACGGCAGCAGCTCGCTCTATCATTCGCTTCCCCTCGCCGAGCGACCGCTGCGGGCCCTCCGAACCCTCGATCACATTGCGATCTACTTCCTGATCGCCGGGACGTACACTCCTGTCGCCCTGATCACCCTGCATAACGGCTTGGGCTGGAGCCTTCTCGCCGCTGTCTGGCTGATCGCGCTCGCCGGGATTCCCTTCAAGCTCTTTTTCCTGGACGCTCCAGTATGGTTTTCGACCGGCACCTATCTCGCCATGGGATACCTGGCCTTGGTGGCCGTCGTTCCACTCGCCCGAGTCGTCTCGATGACGGGTCTCCTCTGGCTCGTGGCCGGCGGAATTGCCTACACCATCGGTGCCGTGATCCATAGCCAGCAGCGCCCGGACCCGATTCCCGGATTATTCGGCCATCACGAGATCTGGCATGTGCTGGTACTCGTGGGCAGCGCGTGCCATTTCGCTTTCATGGTCTATCACGTGGCCTGAGATGAACGGAATAGAGATCCGCGCCCCGGATATAGCCGAAGCGCGCCAGATCATTACGCCGGACTCCCTCCAGTTTCTCGAGCTGCTCGCCCGCCATTTCGGTCCCCGCCGAAAGGCGCTGCTCGAGCGCCGCAAGCAGATTCAGGAGTGTCTCCGGGGCGGCGCGCTCCCCGACTTCCTGGAAGAGACCCGGGAGGTGCGCCAGCGCAGTTGGACCGTGGTTCCGGCGCCAGCCGATCTCGACGATCGTCGCGTCGAGATCACCGGCCCAGTCGAGCGGAAGATGATGATCAACGCGCTCAACTCCGGGGCCAAGGTCTTCATGGCCGATTTCGAGGATGCCCTCTCTCCGCCCTGGACCAACGTGATTGCCGGCCAGGCGAACTGCACCCAGGCAGTGCGCCGCACCCTGGAATACACCAGCCCCGAGGGGAAGCGCTACCGGCTGGCGGAGCAGTTGGCCACGCTGGTGGTACGCCCCCGCGGGTGGCATCTCGAGGAAAAGCACGTGCTGGTGGACGGAGAGCCGATATCGGCCAGCCTCTTCGATTTCGGCTTGTACTTCTTTCACAACGCCCGCGAGCTGCTGGCCCGTGGAAGCGGGCCGTATTTCTATCTACCCAAACTGGAAAGCCACCTCGAGGCACGGCTCTGGAACGAGGTGTTCGACCTGTCGCAGGATGCGCTCGGTATACCGCGGGGAACCGTTCGCGCCACGGTATTGATCGAGACTATTCTGGCCGCATATGAGATGGATGAGATTCTCTACGAGCTCCGGGATCACGCAGCCGGGCTCAATGCCGGCCGCTGGGACTATCTCTTCAGCATCATCAAGAACTTCCGGGACCGGCCCGAGTTCCTGCTTCCCGACCGGTCGCAGTTGACCATGAACGTCCCCTTCATGCGGGCCTATACGGAGCTCCTGGTGAAGACCTGCCATCGCCGAGGAGCCCACGCCATCGGCGGCATGGCCGCGTTCATCCCGAGCCGCCGCGACCCGGAGGTCAATGCAACGGCGCTTGCCAAGGTTCGCGAAGACAAGACCCGCGAGGCGCGGGCGGGGTTTGACGGGGCCTGGGTAGCACACCCTGACCTCGTCCCCGTGGTCGACGAGGTGTTCGGAGCCGTGCTCCAGCAGAGACCCAATCAGAAGGACCGGCTACGGGACGATGTGGAGGTCAGCCGGGATCAGCTGCTCGATGTGCGAATTCCCGAGGGGCACATTACCGAGGTAGGGGTCCGGGGGAACATCAGCGTTGCTCTCCAGTACCTGACCGCCTGGCTGGGGGGCTCGGGCGCGGTGGCGATCAACAATCTCATGGAGGACGCGGCCACCGCGGAGATCGCCCGCTCCCAACTCTGGCAGTGGATCCGGCACGGGGCAAAGACCGATTCGGGCGAGCCGGTTACCCTGGAGCGCTGCCGCGAGATTCTCAACGAAGAACGGGCGAGACTGGAGACCGAAGGCGGTGATCGCGGGAGACTGGCCGGTGCCGCCGAGCTGCTCGACTCGTTGATGGCGGCCGAGGTGTTCCCGGAATTCCTGACCTTGGCGGCGTATCAGAAGCTGGTCTAGAGTCGAGGGTCTAGAGTCGGACTGTCTTGACTATAGACCTTAGACCCTAGACGTAGGGGCTGTGCGCCCCTACTGGGGCGGCTGGGGTCGAACCAGCAACCTCCCGGTTAACAGCCGGGCGCTCTGCCAATTGAGCTACACCCCAAATCGGGAATTCACGAGCCGTACGAAGGGGTAGTGACTCTACTCCTGCCCGCCCAGCAAGGTCAAGGCCACAGCCACCTTGACCCACCCGGAAGCGAACTGTAGCCTAGCATATTCGCCTGACCCCGCCTGCGATCCCCGTGCGCCTGGACGGGCATTTTCCCTTCGGAGCGGAAGGAGTCCCGGCCGATGAAACTCCCCATTACCCTCACCGTTAACGGCACGGTACGCTCGGCTGTGGTCGAGCCCCGGACGCTTCTGGTACATGTGCTGCGCGACGATTTCGATCTCACCGGGACCCATATCGGCTGCGATACCAGCCAATGCGGCGCCTGTACCGTGCTGATCGACGGCCACGCGGTGAAGAGCTGCACCCAGCTCGCCGTGCAATGTGAAGGGCAGGACATCACCACCATAGAAGGTATCGGCACGATGGAGGCGCTTCACCCACTCCAGACCGCATTCTGGGAGAAGCACGGCCTCCAGTGCGGTTTCTGCACTCCGGGGATGATCCTGACCGCGGTCGACCTGCTCGCCAGCAACCCGGATCCCAGCGAGAAGGAGATCCGGCACGCCCTCGAGGGGAACTACTGCCGCTGTACCGGGTACCAGAATATCGTCGCGGCCGTGCAGGCCGCCGCCACCACGATGCGAGCCTCTTCCGCCAAGGCGCCGGAGCCTCGCGTCGTGCAGCCAGACGTCACATCGTCCCGGGCTGGCCAGCCGGCCGGCGCCGCTGTCTGAGGAAGCACCCATGACAACCATCTTTGGTTCCGGCATCAAACGGCGGGAGGATCCGCGGCTCATCACCGGCACCGCTACTTATACCGACGATGTGAAGCTGCCGGGCCTCACCTATGCGGCGTTCCTGAGAAGCCCCTACGCTCACGCCCGAATCACCCGGGTCGACACCACGGCGGCCGAGCGTTCCCCTGGTGTCGTTGCTGTCTACACCGGCGCCGGCATCAAGGACCGGGTCGTCCCGGTGCCCTGCGCCTGGAATCCCCCCAACTGCAATCTGAAGACGCCGCCCCACCCATTGCTCGCGTACGACAAGGTGCGCTACGTCGGCGACGGGGTGGCCATGGTGATCGCCGAGTCCCGGGCGGCGGCACGAGACGCCATCGATCTCATCGACGTGGACTACGAGCCCCTCTCCGCCGGTGTCGATCCGGAGAAGATGGCGCAGCCGGGGGCACCCCAGCTCCACACCGAGGTCCCCAAGAACATCGCCTTCACCTGGGTCGTGGCCGGCGGAGACACGGACAAGGCGTTTGCCGAGGCAGAGGTCGTGGTAAAGCAAAGGATCGTTCAACAGCGCCTCCTCCCCACCGCGATGGAGTGCCGCGCCGCGGTGGCGAGCTATAACAAGGGCTCCGGTCAGCTCACCCTGTGGGCCACCAGCCAGAACCCTCACATCCACCGGTTTCTCTGCTCGGTGATGCTCAAGCTCCCCGAGCACCGGATCCGGGTGATCGCGCCCGAAGTGGGCGGCGGGTTCGGCAGCAAGATCCCGGCTTACGCCGACGAGGCGCTAGTCGGACTGGCATCCATGGACCTGGGCCGGCCGGTGAAGTGGGCGGAAGACCGCTCGGAGAACTACAAGGCCACGATTCACGGGCGTGACCATATCGAGTACGTGGAGATGTGCGGCACCCGAGCGGGAAAGGTGACCGGGCTCCGGACCACGATCTACGCCGGACTGGGCGGCTATGCCTCTACTGCCGCACCCGGCATTCCCACCATCCTGCACGGTCTCATCTACTCCGGTCCGTACATGATCCCGAACATCCACGGGACCGTGCACGGCGTCTACACCTCGGCCACGCCGGTGGACGCCTACCGCGGCGCCGGACGGCCGGAGGCGACCTACTTGCTCGAGCGGCTGATGGACCTCTTCGCCCGGGAAGTAGGGATGGATGGGATCGAGGTACGGCGGAAGAACTTCATCCCCAAGGACAAGTTCCCGTACACCGTCGCGACCGGAATCACCTACGATTCCGGGAACTACCAGGGGGCACTGGACGAGGCCCTTTCCCGGTTCGACATGAAGCAGTTCCGGCGGGAGCAGGCCGAGGCGCGCAAGCAGGGCCGCTATCTCGGCGTGGGGCTGGCCTCTTACGTGGAGATCTGCGGGTCCGGGCCGTCCCAGGTGGCGGGCGCGATCGGCTTCGGCGGCGGGCAGTATGATTCCGCGCTGGTGCGGGTCTACCCGACCGGAGTGGTGCGGGTCTATATCGGCGGCAAGCCACACGGCCAAGGCGAGGAGACAACTTTCGCCCAGATCGTCGCGGACGAGTTCGGCTACCCGGTGGAGAACATCGAGATCGTCGCGGGGGACACCGAGACGACTCC
Organism: Gemmatimonadales bacterium; assembly: GCA_036506575.1. Taxonomy (GTDB): domain Bacteria; phylum Gemmatimonadota; class Gemmatimonadetes; order Gemmatimonadales; family GWC2-71-9; genus CAVVWJ01. The sequence goes on along the minus strand of DASXRM010000184.1, from coordinate 774 downwards.
GCAGGGCTGGGGAACCTACGGCAGCCGCACCACGGCGGTCTGTGGCTCGGCGGTCAAGGTGGCAGCCCAGCGGGTGAAGGAGAAGGCCAAGAAGATCGCGGCGCACCTGATGGAGGCCAACGAGCAGGATGTCGAGTGGGAAGACGGCAAGTTCAGCGTGCGCGGCTCTCCCGACCAATCCAAGACCTTCGCTGAAGCGGCGCTCATGGCTAATCTCGCCTGGAACCTCCCGGCCGGGTTGGAGCCGGGACTCGAGGCGACAGCGTTCTTCGATCCCAGCAACTTCGTCTACCCGTTCGGCACGCACATCTGCACGGTGGAGGTCGATTCCGAGACCGGCGAGGTCAAGGTCCTCCGCTACGTCTGCATCGATGACTGCGGACCGCACATCAACCCGATGATTGTTCAAGGACAGATCCATGGTGGGGTGATCCAGGGACTCGGCGAGGCTCTCCAGGAGATCGCGATCTATGACGAGGGCGGCCAGCTCCTCACCGGTACCATGATGGACTACGCGGTACCCAGGGCGAGCCAGATGCCGCGGATCGAGACCGGGTTCACGGTGACTCCGTCTCCGGTGAACCCGCTGGGCGTCAAGGGGATCGGCGAGGCGGGGACCATCCCCGCCGCGGCGGTGCTGGTCAGTGCGGTCTGCGACGCGCTCGAGCCGTTCGGCATCCGGCACATCGACAAGCCGGTGACGCCGGCGCGGGTCTGGGCGGCTATACAGGGCGGGAAGGACGTGAAGGACGGGAAGGAGGCCAGCATATGATT
>DASXRM010000183.1:0-4476 GCA_036506575.1 Gemmatimonadales bacterium | reverse complement strand
CGATGGCACACACGATCATTGGCGTCGCCGGAGGCTTCGTGCCGGCGCATGAGGTACTGAATCCGATCTTTCTCGCCCGGATGGTCTTCTGACCACCCGCGAGGTCGATGCCGCACAGTTCCGGCAACTGCTGGGGCGGTTCGCCACCGGCGTCACCATCCTCACCGTCACGACTCCGGACGGACGGCCGCTCGGCATGACGGCGAACAGCCTGGCCTCAGTGTCGCTCCAGCCCCCGCTGGTGTCGGTCTGCGTCGACCATGTGGCCGAGTTGCACGAGGTCATCCTGCGAGTGCGGGAGTTCGTGGTGAATATCCTGTGCAGCCACCAGGAGACTCTCGCGCGACGCTTTGCCGACCAGCACGCGGATCGCTTTCAGGGCGTCGGCTATCACCTCAGTCCCGATGGCCTCATACTCCTCGATGGGACCCTGGCCTACATCGAATGCGAGCGCCACGCGCAGTACCCTTGCGGCGATCACACGATCGTGGTGGGACGAGTGGTTGGAGGCGAAGCGGAGGATGGACGTCCATTGCTCTATTACCGGGGCGGCTACGCCACGCTTGGATAGGCATGACTGAACTCTCGATCAGCCCGATCGGAGCGGAGCTGCTGGATGACCCCGCGGCCGACCCGGCTATGGTGGCTGAGTCCCTGCGCAACATCGCGCGGGCAAACCGTTGGTTCGGAGGCGCGGCCGCGGTGCGTTTCGGGTTGGGCCGCACTCTCGGGGACGTCCCTTCCGGAGCCACCCTGTCCCTGCTCGACCTCGGCACCGGTCTAGGGGATCTGCCCCAAGTCGCGGTCCGGTGGGGAGCAAGCCGGGGCATCCGCATCGTGCCGATCGGGCTCGAGCTGAACCGTGCCGCCGCCACCCTCGCGAGGGACAGCGGACTCGCTATCACGGTGGCCTGCGCCGGGACACCCCCAATTCGCGACAAGACCGTGGACATCGTGCTGCTGAGTCAGGTTGCCCATCACCTCAGTTCAGATTCGGCGGTGCACCTCTTCCGCACCTGCGATCGACTGGCCCGGCGTGCGGTGATTGTTGCCGATCTCCGGCGGCACGCCCTCGCTGCGCCGTCCTTCTGGTGCGGGGCCCGTCTGTTACGCTTCGATCCGGTAACCCTGACGGATGGAGTGACCTCCATCCGCCGGGGCTTCAGCCGACGCGAACTGCTCGCGCTGATGGCTCGGGCCGGAATCGACGGCCGAGTCGAGCAGAGGCCCGGATTCCGCCTGGTGGCTACTTGGGCGCCTCGCGGCGGCTGATGCGAACCGTGGATCGGCTCCGCATGAGAGCCCCCATCGAACGTGTGTTCCGCGCGGCCATGGACGTCGAACAGTGGCCGGCTCTCCTCGGCCACTATCGCTGGGTACGCATGCTGGAGCGCAGGGGCGATGGGGGGCTGGTCGAGATGGCCGCCTGGCGACCATTTGGCCCGCTCAAGTATCCGACCTGGTGGGTGTCGGAGATGTGGGTCGACCACGGGGCAGCCGCGGTCCACTACCGTCACGTGCGAGGGCTTACCACCGGCATGGACGTCCTCTGGCAGCTCGAGCCGTCAGCCGACGGCACCGAGGTGACCATTGTGCACCAGTGGGCCGGACCGGCCTGGCCACTCGTGGGCCCGGCGGCCGCTGCCTGGATCATCGGTCCAGTGTTCATCCGCGGCATCGCCTCGCGGACGCTCGCGGGGATTGCTAGGCATGTGGAGGCGGTAGGGCGGACCGGCGGACAGACGGATAAGTGGTAAGGCGGTAAAGCTTGCCCTGAGCGCAGCGAAGGGGCGGTAAGAGGGTAAGGCGGTAAGGCACTGGGCGGTACCGACCGTCCGCCCGTCCGCCCGGGGAGATCCATGGAACAGCGAAGAGTGGTCATCACCGGTATCGGAGCCATTACACCGATCGGCCTCGGCGTCGAGGGTCTCTGGCGGGGACTCCTCCGCCGGGAATCCGCGATTCGCTGCATCACCCGCTTCGATCCCTCGATGTTCAAGTCCCGTATCGCGGGCGAAGTGCTGGATTTCTGGCCGACCGATCACATCGAGGAGCGCCGGGCCAGACGCCTCGATCGCTTTTCCCAGTTCAGCGTTGCCGCCACACGGATGGCGCTGGCCGATGCATCACTCGATCCTGCCCGGGAGGATCCGGACCGCATCGGCGCGATGATGGGCACCGCGCTCGGCGGCGTGGCCCATGGCGAGGGGCAGTACCGCAATTTCATCACTGGCGGGCCTCGGGCCGTGGATCCGGCGCTGGCGCTGACCGTGTTTGCCGGCGCGGCCAGCTGCAACATTGCCATTGAATTCGGCTTCACCGGCCCTAACTCAACCAATGGGATGAGCTGTGCCTCCGGCGCCATCGCCATTGGAGAGGCGTTCCGGGCCATCGTGCGGGGCGAAACGGACGCCATGGTCGCGGGGGGAGCCGAGGCGCCGCTTGCACCGCTCTGCTTTGGAGCGTTCTCAATCATCCGGGCCATGTCCACCCGCAACGAAGATCCGGGCCATGCCAGCCGGCCGTTCGATGAGGGCCGGGATGGCTTCGTGATGGCCGAAGGAGCGGCAGTGCTCGTACTCGAGGAACGGGGACGTGCACTCGCCCGGGGGGCGCCGATCTATGCCGAGGTCTGCGGGTTCGGTCTGACCAACGACGCGCATCATATGACCGCCCCGAGACCGGATGGCAAGCAGGCCGCGCGAGCCATGCGGAACGCGCTCACCGAGGCCCGGGTGGCACCGCACGAGGTCGGATACATCAATGCTCACGGCTCATCCACTCCGCTCAACGATTCGACCGAGACCGCCTCGGTCAAGCAGGTCTTCGGAGATCATGCCTACCGCCTGGCCTTCAGCGGTACCAAGGGATATTACGGGCACGCACTCGGTGCCAGCGGCGCCATCGAGGCCGCCATCTGCGCTCTGGCGAGCCGCCGGGGCTGGGTGCCGCCCACCGTCAACCTGCACCTGCCCGACCCGGCCTGCGATCTTGCCCACGTACCCGGCGCCGGACTGGACCTCGAGCCTGAGTATCTCCTGAGCAACTCCTTCGGGTTCGGCGGCATCAACGCCGCCCTCCTCTTTCGGCGGGCCGAGTAGACATCTAGATTCGCCGCGCACTTGTCCGGCAGAGCGGCACCCATCTACCTGAGGAATGGCATGCGTTCTCTCCCCCGCCGGTTGACCGCGGAGGCGCTCGGCACGTTCGGGCTGGTGTTTGTGGGAGCCGCCGTCGTGGTGGTGAACGGCGGATTCCCCAACAGCGGGATCGGATTGCTGGGAATCGCGCTGGCCCACGCGGTGGTGCTCTCGGTCATGATCACCGCTACGATGACAATCTCCGGAGGTCATCTCAACCCCGCGGTGACTATCGGCCTTCTGGTCGCCCGGCGAGTCGATCCCCTGTCAGCCGTCGCATACATCGTGACTCAATTGGCCGCGGCGTGCGTTGCTGCACTCCTGGTGAAGCTACTCCTGCCCCCTATCGCAGTCCGAAACGCGTTGCTGGGTGTACCAGTTATCGCCAGCTCTGTGTCCCTCGGCCAGGCGATCGGTCTCGAGCTTATCCTGACCTTCTTCCTGGTTTCGGCGGTGTTCGGGACGGCCCTCTCCCCGGATGCTCCTCGAGTGGGCGGCTTCGGAATTGGCCTCGTACTCCTCTTCGACATCCTGGTAGGCGGGCCGCTCACCGGTGCCGCGATGAACCCGGCACGGGCCTTCGGACCCGCAGCGGTCGCCGGAGAGTGGGTGGGACACCTGGTCTATTGGATCGGGCCGATCACGGGGGGGATATTGGCCGCGTTGTTGTGGCAGTATTTGTTGCTGCCCCACGCGCCGCCGGGGCGGAGACGGACGGACTGACACCTATAAGAGCGTAAGCGGGAACAGCAACAGCGTGAGCGGGAACAGCAAAAGCGTGAGCGGTGAGCGGGAACAGCTAAAGCGTGAGCAGGAGGAAAAAGCGTGAGCGGTAAGCGGGGTTAGTCGGGTTTTCTGCGCCGTATCATTCCTAACAGGAGGCGTTGGCTACGCCTATTTCGGTTGAGCAGGCTTCTCCCGATTTCAGCGGCTATTATCTCAATATCAAGAGCGATCTCCAGCAGCTCTCCAGTCTCGACAGCGGAGCCGTACGCGATCACGAGATGGCGAGTAAAAGAAGGAGACTCGCCATAAGCGTAGCCCTCGGCAATATTGAGTTGGACCGACAGCGATGCTCGCTGAAGCTGAGAAAAGAGTGCCGAGGCCCATGGCTTCCAACTGCTACGGGCCACCGTGATCACACCCAAGACCACGGCCCGAGCTTCTTGCCAGGCATGTAGAGACCGGTGATCGCGCACGGATCACGCTAACCCTCAGATTTTTCTCCGGGAGTAGCGTTCCACCGCGCGGTGTATCCTCTCCCTGCTTACTGCCTACGCCTTGTCATTACCGCTCACGCTCTTTCTCGCCGCGCGCCACAGCCGCAGCCAATAGC
>DASXRM010000182.1:0-21202 GCA_036506575.1 Gemmatimonadales bacterium | reverse complement strand
CGCCCAAGGTGGCGGTGTCGGTGGCGGGTGGAGATCAGGGGCTTTGAGGGCGGCGAAGTCAGCGGGGAAGCGGGGAAGCGGGGAAGCCGGCCAGTGCTTTCTCTTCGAGGATTGTCTGCCCGCCCGGCTGCAGGCGCTCGGTCTCAAGAACGTCGAGCGGGTCCTCACCCATACGAACCACACGGTGATGCTCAGTCTCAGTCGGCGGATCCTGCGCATACACCGGGGGTACGCCTTCGCTCCTGATGACGTGCTGAGAGCAGTCGTGCGTTTCCTGAATCCAAGGGTCCCTCGAGCCGTCCGACGAGGAGCGGAACGAGAATTCCTCGCATTTCCGGTTCAGGCCTACTCGCCATTACCGGAGAGATCCGTGCGGCGAGAGCGAGCTCGCCCGGGTGATGTGACCCTGCTCCACCGGCTGGAGACGGTGCATCGCGAGCTCAACCTTCGATATTTCGGCGGAGCTTTGTGTGAGATTCCGATCCGACTCTCGAGCCGCATGCGGAGCCGGCTCGGCGAGCTCGCGGTCGATCTTAAGGCCGGGCGCCCGAACGAGATCGCGATTAGCCGCCGGCACATCGCTCGGCACCCCTGGGCCGAAGTCGAGCACACGATGCTGCACGAGATGGTGCATCAGTGGCAGGCGGAGATGGGGCTACGAGTAGATCACGGGCCGACGTTTCGGAGGAAGGCGCGAGAGGTGGGGGTGCCGCTACCGCCCTGTTGGGATGGACCTCATGTCGATCACCTTGCCCTATGAGTTTGATACCAGCAGCGTCGTTAAACTGATCCTGCGCGGTGTCCTGATTCTTCTGGTCGTGGTGCTTGCGGGGATTCTTTATTCCCTTCTGATCTCGCACAGCATCGCCGCCACCCTCCTGCTTCTGTTGGTTGCCGCGTTGGTCCTGTATTTCGGCCGTCTGTTTCTCAGGAACCTGACCGGCTCATTCGGCACCATCACGGCCGATGCCGTAGTCGTTCAACCGGGCCGACTGTGTGGCGTCCCGATGGCGGGTCCAGCGGGAAGGTTTCCGATCAGCCAGTTCCAGGCCGTGCGGGTAGAGCGCATTCCAAATCCGGTTGGTATTCCCATTGACACGCAAATTCGACCCCATGAACGGGTCCGCCTCATCGGAAAGAGCGGTACGCCCGACATTCTCGTTGCTCGAACCGAGCTCGATGCCGGTCGAACCGTGGGGAACGAGTTGGCCGCCCTGTTGAACCTACCGTACCAGGAGCAGGAAGCTCCCTACTAGCCCGCTCGTTATATTCCCAGGCTGAACCCCACTATTGACACGATGCGAGGCCTCGATGGCGACGGCTGCAGGCACATCCCAGTTTACCGGAGTCGACTTTCTCAACTTCGATTCGCTCCTCTCCGAGGAAGAGCGGGCCGTGCGCGATACGGTCCGGACCTGGGTGGACGAGAACCTGATCCCCGTGATCGGCCAGGCCTACGTCGAAGGAAAATTCCCTAAGCAGCTGATTCCCGGCATGGCAGAGCTGGGCCTCTTCGGCGCTAACCTCCCCGAGGAGTATGGCTGCGCGGGACTCAACAATGTGGCCTACGGGCTCATTATGCAGGAGCTGGAGCGGGGCGACAGCGGGATCCGGTCGTTCGCTTCGGTGCAGGGCGCGCTGGTGATGTATCCGATCTATGCCTTAGGTAGCGACGAGCAGAAGAAACACTGGCTCCCGCTCTTGGCATCAGGCCAGGAGATCGGCTGCTTTGGCCTCACCGAGCCGGACTTCGGTTCCAACCCCGCGGGGATGATCACCACCGCCCGGGAGACGAAGGACGGTTGGGTCCTGAATGGCACCAAGATGTGGATCACCAATGGCTCCCAGGCCACCGTCTCCATCATCTGGGCCAAGACCGGCGACATCCAGGATCCCAAGTCGATCCGCGGGTTCATCGTCCCCACCGACACCAAGGGCTACACCGCTAAAGATCAGAAAGGAAAGCTGTCGCTCCGCGCCTCCGATACCAGCGAGATCCACCTGCAGGACCTGCATCTACCGAAGGACGCACTGCTGCCCAAGTCGGGTGGGCTCAAGAGCCCGCTCATGTGCCTCACCCAGGCGCGTTACGGCATCGCCTGGGGCGCAATCGGTGCCGCGACGGCATGCTACGACGAGGCGCTCCGCTACGCGGGCAGCCGGGTCATGTTCGACAAGCCCATCGCCGCCACCCAAATCCAGCAGGTCCGGCTGGTGGACATGCTGACCGAGATCACCAAGGCCCAGTTCATGACCTTGCAGCTCGGCAAGCTCAAGGACGCGGGCACGATGACGCCGTTTCAGGTCTCCCTCTGCAAGCGGAACAACGTGAACATGGCCTGCGAGTGCGCCCGGGAAGCCCGCCGTCTGCTGGGCGCCAACGGAATCCTGGCCGAATATCACTCGATGCGGCACATGGCCAACCTCGAGTCGGTGTATACCTATGAGGGCACCCACGACATGCACTCGCTGATTGTGGGCGAGGCCATCACCGGACACGGCGCATACACGTGACGTTCGTCACGGCCCAATGGCGCTTTTGTCGCCACCCTGGAGAGGGACGCAACTCTACAGGGAGCATCCATGGCCAATCGGGTGACGGTGTGGTGGCAGGGCGAGGAATACGACGCGGTTCGTAAGGATGGGAGGGACGCTTTCCCGGCCCCGGGCCCGGTCTGGCAGCTCTTGCACGATGGAGCCCCAGTGACCAGCTTCGCAGCGGAGCCCGACGAACGGGCCGTGTCGGTAAAAGAAAAGATTCTTTCGTGGCTGGAAGCCAATCGGGCCCGGCCGGCCATGGACGTAGGGCGGCAATAAGGTACCGGTAGCTAAGCACCTGAGGGACCTGCTCCGGGGTTCTCTGTCCAGTGGAGTAGGTCCTTTCGCTTCGCCCAGTGCAGGGCTCCTCATCAGTCATCCCAGCTGGAATAATGGTCCCATCGCGCCCTGCCCGAGTTTCGGTGGTTCTCGTTCTCTTGCTGTGGTCATCGATTTTGTCGGCTCAGCAACCCGACAGCACGCGGAGCGACACGACCAAGGTGACCAAGCTCGAGACGATCGAGGTGACCAGCTCGATCGCGCCGGTGGCAGGCCCGGTGATCGGGTCGGGCATCCCGGCAAGGATCTCCACCGTAACCGGCGAGGCCATAGACGCCTGGGAGCCACGGCTCCTGGCCGATGCGCTCGCGAGCCAGCCCGGCATTTCCCTCTATGACGACCTTGGATCGCCGTTCAAGCTGAACCTGAGCACCCGGGGCTTCAACGTAGGCCCGGTGGTGGGATTGCCTCCCGGTGTCTCGGTCTTTCTCGACGGCGTGCGCCAAAACGAGCCCGATGCGGCAGAGGTGAACTTCGACCTGCTCCCCATGGAGCATGTCCAACGGGTCGAGCTTCTCAGCGGCTCCGGCTCGCTCCTCGGTCCCAACTCACTCGGCGGTGCCGTCAACCTGATCACCCGCCGAGGAAACGGCCCGCTCGAGGCCGAGGCCGAGCTCTCGGGAGGCTCGTTCGGGTCCTACTCCGGCGAGGCGTCAGTGGGAGGACTGAGCCGTGGCGGGTGGGATTATTACTTGGCGGGTGGCTATGAGAACGAGGACGGCTGGCGTCAGGCCACCGGCGCCGAGAATCTCAACGGCTTTCTCAACCTCGGCCGGCGGGGACCCGAGCGGGGCATCAGCCTGCAGGCGTTTGGTGCGGAGTCCCGGGCCGAAACGGCCGGCTCGGTGCCGGAAAGCATCTTCGGTACCTCGCCCCAGACCAACTTCACCGTGGGCGATTTCGAGGATCTGAACCAGTTACAGGCGTCGGTGTCCGGGTATGCGACGCTGGGTCAGAGTCGCGCCACGTTCACCGCGTACGTCCGCCGCAGCCACGCCGAGCGGTTCAACGTCAATCAGGCGCCCGACAACAACGTGCGCTCCTTCACCAACAACCGGACCCTGGGCGGGAATCTGGACTGGCGCTGGACCACGCCGCGCCCCAACGGCAGCCTTTCGCTGCGCCTCGGGATGGACGGCGGGGCGAATCGGGTGCACATCGAGCTGTCGGAGGAGAGCCCCACGGTCCCTTCGACCAGCACGCTCACCACCGATGTCCGCAGCCCCAGCTACGACGTTGCGGGCTACGCGCTGGCCGACCTGCGACTCGACAAGGTGACCTTCTCCGGCGGCTTCCGCTACGACTACATCCATATCCCTTTCCAGGACCAGCTCGATCCTGCCGCCGATACCACCAATACCTTCAACCGGCTGAGTCCCCGAGGCGGGCTGAGCTTCGATCTGGCTCCGGGTGCGTCGGCCTACGTTTCGGTGGGTCAGAGCTTCCGCGCGCCGGCCATTCTGGAGCTTGCCTGCGCCGACGAGACGGCGGCTTGCCCTTTGCCGTTTGCGCTGGGCGATGATCCTCCGCTGGATCCCGTCGTGGGGACCACCTTCGAGCTGGGAGGCCAGCTCGTTCGGGGTCCTGCGATCATGAACGCCTCGGTTTACCGAACCAACGTTCGAGACGACATATCGTTCATCCAGTCGCGCAACGCCGTGTTCGAGGGCTTCTTCGCCAATATTGGTACGACCCGGCGACAAGGGGTCGAGCTCTCGCTGCAGCTCGTCCCCAGCGAGCGGCTCTCGCTCTACGCCAACTATGCCTACACCAGTGCTAGCTACCGTGATGCGGCCGAGATCTTCAGTATTCGGGCGGACAGTGGCTTCGCGGGATCGCCATTGGCCGGTCCAAATGCGGTGAGCGCAGGCGACCGGCTGCCGCTGGTGCCCGAGCATCAGGTGAAGTTCGGTGGTCTGCTGGCGTTGCCGAGCGGCCTTCAATTCGGTTTGGACGGGAGATACCTCGGGCAGCAGTGGCTCAGGGGTGACGAAGCCAACGAAACGACGCCGCTGGGCGGCTACTTCGTCGGCAACCTGCGGGTCGGCTTCAGCCGGGCGAAATGGGAGATCTCCGCCGTGGTCTCAAATCTCTTCGACTCGCACCGGCCGATCTTCGGAACCTTCAACGAGAACCGGCGAACCGGAGAGCTGGAGCGCTTCCTCACCCCGCTCAATGCCCGCTCGTTCAAGCTGGTGGTCCGTCGCGGGTTCGGAGGCTAACTCCGGCTACCTCCGCTCTGCTTGACGGGCCGGTATCAGGGTCGTAGCCTTGGCGATACCGCAACATTCCAGCAAGCTGTCGCCGGGCGACGAGGCAGCTATGGGTCGCGCAGTTGCACCTCTGTGGTCGCTTGCGGTCGTCCTTCTCATCCCCAGCTCCCTGGTGGCTCAGTGGGGCCGTCACTTCAACATAGCCGCCGGCCCAACCATCGGGTCGATGGGACCCCACCGGACGCGGGCGCCCATTTTCGTGTCGCCGCCGCGCTGGCCGCTGGCCCCCGCGCGCTCAATCTGCTGGCCGATACATACGTCACCTGGATGGCTCCAGGCACCAGGGAGGAGTTTTTCCCGGACGATGTGAACCGCCGGTTCGAGGTGCGAGATCTTTCCGGGCAGCCTAGCGAGCAGGGCAGAGTTTCTGAGACCGAGCATCAGTTCGACATCCTGCTGGGCCTCGGCACCGCGATCAGCTGGAGCACCCGGCGGCTGCTGCTGGAAGCCCGGCTTTACGGTGGGATGGCGATCAACATGCCGATCACCATCGGGTTGAGCCTTTGAGTCCGGAGATGTATGTGCCTGGCATTCGGAGCAGCTCCAGCCTCCTGCTCTCCTCTGTAATCATCGTCCTCAGCGCCGGGTGTGCTCCGATCCAGTCGTCCGTATCGGCTAGCGCACCACATCTGCCCATCCCCATAATGGCTAAGTCTTCGCCGCCCCAATCGGCCACCAGTCAGCCCCAATGTCCCGCGTCAATCCGATATTCTAGCCCGCGCTTTCCGCGTGATTCTGTCGAAGCGAGCTGGCGTTGGCCTGAGATCATGTGGCGGGTTAGCTGTCCGGGAGTGTGGCCCTAGATCCCTCTTACCGGTTTACCAAGTGACCCTGCTCACCGACCGCCTCCTTTGACCTCACCATCCTGTTGGGGGCTTAAACATGACCTAACTCGGGTGGAGGCAATATGCAGGGTACGACGGTCGCGGTACCGGTGCGCGACACCGGTGACGCACTCAAGGCCTCTCTGGCCGGTGCACTGAATACCTTCCTGTCGGCGATTCCGCGGATCATCGGATTTGCAGTCGTCCTCATAGTCGGCTGGATCATCTCTTCACTCATGGCTCGCGGCGTCCAGGCATTGCTGCATGCCGTGAGATTCAACGACCTGGCGCGGCGATCCGGGTTTGCCGATTTCGTTCACAAGATGGGCGTCAAAGATGACTCGGCGGGCGTGATCGCGGACGTCGTGAAGTGGTTCGTGCGCCTGATCACGCTGGTGGTGGCCTTCGACACGCTCGGCCTCCCCGCGGTCTCCAACGTGCTCCAGCAGCTGCTGCTGTGGCTCCCCAATCTCGTGGTGGCCCTGGTGGTGCTGGTCATCGGCGGTCTCGCGGCCAAGGCCCTGTCTCAGCTGGTTCGTGGCGCATCGGCTGAAGCAGGGTTCACCAATGCCGACATGCTGGCGACGGTGACCCGAGTTGCGGTGTGGGCCTTCACGATCGTCGTGGCCATCAACCAGCTTGGTATCGCCACGACCCTCATCAATACGCTATTGATCGGTGTCGTAGGGGCATTGGCGATCGCCTTCGGACTGGCGTTCGGACTCGGTGGACGGGATCGAGCGGCTCAGCTCATCGACACCATGGGCCGGAGCATCGAGCAGGCCGGACCAAAACTGGAGCTTGCCGCCAACCCCGCGCGCCAGCAGGCGCAGGGCATGGCACGGCAGGCGCCAGGCGCCATGAGCGCCTCGAGGACGGCCATGGGAAACGGATGGATCGAGCGCTCCAATGTCGACCGGCGCCGGGTGGAACGGCCCGGTATCAAGGATCGGAGGATCGGCGGCAGCACCGGCAGTACCGGTTGACCATCACAGTATAGAGGGCGAGCGAGGCCACCACAGCAGGTGGCCTCGTTGCATTTCTGTCCGGGGACGGGATAGCTTTGCCGCGGGTTAGCCAATCTGTATCAGGGAGACGCGCGTTGAAGATCGCGGTCTGCATCAAACGAGTGCCGGACATGGAGCTGCGGTTCTCGATCGCGGGCGACCGCAAATCGCTGGACCAGAGCGGCCTGAAATACGAAATGGGCGACTTCGATGGCTACGCGCTCGAGGTGGGGCTGCAACTCACCGAAAAACACGGTCCAGGCGAGGTAGTCGTTCTCTCGGTCGGTCCCGATGGGGTGCAGGAGACGTTGCGCAAGGGGCTTGCCATGGGCGCGTCGCGGGCGGTGCAGCTCAAGGCAGAGGAGCTCCCCTTCGACGGGCTGGCAATCGCTCAGGCGCTCGCGGCCGAGCTCAAGGATGGCGGCTATGACCTGGTCTTGTTCGGCCGGATGGCCACCGACACGGCAAATGGCACGGTCGGCCCGATGACGGCGGAGCTACTCGGGCTGCCGTGTGTCACCGCCATCTCTCATCTCGAGATCACCGATGGCCGGGGAACCGCGCGGCGCGACCTCGAAGGGGCGTCGGAGACGATCCAGTTTCCCCTTCCGGCGGTGCTCACGATCGATGAGGGAATCGCCCGTCCGCGTCTCGCCTCGCTCAAGGGGATCATGGCCGCCAAGAAGAAGCCGCTCGACGTGAAGCCCGCCCAGCTCGGTAAACCGCGCCTGGTGGTTGAAGCGATGGAGCTTCCCGCCGAGCGTCCACCCGGACGCATCATCGGCGAGGGAGCCGACGCGGTTCCCGAGCTGCTCCGGCTGCTCCAGACCGAAGCAAAGGTGCTGTAATGGCCGCGGTCCTGGCGTTCGCTGAGTCCCGGGCCGGGGAGATCCGCAGAATGGCGCTCGAGGCGGTAACTGCTGCGCGGCAGGCTGCGGATTCATCCGGCGGCGGCGAGGTGCATGCACTCCTCATAGGTGCTCCCGGAATGGCCGCGCAGGCTGACGCTCTGGGCCGCCATGGCGCCGATCTTATCGTCGCCGTTGAGCACCCGGCGCTCGAGCGCTACAGCCCGGAGGTGTTCGCCGCGACGGTGGCCGAGCGGTTACGATCCGGCGATTACCGAGCCGCGTTCTTCTCTGCCTCCGCCCAGGGGCGGGACCTGGCGCCTCGGGTTGCAGCGCGGCTGGGCGTGAGCGTCGTCTCCGACGTAACCGGCTTCGAGCTGGAAGGTGATGCGGTCGTCGCCCGGCATCCCGCGTACACCGGCAAGGTCGTCGTCACTCTCCGTCTGACGAGCAAGCCCGCGCTGCTCTCGCTTCGTCCAGGGTTTGTCACTCCGGCTGAGCAGCCTCGCGCTGCACGGGTGGAGAGCACCGGGCCGGCCATGGATCCGGCCGCTGCCCGGGTCGTCGTGACCGAGCTGACCGAGCGGAGTAGCACCAAGCTCGATCTTGGTGAGGCCTCGATTATCGTGAGCGGAGGACGCGGACTCCGGGCGGCGGAGAACTTCAAGTTGGTCGAGGATCTCGCGGAGGCGATCGGGAATGCCGCGGTGGGCGCCACCCGCGCGGTCACCGATGACGGCTGGCGCCCGCCAACCGACCAGATCGGTCAGACCGGGCGGCTGGTGAGCCCGGACCTCTACATCGCGGTGGGAATCTCAGGTGCGATCCAACACCTCGCAGGCATGCGTACCGCGAAAACCATCGTCGCGATCAACAAGGACAAAGACGCCCCCATCTTCAAAATTGCCGACTACGGCATCGTCGGTGATCTCTTCGAGATTCTTCCGCGTCTCACCGCAGAGGTGAAAAAGGTGCGCGCCGGGCAGTAACTACAACATCCGCCGATGCACCCGGCGGCTGTAGCCCTCGTAATCCGGAAATCGCTCGACCAGCCAGGTCTCCTCCACTCGCGCCTTTGCCTGAAAGAACTGCAGCGCGATCCAGCCGAGTACCAGCGCCAACGTCCAGTTACTCCAGGCCAGCGTATAGCCCGTAAGGAGCAGTACCACCCCGCCATATATCGGGTGCCGGACGTGAGCATAGGCACCGGCAGTGACCAGCTCAGCCTGGGCCAACGGCTCGGTGCCCGGTGTGAGATTGGGGCCCAGTGAGCGGATTCCCCAGCCCATCAGGAGAACACCGGCTCCCATGAGGATGCCGCCAATCCAGCGGATCCATACCGGATCCACCCGATTCAGCATGAAGTCGGCCTCTCCCAAATTGATGTGACGGGGCAGCAACGGCGCGGCAAAAAGGATCAACAGCACCAGCGCCGTCTGTCCCCACACCCAGGGGTCGCGCGCCGCTTTGACGAGGTCCATCGCTCTAACCTAGCCTCGTTATATTTGAGCCGCCTCGTTCGCAATCTTCCGCCGTTCAGGAGCGCATCCCGGTGCCGACCATCTTGCCCGCCCGCCATCAGCCCGCCATCCCGCTTGATCGCCTGATCCTGCGAGATCAGCCGGGTGCGGAGGCAATCGAGATGGACGTGCTGATCGTCGGGGCAGGGCCGGCGGGACTCGCCTGCGCCATCGAGCTTGCCAGGCTGGTCAAGCGGGATCAGACAGCGGGTGGCGGAATGGCGGATCTCAACATCGCCGTGCTCGAGAAGGCCGGGAGTCTGGGAGAGCACAGTTTATCGGGGGCGGTGGTCAACCCCCGCGCCTTCCGCGAGCTCTTCCCCGAAGTGAGCATCGGAGATCTGCCTTTTCGCCAGCCGGTCGCTGCGGAAGCCGTCTATCTCCTGACCGAACGGGGGGCCTGGCGGATCCCGACGCCACCCACCATGCACAACCGGAACTATTACACCGCGTCGCTCTGCGAGATCGTTCGCTGGTTGGGCGAGCAGGCCGAGGCAGCCGGCGTCAATCTCTTCACCGGATTCCCGGTGGAGGCGTTGTTGGCGGATGACAAGGCGGTGCGCGGGGTACGCACCGCTCCCTCCGGGCTGGACCGCGAGGGACGTCCCGGCAGCGGCTACGCGGAGCCCACCGAGCTCACGGCCCGGATCACGGTGATCGCAGAAGGCACTCGGGGTCTCCTTTCGCAAGCGTATGGGGAATGGCAGCAGATTGGCTCGTCCAACCCCCAACTGTTCGCTCTGGGAGTGAAAGAAGTCTGGCGGACGAAACGGTCGCTCGACCGGGTAGTACACACTCTGGGCTGGCCACTGCCTCCGGACGCATTCGGCGGAAGCTTCATGTACCCGCTGGGCTCGAATCAGATCGCGTTGGGACTCGTCGTCGGCCTCGACTACCACGACGCCAGGCTTGACGTGCATCGGCTGTTGCAGCGCATGAAACTCCATCCGCTCTTTCGGGAATACCTCGAGGGTGGTGAACTGCTGGAGTGGGGGGCGAAGACTATTCCGGAAGGCGGATATTACTCACTGCCGGAGCGCCGCTACGGAGACGGCATCCTGCTGGTGGGAGACGCCGTCGGGTTCGTCGACGCCCCTTCACTCAAAGGGATACACTATGCCATGCAATCGGGGATTTACGCCGCTCGCTCGGCGTTTGCCGCGCTCAAGGCGGGAGACACCTCGGCCGGAGCGCTGGCGCCGTACGATACCATGGTCAATGAGAGCTACATCGCGTCCGATCTGTACCGCACCCGAAATATGCGACTGGCGTTCAAGCACGGCTTTTTCCTGGGTGGCGCCGAGGCCGCTCTGATGACCCTGACCGGCGGCCGCTTTCCCGGTCGGCAAATTGCGATGCAAGCCGACGCGTCGGTCCCCCGCACCCTCGATGGTGCCGAGAGCTTCGCCCCGGATAACGCGCTCACCTTCAGCAAGCTCGACGCGGTATTCAAATCCGGCAACGCCACTCGAGACACGATCCCCTCGCACCTCTTGCTCGGCCACGACATTACCCCTGAGGTGGCGGATTTCTATTCCCACGTGTGCCCCGCCGGCGTCTACGAGCGGGTCGGCGACCAACTCCGGGTCAATGCGCCGAATTGTGTGGACTGCAAAGCGACCGATGTCCTGGGGCCACGGTGGACCCCCCGCGAAGGGGGGAGCGGGCCGAAATACCGTCTTATGTGACAGCACTTGCACGGCCACACTGCGCTCTGTTGCACGACGTACCAGCATCCGCAGCAAACGATTCCGCGCTTTCCTCCCGCCAGCCGATTGTGACCTGCCTCCATTCTTGACGCTGTCACATTCCTATGAATTGTGAGATTTCCTCCTTTTACCCAAACTAGATGTGCCTCAAGGCCTTCGGTACATGAGGGACGGACGGTTCGGCTTAACACTCGCCACCGTCCGGCGCTGGTCCGAAAGCAGGAGGAACGATGTCTCGAGCTCGACACCTGACGGCCCACGCTCTCGTGGTCGGACTGAGCCTCGGCGCGCCCATCGCCGCCCTCGCCCAGAACGCGACCGCGTCATGGCAGTCGACGCCGGCGTCGGTGCTGAAGAATTCTTTGCGCAACATCGTCGCGGCCCAGGATAAATACCGGGTTTCCCACCCGATCTTTGCCAGCACCATAGAGGTGCTGCAAGTGAATCCGGGTCCCGACGTGAAAATACAGATCCTTGGCGTAACCCCGAACGGCTGGCGAGCTAAAGCCACTCACCGGTCGCGGCCGGGACGCAGTTGCGTAGTCTTTGTGGGCCTGTTGACTGGCTCGGAGCTTCCGAAGACCGACGGTGACGGAGAGATGGCGGGAGAGGAAAGGGTGCCGCTCTGTGACCGGATGGAGTAAGCGCGGGCCAGTGGTCGCTTCCAAGCCAGAACTGACTCCAGCCCTGCGACCGCATGGCTTGATCAGCAACGCTTGGCGTTGGGGGGCCGGAGTCATCTCTGCCGGCGCCGGGTTGGTGTCGATTCTCTCGTACACCCACTCGATGAAGGCCAAGCTCGACGGGGTCGACTCGCTCGCGACCGAAGCACTCGCCCACGCCTCGGTGCGTTGGATCGGCATCTCACCGACCGTGGATACGGCAACCTCGATCGGTGACACGATTCAACTGGCGGTAACGGCGACGGACGCGCGAGGGAATGCCTTACTCGGCGCCTCCACGGTGTGGAGCAGCACGGACACCACCGTAGCGTCGGTGGACAGCGCCGGAACCGTAGTTGCCCGCGGTGGCGGCACGACGGCCATCATCGTCACGATCGGGGGAAAGGCGGTCCGAGCCCACGTCTATGTCCACCAACGGCCCGCGGCGCTGCGGGTTCTGGGCGACACTCTGTTCCGGGTGCCTGAGGGCGAGCGGGGCAAGACCGTCGCCCGACTGGTGGACGCAAGGGGCCACGAGATCAGCGGCTCTGCCGCAAAGTGGCGTTCCGCGGACCCGTCGATCGCCGCGGTGGACAGTTTGGGTAATGTGAGCGCGATTGCGCCCGGCAGGACCACCTTCACTGCCAGCGCGGATACGATGGCGGCCCAGCTCGCGGTGGACGTCTATCCGGTGCCCTCGTCGCTGACGCTGCTTTCCGGGGATGGTCAGCGTGCGCCGGCGGGACGGCGGATTGCGCAGCCAGTCACGGTGCAGGTGGTCTCACGGAGCGGGCGGCCGATCCCGGGTATTCCGGTTCGCTTCGTCCTGGAAGAGGGGGCAGGCCGGGCCGAGCCCCAGGCCGACTCGTCCGATGCCGAGGGGATCGCGCGGGCCTCCTGGACTCTGGGTGGCTTCCCGGGCCGGCAGACGTTGTCGGTCGCGGCAGACGGCGTACCTAATCCGACGGTCGTCACCGCCGAGGCTGAGCCCGTTGCCGCGAACACCCGGATAGCCGCGGTGAGTGAAGACCTCAAAGGGCCGGTGGGGTCAGCGTTGACTGAGCCGGTTGCCGTGAGAGTGACCGACACCAGCGGCGTAGCGTTGGTGGATGTCCCGGTGGCCTGGTCCGCGGGTGATGACGGGAGTGTCTTGGCGGTCGAGTCTCGAACCGACTCAATGGGCGAGGCACGAGCCCGCTGGACCCTGGGGCCCCGCAGCGGGATCCAGCGGGCCTATGTCCAGGTCGGCACCCCGCGAACGCTGCCCCGTTTTGCGGTATCGGCCACCGCGCTGGCCGGTGGAGCGGCCAAGGCATCGGTGGTAGGCACCGCGAAGCATGAAGGCTCAGTCGGCAGGGTGCTGCGCCCATTGGTAGAGATCCAGGTTCTGGATCGGGCGGGAAACCTGGTGCCGGAGGTTCCGGTCACCTTACTGCCGGCGAGTGGCGCGGTGGCCGACAGCATTCTGACCACGGATTCGACCGGCCGGGTCAAGGTCTCATGGACTCTGGGTCGGACTGCAGGCGTGCAGCACCTGGCGGTGAAGGTCGAGGGGATCGAGCGGGCGATCGACATCACGGCCCGAGCTCGGGCGGCGGACCCGGCCAACCTCGCCTTCGTCACGCCGAAGCCGGGGACAGCGAGCCGGGCGGTGCAGTCTCTCGATGTCGATCTGACCGATGCCTATGGCAACCCGGTGGCGGATCAAGCGGTGGTGTTCAGTACCAAGTTCGGCAGCGTCAGTCCGGCGCGAGTGATGACCGATGCGCGCGGTCGGGCGCACACCCGCTGGACTCCGGCCTCGAAGGTCGGGAAGCGGACGCTCGTGGCGGCGGTAAAGGGAAGCGAGGCCCGCGCCACATTCGTGCTGGAGCCGCCGGAGGTTGCCTCACCGGCCAAGGGCGCGACACCGACCAAGAAGGGTCGCTAGTACAACAGGTTAGTACAGGTCCAGGGAAATTTGGTCGACAACAGGTTGGTACAGGTCCACGGGATTCAATCAGGTTCACGTCTAACGAGAGGGCATTTAACCGTAGTCTCACCTTCGTGGCATTGGAGGTCATATGACCGGCCCACGCAGTTTCACTGTGCACCCGCAGCACCGCCGGGGTCGGCGCCTCCTGCCGTTTTTTTTAGCTGCCATAGTGCTGGGCCCGCTGGCCTGCACCGGCGAGCAACCGACCGAGCCCCTGTCGTCAACCCAGGGACCGGTGGTCGCGTCAACCGGCTCGCATCCGCGCCCGCTGATCAACGGGAGTCTGAGGGCTAGCGCCCTGCTGAGCTCCACGCAGAAGGTGAAGCCCGGTGCCTCATTCAGCTCGGGTGTGGCAGCCACGGAGTCCAGTACCGGTCCCGGTCTGCTCATACTGGCCGACGCCGATGTGGCCACGACCAACGCCTTGGCCGACACGCTGACGGCCGCCGGATTCCAGGTCACCATCCGGCCCGGTCCCGAATACACCTGGGATGGAACCAACCCGGCCCTTGCCGGGTTCGCCGTGGTCGTCCACCTCAATGGAGCGAGCTACGACGGAACTCTCGACCTGGGTGCCCAGCAGGCGTTGAAGGCCTTCGTGGAGAACGGTGGTGGTTTCATCGGGGCGCAGTGGAACGGGTATGAGTATACCCCCGAGATGTCCGACCTGGTGCTCCAAACTACCGGTGGGTCGGCCGACCCAACGGCGCAGAACTGCGCCTTGTGTCAGGTGACCTACCAGCCCGTCGAGGGACAGGAGAGTCATCCTGTTCTGGCCGGCCTCGCCGGGGGCTTTACCTTCACGGCGGACGGCCACGACGCCGGCCCGGCAGTGGTCTTCGAGAGCAATCCTGCTACCGTGCTGATGCAAGTGCCGGCCGGCGGTCCCGCGGTGCTGGTGCGTGAGTTCGGCGCGGGCAAGATCGTGAACTTCAGCTTGGCGCCCAACTACCCCTTCGATGATCTGGGGGAGGTACACGCGCCGGTTACGTTGGACGACTCGAATATCAAGCGGCTCTACATCAACGCCGCCCGCTGGGTAGCCGGCATATCGTCAGGGGCGCTCGAGCCCCAGAGCATCACCTTTGGCCCCCTGGCTGACAAAATCTATGGTAGTCCAGCTTTCACGCTGAGCGCGTCTGCCAGCTCCGGACTGCCCGTCAGCTTCACGGCCAGCGGCGAGTGTACTGTTGCCGTCAGCACTCTGACGATAACGGGCGCGGGTACGTGTACCGTTACCGCTCACCAGGCGGGAAACGCAAACTACGCTCCGGCGGATGACGTCTCCCAGTCGTTTGCCATTGCAAAGGCCTCAGCGACGATCACCGTTGGTACCGAGGTCACCTTCGACGGGACGATAAAGAGCGCCACGATCGTCACCAGCCCCGCTGGCTTGACTGGAGTCACCGTGACGTATAGCCAAGACGGTTCGCCGGTCGTCGCGCCCATCAATGCCGGCACCTATCAGGTCATCGCCACCCTTGATAACCCCAACTACGAGGCCAGCGAGGCCAGCGGCACACTCATAATCCACCAGGCCACACCGGTGATCCTCTGGGATCCTGCGCCGATTCATGTGGGAAACCCGCTCAAGACCGCGCAGCTCAACGCTACGGCCATTGGCGTGGGCGGTGTCAGTCTCACCGGCCTCTTCGTCTACACCCCGCCGGCGGGCACTCGCCTCAGAGCGGGCAGCAACACGCTGTCGGTGCAGTTCACCCCGGACGACCCGAACTATACCGGGGCCAGCCAGACTATTCAGATCCAAGTGAGTCTGGGTTTCAGCTTCCACTTGCCGGTTAAGCCGAAGGGGCTGAATAGGGTGAAAGCGGGCAGCACGGTTTCCCTGAAATTCTCGGTCGAGGGGACCCAGGCTCCGACTATCCTGGCGGGTGAGCCTACCTCGACCAAGGTCTCGTGCAGCGCGGCTCAGTCCGGCAGCCTGGGCAGACAGATGTCCCGGGCGGGCGGCGACGTCGGACGCCGTTACACCTATCTCTGGAGGACCAGCCCCAGCTGGGCGGGCACCTGCCGGAAGCTGGTGGTGACACTGGCGGATGACTCCAGGCACGAAGCGGTCTTTCAGTTCGTGAGGTAAACTGCACGCGGTAGCATCAGAGAGGCACGCGGCCAGGGAAGCCGGCGACAGGCTCCCTGGCCTCGCGCTTTTCAGGCCTCTCCCAGTACCTTGATCACAACCCGTTTGCGCCGTTGGCCGTCCCATTCCCCGTAGAACACCCGCTGCCATGGCCCCAGATCCAGCTTCCCTCCGGTGACCGGCACGATCACCTCGTGGCCGACGGTGAGGCTTCGCAGATGCGCTGCCGCATTGTCCTCGCCGGTCTCGTTGTGCCGGTACCGCGCCGGGTCCCATGGGGCAATGGTCTCCTCCAGCCACTCGAGGATGTCGTGCCAGAGGCCCGACTCGTGGTCGTTGACGAAGACGGAGGCGCTGATATGCATGGCGGACACCAGGACCAGACCTTCCCGCACCCGGCTCGCCTTGACCTGCTCGGCGACCTGGTCGGTGATGTCGATGATCTCCTGGCGGCGCTTGGTCTCGAACCAGAGGTAGTGGGTGTGGGTCGTCATCGTGAAAGCGTGAACGGTGAACAGTGAACGGTAAACGGGGTGGTGGGTGTGCCTGTTCACCGTTTACCGTTCACCCTTTACGCGGTCTATCTCAATAGCTCTTCCAGGCGCACTGCGGCGTCGGTCTTTTCGTCTCTATACTTGACGACTACCGGGGCGTACAGCCCGATGCCTGCACTCGCACCCGGTCCCGACTTGACCAGCCTGGTGCCAGGCACCACCACCGCGCCGGCCGGTATCTCCAGCGGTCGGTCCCCTTCCCGCCGATAGACCCGGTCCCGCACCAGATCGAAGACGCTGGTACCAGCGGATAGGATGGTTCCCGGCGCCAGCACCGCACGCTCGCGCACGATCGTGCCCTCGTACACTCCGCAGTTCCCGCCGACCAGCACGTCGTCCTCCACGATCACCGGCAATGCTCCCGCCGGCTCCAGGACACCCCCAATCTGTGCTGCCGCCGAGAGGTGCACTCGGCGGCCGATCTGGGCACAGGAGCCCACCAGGGCATGAGAATCGATCATGGTGCCCTCGCCGACGTAGGCGCCGACGTTGATGTACATCGGCGGCATGCAGACTACGCCTGGTGCGACGTAACAGCCATCGCGGATGGCGGAGCCGCCCGGCACCACGCGGATGCCATCTCCAGGACCGAGGGGACGAATCGGATAGGTGTCCTTATCGTAAAACGGGAATGGCCCGCCGGTCGCCGCCGGCGCCGTGCGGCCTAGCCGAAAGCCGAGGAGAATGCCGGTCTTGACCCACGAGTTGACCCGCCAATGACCATCGGGATTCCGCTCCGCCGCGCGCACCGTTCCCCGGTTGAGCGCGGCCTTGAGCGCCCGAAACGCCTCCAATGCGGCGGGCTCCTCACCGGGGGGCACCTGAGCGCTGTAGCGCTCGATGGCGGCGCGAAGCTGGTCATTGTGGAGCTGCTCAGACACCCGCCACTCCGGCCTCCTGCAACCCGGCACAGATAGCCGTGCGCGTCGAGTCACTGACCGGCACCAGCGGAAGCCGGAGCACGTTCTGGATTCGACCCATGCAATGGAGCGCCGCCTTCACCGGCGCGGGATTGGTCTCCAGAAAATTGGCGTCCATGAGAGGCAGCAAACGGTAATGCCAGGCGCGGCCCTTCTCCACGTTCCCGGAAAGCAGGAGGTGGACGAGGGCCGTCATCGCTGCCGGCACTTCGTTGGACGTCACCGAGATGAGTCCGTCTCCCCCGGCGGCAATGACCGCCAGGGTGAGCCAGTCGTCGCCCGAGAGCACGGCGAAGTCATCCGGCCGATCCCGAAGGATGTCTATGATCTGCTTCAGGTCCCCACTCGCCTCCTTGAGGCCCATGACGTTCGGGTGCTCCGCGAGCCGCAGCGCGAGTGCCGGCTTGAGATTGACCGCGGTTCTGCCGGGAATGTTGTAGAGGCAGACCGGCTTGGTGGCGGCATCCGCCACCGCCATGAAATGCCGGTACAGACCCTCTTGGGTAGGCTTGTTGTAGTAGGGAGTGGCGCTCAGGATATAGTCCGCTCCCAGCCGGCACATGCGCTGGGTCTCCTCCACGGCGCGTGAGGTATCGTTACTGCTGGCCCCTGCCATCACCGGTACCCGGCCGGCCGCAACCTCAACCACCGCCGCCACGACCCGCTCCCGCTCGAGGGAGTCCAGGGTCTGGGCCTCACCGGTTGAGCCGCACGGTACCAGAAAGTCGATTCCTTCCGCGATCTGCCAGTCGACCAGCGCTCGGAGCGCTGGGAGATCGAGCAATCCCTGTTCGGTAAAGGGCGTCACCAGCGCGGTTCCGCACCCCTGCAAGCGTGTCATTCCGGCCCTCCGAACAGCATCTCGTCGAAGGTGAAGACCCCGGTGTGCCCCGGAAGCCACTCGGCGGCCGCGAGCGCCCCGGCGGCGAAGACCTGGCGGCTTCGGGTCACGTGGCTCAACGTGACCGTCTCGTGTGGCGCATCATAGCTGAGCGTGTGCGTCCCAGGCGCGTCGCCGGCGCGCACGGAGGTAATCGGAAAGCGGCGCCCAGGCTCGTCTGACCAGAGCTGCCGCTGCAGCAGCAGTGCGGTTCCCGAAGGGGCGTCGAGCTTGGTCTTATGATGCTCTTCGAGGATCGAAACGGCGAACTCCGGCCGGCCCCGAAAGCAACGGGCGAGGTCGCGAGCCGCTCGCAAGAACAGCTGTACCCCAACCGAAAAGTTGGCCGCATGAAGCAGCGCTCCACCGCGTTGCAGAACCAGCGCAGTAAGTCTCGGCAGCTCCTCGGTCCAGCCTGTGGTGCCGGTGACGGTCGGGATGCCGAGCTCGATCAGCCGCTCGAGATTGCCCACGGCCGCGTCCGGACGGGTGAACTCGACCGCGACATCCGCACCGGTCAATCGCTCACTGGTCAACGCCCGACCTCCAGAATTCTCCAGCCGGGTGACCACGGTGTGAATGCTGTGGCCGTGCTCCACGGCAAGCGCGGCAACGACTTTCCCCATTTTACCATTGCCGATGATTGCTATGCGCATCGGAGTCGAGAGACGAGTCACGAGTCTAGAGTCGAGAGTCACGAGTCACGAGTCGAGAGTCTAGAGTCAAGAGCTGGGAGTTGAGAGCTGGACCGGAACAAGAACTCGCGACTCGCGACTGCTCAATCCGACCCGAAAAACTCCCGGTGCAGCCGCCGGACCACATCCGGCGCGTCCTCCTGTCGCACTACAAACGTCATGTTGATGGAAGACGAACCCTGGGAAATGACCTCGACGTTCGCCGGCCAGACCGCATTGAAGACTCGGGCGGCGAGGCCCGGGGTATGGCGTAAGCCGATTCCCACGATGGCGACGATGGCACGATGCTCCTCGATCCAGACCTCGCCCAGCTCTCCCAGGTCCCGGACCAACACATCCAACCGGGAACGATCTTCGATGGTAAGTGAGACGCTCACTTCGCCGCTGGCCAGTACGTCCACGACGGTCTCGTGCCGCTCGAACACCTCGAAGAGAGCGCGCAGAAATCCGTAGGTGCCCAGCATCCTGGGAGCCCGGATGTTCACGACGGTGATCGCCTGCTTCCAGGAGATCGAGCGAATCGGTGAGTCGCCCACGCGCTCCACCGCCGCCTCGGGCTCGACGGTGGTTCCGGCCCTCTCGGGGTGGCTGGAGTTGAGGATCACGATGGGGATTCCGGCACGTACCAAGGGAAGGGCGGTAGCCGGATGCAGGATCCTGGCGCCGAAGGTGGCGAGCTCCGCCGCTTCCTCGTAGCTGGCGGCAGCCAGCGTCCGGGCGCTGGGGACGATGCGCGGGTCTGCCGTCATCAGTCCGTCTACATCGGTCCAGATCTCCACTCGCGTCACCTCGAGCGCGGCTCCCAGGAGGGCGGCGGTAAAATCCGAGCCTCCCCTGCCCAGCGTGGTGGGAACTCCGGTTGCAGTGGCACCAATGAAGCCCTGGGTTACCGGGATCCTCCCGGCTTGAGCCAACGGTCGCAGACAATCGCGTGCCCGCTGGTGGACGACTTGGATGTAGGGCGTAGCCCGGGTGAAGCGTCCGTCGGTAACCAGAATCGGCCGGATATCGACCCAGACCGCATCGAGGCCCTCTCCGGCCAGCGCCGCCGAGACGAGCCTGGAGCTCCACAACTCACCCCGGCCGGCGATGGCGTCGAGCTCCGCTGGGGTGACTTTCCGGTCTCGCAGCCGCCGGAGCTCCTGACAAAGTTCTTCAGCATCGGCCCGGATGGCGTCGAGAGCTACCGTGGCTCCCGGCAAGGCGAGGGCGATCCGCTCGTGTCGATCCAGGAGCGCCGCGAGCGCTGCATCGGCCGACGCGCCGTCTCCAGCCTCTGCCAGGCGTGCCAGCCCGAGAAGAGTGTCGGTCACCCTGGCCAGTGCGGAAACGACGACTACCGGGGCTTCGGTTACTCGTGCCCGGACGATCTCGATCAGCCTCGAAATGGCCGCCGCATCGGCCACCGAGGTGCCGCCGAACTTGGCGACGATCATCTAGACCGCTCGCCTGGAGCTTCCTGCTTCACCTTGCCTTCGGCCACCAGGAGCTCGGCGATCTGGACTCCCTGTCCGGCCGCTCCACGGACGGTGTTGTGGCCCAACACTACCATGCGAAGGTCAAGGACGGGACAGGGACGCACCCGTCCAACGGTGACCGCCATCCCGGCGCCTCGATCGAGATCCAGTCTCGGCTGAGGCCGGTCAATCCGGTCGTCAACCTCGATCGGTGGCGTGGGCGAGGATGGCAGAGCCGAAACCCGAGGGGAGCCTCGGAAATCACGCAATACCGCGGCAGCCTGGTCGGGCCGGACCCGATCGGCAAACCCAACGGAGACGGTCGCCATGTGACCGTCCACGACCGCGACACGGTTGGTGTGCACGCTGAGCGAGAAGTGGGACGGCTCGACCGCGCCGGTGGCGAAGGTGCCGAGAATCTTTCGGGTCTCCCGCTCGATCTTTTCCTCTTCTCCCCCGACGTAAGGAATGACGTTACCCAGGATGTCGAGCGAAGGAACGCCGGGATACCCTGCGCCTGAGACCGCTTGCATCGTGGAGACGAACAGGCGCTCGATTCCGAACGCTCGGTGCAGCGGCGCGAGCGCCAGGGCGAGGGCCGCAGTGGAGCAGTTGGGATTTGCCAGGAGGGCACCCTTCCAGCCACGCGATTCCCGCTGGCAGTCCATCAGCGCCATGTGGTCGGCGTTCACCTCGGGTATCAGGAGAGGGACGTCGGGATCCATGCGATGGGTCCGGGTGTTCGTCACCACGAAGGCGCCGGCCTGGGCAAATGCCTGCTCGATCGGCCCTGCGATGTCGGCATCGAGGGCGGAGAAGACAATGGATCCCGGGAGCGGCGGCGCGCAGTCTCGCACCGTCATCCCACCAATTTCCCGTGGAAGAGCTACCGGCTCGCGCCAG
>DASXRM010000181.1:0-6719 GCA_036506575.1 Gemmatimonadales bacterium | reverse complement strand
CACCGCGGCGGTCGCGATCATCTCCGGCGTCTGGTGCAATCCGGTATAGACCACCTCCATGCCGGCATCGCGCAAGGCGGCGGCAACCACCTTGGCACCCCGGTCGTGCCCGTCGAGTCCCGGCTTGGCAACCAGCACCCGGATCGGCCGGGCCAGAGCACGAGTCATCAACGATCCTCGTTCCCGGTTGCAGTCAGGTCGTTCACCAGATCCTCGATCGAAGGTGTGGTGCGGCAAGCCCGTCCGGCTCCCTCCACGGCATCTCCGAGCAATACGGCCTCCATCCCCGCGGCTCTCGCCCCCAAGACATCGACCTCGTACAGGTCGCCGACATAGAGCGCTTCTTCCGGCCTTACCCCGAGCGCGTCGAGCGCCGCGTGGAAGATACGGGGGTCCGGCTTCTCTACGCCGAGGGCGGCCGAATCAATCACCACGTCGAAGTATCCCCGCAGCCCCGCTGCCTCGAGCGCTTGCTCGACCCGGCCATCGCTGTTGGACACCACGCCCAGGCGAAGGCCTGCAGCCCGGAGCCGGGCCAGGGACTCTCCCGACCGCTCCGCCACCGATGACCACAGGTGCCGCTCGCGGTGCATCCGGGCCAGACACTCGCGCACTTCTGCCATGCGATCCGGAGGTACGCCACCGAGCAGGAACAATGCTTCGAGGTAGGCGGCGGCACGCTCCTGGTCGGTCCCAGCGCGCTCCATGGCACGGGTTGCCTCGGGTACGTGCTGGCAGAGCGTCTCGCCGCTGAGGGTTAGCCCGAGCGCCGCACCCACTCCCTGGGCCAGGCGGGGGTAATCCAGGAAGACGAGCGTGTTCCCCGCGTCGAACAGTACCGCGCGTAGAACTTGGCCTGAGCGCGGCTTGGGGCTCAACGAAAGCGAAGGAGCGCACCCACGCTGTCGATGGCGGCGCGAGCCTCGGGCTCGTACACCACGTTGACATCGACTCCCTGCCGCAGGGCCTCCTCGATGGCCTCGTCCACCACGTCGAGCACCGCGATGGGCTCGCCTTCGCCGCGACACTCCCGTTCCAAAAGCGCCAGCCGGCCCGAGTCGCCGCAGCGAAAACCCGGTTCGGCAGCGTCGGCGTCGACCAGGAGGGAGCGCACCTGCCCGCGGGAGAGCGCCCGCAGCGCAGGCGTGAGCCCGTTGACGCCCCAGCCGGTTCCAATCCCCTCCAGCATCTCATGCACCAGCGCCCGTTCGGAAGCGCGCTCGTATCCTTCCCGGACCGCGAGGGTGGTGGCATGGACGGCGGCAGCCGTCGCATCCTTGGGATTGAGCCGCGCGGTGCCGATCAGCCGCTCGACCAGGTAAGAGTGAAGGAACGGCTCGACCGCGCCAGCTTCCGGCCCGGGCCCTGCCAGCACAATGCCGTGGGCGGGGTGCCGGCGATCGATGGCGAAGAGCTCCCGCGCGATCGCCTCGTAGTGCCGCTGCTTCTCCTCTCGAATCCGGTTGTTATAGGTGTGCTCGCCCCAGCCGCTCGGACCATCCTGATCGCCGTGGAAGCGCTTGCCGCGGGTGCTGTCGGCGCGGAGGCCGGAGAGCTCGCGGGTCCGGTAAGCGGTCACCTCGAAGAATCGGGCGCTGGTCCGGTCGAGCACCACCGTCAGCAGACGCCCGAACTCGTCCTCGACGGAGGCCAGCTCGCGAACCAGGGGGCTCACGTCCACGGCGAGGCGGGAGCGATAAACCACGGGTAAGGGTACCGTCTCGAACAGGCCGATCCCTTCGCATGCGAAGATGGCGACGCCCTGGGTGGACGGCAGGTTCCCGGGCGACCGGAGATACTGCTGCATCCGCTCGAGGTCCCGCACGATCTCGTCGGCGGTTGCGCGCTCGAGACCTAGACGGGGGAGCGCCTGCACCGCGGACCTCACCCGATTTTTCACCTTGATCAAATATTTGCCCCGGGACCGGTCGCGGGGCTCGAGCTTGAGGTAGCAAGTGACGACCCGATGGCGCCCCGGCTGCACTCGGGTGAGTCGTTCCAATATCGGGACGATGGGTGACGAGTCGTTAGGTCCATAGTCCAGACCTTCCCGCCCTCCCCGTCCTTTCCGTCCTCTCCGCCCTTCTATCGGCGCATGAACGGCCACCCCGTTGGCTCCGTCAGAAGAAGACCGGCTCGCGATAACTCCCATAAATCTCCTCGAGCACATGCCGGATCTCGTAGAGCGTGCAGTAAGCACGCGCGCAATCGAGCATGGCTGGTATGATGTTGCGGTCGTCGGCCGCGGCGCGGCGCAGAGCCTCCAGTCGCTCCGAGACGAGGTTGGTGTCTCGGGTGGCGCGCAGGCGCGCCATCCGCTCGCGCTGGGTCTGCTCCGCCTGGTCCCCCACCTTCAGGATCTCCACCGGGGCCTCGGCCTCCTCGACAAAATCGTTAACCCCGACAATGGTGCGGCGGGCCTGTTCCACCTCCGCTTGGAAGCGCATGGACGAGTGGGCGATCTGCCGCTGAAACCAGCCGGACTCGATGGCCGGTACCACGCCGCCCTGCGCTTCGATCTCGGCAAACACCCCTTCGGCCTCACGCTCGAGCTGATCGGTCAAGGCCTCGACGTAATACGAGCCTCCCAGAGGGTCGGCGACATTGGGGACGCCGGTCTCATACGCAATGATCTGCTGAGTGCGAAGCGCAATCCGGACGGACTCTTCGGTGGGAAGCGCGAGCGTCTCGTCCAACGCGTTGGTGTGCAACGACTGAGCCCCGCCCAGCACGGCGGCCAAGGCTTGATACGCCACTCGAACGACGTTGTTATGGGGCTGCTGGGCGGTGAGGGTGACGCCCGCTGTCTGGCAGTGAAAGCGCATCTTCCAGCTGCGCGGCTCCTTGGCGCCGTATCGCTCACGCATATGGCGGGCCCAGATCCGCCGCGCGGCCCGCAGCTTGGCGATTTCCTCGAAGAAATCGTTGTGCACGTCCCAGAAGAAGGAGAGCCGGGGGGCAAAGCCGTCCACATCCAGCCCCCGCGCCAGCCCATGCTCGACGTAGCAGAAGCCGTTGGCCAGCGTGAATGCCAGCTCCTGTGCCGCCGTGGCCCCGGCCTCGCGGATGTGATACCCCGAAATCGAGATCGTGTTCCATTTGGGGGTGTGCTCGGCGGCCCATTCGAATAGATCCACGATGATCTTGAGCGCGGGCTCCGCCGGAAAGATCCAGGCGTGCTGCGCCATGTATTCCTTGAGAATATCGTTCTGGATGGTGCCCTGGAGCTGGGCGATGGGAACACCCTGGCGCTCGGCTGCAGCCACATAAAAGCAGAACAGCATGGCGGCGGGACCGTTGATCGTCATCGAGGTGGAAACCTGGTCGAGGGGAATTCCGTCGAACAAGGTCTCCATGTCGGCCAGACTGGAGATCGCAACCCCGCACTTCCCCACTTCACCCTCCGACCGGGGATGGTCGGAGTCGTAGCCCATCAAGGTCGGAAAGTCGAAAGCCACGGAGAGTCCGGTCTGACCTCGCTCCAGCAGAAACTTGTACCGCTCGTTGGTATCCTCCGCGGTCCCGAACCCCGCGAACTGCCGCATGGTCCAGAGCCGGCCGCGGTACATCGTGGGGTGAATTCCCCGGGTGTAGGGATAGTGGCCGGGCAGTCCCGTCGCGGCGATGACGTCGGAGGAGAGATCCAGTGCGGTGTATACCGGCTCAACCGCCCGTCCCGACACCGAGCTCAGCTCTGCATCGGTTCGAACCGGCAGCGCGGCGGCTCGGGCGCGCCAGGCCGCGACCTCGGCTCGGAGCCGCTCGAGCTCGACTTCCTGCTCGGTGAGACGCTCAGCCGGCTTGCTGCCCCGGTCGGTCCTGCGGGCGGTCATATCCGCTCTCCCTGCTTCAGTTCTTCGAGCACGTCCGCAGCCAATTCGTAGGGGCTGATCCGGCCGCTGGCCACTTCGTCCAGCCGCTCGGTGATGAGCTGCTCCGCGCGGGTCTCTTCCCAGACCCATCTGCGGGTCGCGCGATCCACCACCTCGCGGGTGCGCTCCAGCAGCCGGCGGCGGCGGCGGCGCTCCAGCTCACCGCTGGAACTAAGCCACTCGTGGTGGCGATTGAGTGCAGCAACCAGCTCCGCAATTCCTTGGTCCTTAACAGCAGCTGTGACGAGCACCGGCTGATCCCAACCACTGTCACCCTGAAGCCGCGAAGCGGCTGAGGGGGCCGGAACGTTACGGTATTTCGGCCCCTTCGCTGCGCTCAGGGTGACACCGCTCTCGCTCCGAATGCCGTGGTGAGCTGGCATATTCCGGAACGCATTCCCCCTTCGAATCCCTAACGTCACCTCAATTTCCTGCCGCAGCTTGTCCGCCCCGGAACGGTCCGCCTTGTTGACCACGAAGATGTCGGCGATCTCCATGACCCCGGACTTGAGCGTCTGGATCCCGTCGCCCGACTCGGGGACCAGCACCAGGACGGTCGAGTCCGCCATCCGCGCCACGTCCAGCTCGGATTGGCCGACCCCGACGGTCTCGACCAGGATCCGATCGAATCCCGCCGCATCCAGCAGGTCGCAGACCTCACGCGTCGTGGTCGCCAGTCCGCCGAGTGAGCCGCGGCTGGCCATAGAGCGGATGTAGACCCCCTGGTCCAGGGCGACGGATTCCATCCGGATGCGGTCGCCCAGGAGGGCGCCCCCAGTGAAGGGGCTGGTGGGATCCACGGCGACCACGGCGACCTTGAGTCCGGCGGAGCGGTACTGCCCGACCAGACGTTCGACCAGAGTGGACTTGCCGGCGCCGGGCGGACCGGTGATCCCGATACGACGAGCCCGGCCGAGCGATCGGTGCACCTCACCGAGGAGTCGCTCGAAGCCGGGCCGGGCGTTCTCGACCACCGAAATCGCCCGGGCCAGTGCGGCGGTCTTGCCCGCCACCAGCTCGGAGATCAGGAGATCGAGGTCCATGGGGGAAAGGTCGCCAGGGGCGGTGGGTCAGGCAAGCCGGTGGGAGCCGGCGCGGCGATCATGCAAATCACTACAGATCTAGTCGAGTCTCGATCACTACAGCTAGATTTTTCTCCTATTCACCCATCACATCGCATTTGGGGGTCCGTCCGTAATGATGGAGCGGCGGAGTCGCCGCAGCTGATGCGCGATCCGTTAAGCGTCAGCCAACCCTTCGGCAAACGGTGGGGCTGATGTGATCCCTGACCTACGGGATACGATCCTCAACACCTGGCGGACCAGCAATCGGGTCACGGTCTTCCTGGTTGAGCACCTGCCGCCTGGGCTGTGGGCGACTGCTGTCCCTGGGGCGCCTCGCCGCACGATTCGCATGATCGCGGGCCACATGCATAATGCCCGGTGCATGTGGATCAAGACCTTGGGCCAGGAACTGGGGGTCCCAGTGCCCCGCAGCGTCGACCGACGGCGGGTCGGGCGCAGAGAACTGGTATCGGCCCTGCAACGGAGTAGTCGGGGCATCCTCCGCCTACTCACCCTCGGCTGTGAGGAGGGCGGCACGATCCCGAGGGCTTCGACTTACATCTGGCGCAATCTTCCGCTCGACGTAGGGCATGTGCTGGCCTATTTCGTGGCTCACGAGGCACACCACCGTGGCCAGATCGTGCTGGTCGCCCGGGCCTTGGGCCACCGACTCCCGTTGGCGGTCACGGGCGGGCTGTGGCAGTGGACGAAGCGTGCGGCGGAGGCGAAGCCCGAGCAGCGCTGACGCGTAACCCGCCCATGCAGCCGACCTTCGCACCCATCCCCTTTGCCGGTCGGGCGATCTTTCACGACGGCACACTCCGCGTCGAAGGACGGGCTCGGTATCCGAATGACTTCTCGACCGCAACGTTGGAGCCGCTTCCTAGGACGCCCTCGACCTCCTCGGCGTTGCAGGCCTTTTCCGTGGTATTTCATCGGGACAAGGAGCCGTTCTGCGGGCCCGACCGGATTGGTCCCGTGGTCTATTTCAGTCGGGCGGCGGGGCTCGCGCGCCTTGAAGTTGTCCGGGTCTATGTGACCCCGGAATGGTATGAAGATATCCGCATCGAGCGGTGAGGCAGTGGACCCATGACTCCCACGTAGTGCCGCCTAACCAGCGCATGCAGCGGGCGGGCTTCACTTCTAAGGAGCGTAGGATTGTGGCCAGCTGAAGAGTCGCCGCAGCTGATGCCAGTCGTTAGACCGCAGCACCGTGAATCGGGAACGCAGAACTATGTCAGATCCGGGCGCTGATCCCCGAGTGTACTTTGCGGCCGAACGGACGATGCTGGCATGGCTCCGGACCGGGGTCGCCATCATGGCGTTCGGCTTCGTCGTGGCACGGTTTGGCCTGTTTCTGCGTCTGCTACCGGTCCAGAGTGGCGTTGCCCAAAGCCATGGGCTCTCGCCTTATCTGGGAGCCGCGCTGGTCGGCTTGGGGGTGCTGGCGACAGCCAGCGGTGCCGTACAGTATCGACGATTCTGCCGGACGCTGGTTTTGCCGGCCCATCCGCCGTCCTCCAGTCCACGGTTGGTCTTAGGCTTGAGTTGGACCCTGGTGCTGATCGGCATCGCACTCGGCATCATTTTGCTCATCTAAAGGAGACGAAGAAATCATTCCGGTGCTCCTCCTTCACGCCATGGGCTCGTAGCAGAGTAAGACCTTCCCATTGGCGAACGTCCGGGTCTTGGTCCGCTTGAGGACCAGCTTCCGTTCGAGGCCCTCGAACATCGTCCTTCCCTTACCAAGCACGACGGGGTTCACCACGAGCTGGTATTCATC
>DASXRM010000180.1:0-6981 GCA_036506575.1 Gemmatimonadales bacterium | reverse complement strand
GCTCACTGCTTACCGCTCACCCGGCTGTCCAAGAGCGCCGCCACATACTTCCCGATCGTGTCCGCCTCGACGTGCACCCGGTCACCTGCCTGACGCTCGCCCAAGGTCGTGTGCTGTAAGGTAAACGGGATGAGGGAGATCTGGATCAGTCGCCCGGCTGGCTTGGCGTTCACGGTCAGACTGACGCCGTCCACGGTGATCGACCCGAGTGGCACCGAGACTCGCGCGATGGCTTCCGGAACGGCGAGGTTCAGCAGCCGGGCATCTTCCTTCTGCTTGACGAGGTCTACCCGCCCAATTCCATCGACGTGCCCCTGAACCAGGTGGCCGCCGAGCCGGTCTCCCACCCGAAGCGCGCGCTCCAGATTGACGCTCTGTCCAGGGACATATTCCTCAAAACGGGTGCGCTCGAGTGAGGTGCGGACCACCTGGACAGTAAAGCCCGCAGGAGCAAGTCCCTCGACCGTAAGACAGGCGCCATCGATCGCTACGCTTTCTCCCAGCTCGAGATCGGAGTAGGGACACTCGATGGTCAGCTCCAGCCCCTCGGATGTGCGCTCGGCTCGCCGCACCGCACCGATGGCCGTGACAATGCCGGTGAACATCAGCTTCGGTCCAATACCAACAGCGTGTCTTGGCCCAGGGCTCGCCGCTCGACAACGCGCCAGCGCTCCGCCTGATCCAGGCCGCGGGAGGGAAGGCCGGCAAGAGCGGGAACAGCGTCATCGCCCAACCACACTGGAGACTGCAGCCAGTAATAGCGATCCACCAGTCCAGCCCCCAGCAAGGAGCCGGCGAGCTGGCCACCGCCCTCTACCAGGAGCGATCCGATGCCCAGGTCTCGCAGTGAACGCAGCCCCTCTTCGAGAGCTCCAGCCCGGAGTACCGTCACACCGGCCGCCTCGAGGCGTTTGATTCGGCCGGGCTCCGCATCCGGAGAGACCACAACCAGGGTGGGAATTTCGCCGGCGCTCCGGAGGAGCGTGAGTTGGGGACCGAGGTCGGCGGCCCGATCGAACACTACCCGGCGAGGAGGGACGCGAGGCTGTACCGTGCCCCGGACGGTGAGGGAGGGATCATCCAGCCGGGCGGTCCGCCCGCCAACCGCGATGGCGTCGAATCCGGCGCGGAGCCACTGAACATATTCGCGGCCTTCGCTCCCCGAGATCCAGCGCGAGCGCCCGAACCCGTCGGCAATCCGTCCGTCGAGGGTGGTTGCCAGCTTCAGCGCGACGTACGGCCGGGCCCGGGGCGCCACGGAGTGCAAGAAGATAGCGTTCTGCGCCGCAGCGGCTTCGCCCAGGGGGCCCACCTCGACCTCGACACCGGCCTGACGGAGCCGCTCGCTACCACCCCCTGCCACTGGATTGGGATCGCGCATGGCGGCGACCACCCGGCGAATTCCGGAACTGATGATGGCCTCGGTGCACGGCGGCTGCTTGCCCTGATGCGCACAGGGCTCGAGGGTGACCACCATCGTCGCCCCTCGAGCCCGCTCCCCGGCATCCGCCAGGGCCACCGCTTCGGCGTGTCGATCACCGAACTCCGGATGCCAGCCTTCTCCAACCAGCTTACCACCTTGGAGGACTACCGCGCCTACCAGCGGGTTGGGCTGGACCCGCCCCCAACCTCGCCAGGCAAGGTCGAGCGCGCGGGCCATCGCCTCCCGCTCGTTCATTCAGCCCTAGAAGCTCACTCGCAGGCCAAGGCCGGCGAAGAACTTCCCCTTGGTGGTGTCGAAGTCCTCGAAATCGGTGGATAGGTTCTGATCCTTCCCCCCCTGATAACCGACTTCACCGGTGAGCCGTACCATCGACATGCTCAACCCGGCATTGACGAACCCCAAGACCCTCGAGTTGCTCAGCTCAACCGGTACGTTCGGTTGCAGAACCGACGTGATCGGATCGCGGAACTGGATTATGGCGTCGCCGGTGTATTTGTCCCAGCCGACGCCGGCGGCCAGGTCTACCACAGCAAGCTGCTTGCTCGCAATGAGGCGGAGATTGGTCGCGTGAAGGTCGACACCATAGCTGTACTGGTCGCCCGCCGCGACATCGCCATAGGTGATTTTAGGTATGTCGCGCCGCATGAGACTGACCGATACTGCCGGCAGCGGGCCCATCCCACGGAGGAGGCCGACGCGGGCTCCGTATCCCAAGCCCAGCGCGATGCTCCCGATTTTTCGCGCGCCCGAATCCACGACGAGGTGATCGACCTGATCGGTTGGGAGAAGCTGAGCCGAGGCGAGAAAATCGACCGCGAGGAGCCCGGCGGGCAGGCCCTTGTAAAGTCCGACCGATCCTTCGACCACAGGGGCAGGAGCGAAAATCTTGTCGCCCGCGGGAACGGTCGAGCTACTCCCGGTGTAGTTCACGTCCGGGAGTACCAGGCTGACCGCGTTGGCTCGCACGGTAAAGGAGGCGTGGCCGAACCCGCCGAGGGTGGCGGCGGACCCTATGGTCGGGTTGCCTCCACTCACCAGGACCCCGACAACCGGATGGAATGCTCGGGTGCCGTCCACGGCGGCCGCGCAAACCCGCTGGGCATTGGCGACGTACCCGGAGCACTCAGGCGTCTGGGCGAGTCCAGGGGTGGCCAGGGCGATGACGAACAAACCGGCGAGAAGATGTGCGGCGCGCATCGTATTCTCCGTTACGGACGGGCGAAACGCACGGTCCGGCTGCCCCGTTGGATCTCGCCCATCACCCAGGTGGTGACCCCGTCACTGGTGGCCGCGGCTTGAGCGGCCGCGACCGCGTCGGGGGGCAGTACGGCGATGAGCCCCACCCCAAGATTGAATACCTCGCGCATTTCCTGAGTGGAGATCTGCCCCGCCTGCTGCAGCATGCTGAAGAGCGGCGGCAACTCCCAAGTGTCGGGATCTACCGTCGCCATGCAGTCCTGAGGCAATATCCGCACCAGGTTACCAGCGATACCTCCTCCGGTGATGTGGGCCAATCCGTGAAAGTGGGCGAGTACGGGTACTACGCTCCGGTAATAGCTCCGATGCACGGCCAGGAGGGCATCCGCGACGCTGCGACCGGTGCCCTCCAGCCGGTCTCCAACGTCCAGACCCATCCGCTCGAAAATTATTCGGCGGGCCAGCGTATACCCGTTCGTGTGCAGCCCGGTTGAAGCGTAAGCCAGCAGGACATCACCGGGCGTGATGAAATCCCCGTGGATAGCACGGTCTTCCTCGACGATTCCGACGATCGTGCCGGCCAGGTCGTACGTCCCGGGTTGATAAAGGCCCGGCATCTGGGCCGTCTCGCCGCCGGCGAGAGCCATTTCATGGACCCGGCAACCACGCGCGATGCCTTCGACGATGCCGGCGATCTGGTCGACTTCGAGCGCCGCGCCGGCGATGTAGTCCATGAACGCGATCGGCGTGGCCCCATGGACCAGAATGTCGTTCACGCTGTGATTGACGAGGTCCTCGCCCACGGTATCGAAGCGCCGCGCCTGCAGCGCCACGAGCACCTTGGTACCGACCCCGTCTGTACTGAGAACCAGGATCGGCTTCCGCATGCCCGACGGAATGCGCACCATCCCGCCGAAGGCGCCCACGCTGCCGGTCGACAGCGCCGTGCGGGTGCCGGCCACCAGCTCGCCTATCCGTGCCTTGGCCGCCTCGGCGGTACTCAGGTCCACGCCGGCAGCCGCGTACTCGCGGGCTTCGCCGGCTCTCATGTCAGCGCCTCCGCGAGAGTGACGTGGGTCAGATCCTGGAAGGAGCGGACCCTGGACTCCACATCCGCCAGAGTGACCCGGTCGAACCCGCGGATTCCGAACTGTTCTACGGCATAAGAGCCCATCGCCGCCCCATAGACCATGGCTCGCCGCACGTTGTCTTCCGCCACTGATCTGGTACGCGCGAGGTACGCCATGAACCCGCCGGCAAAGGCGTCGCCCGCGCCGGTGGGATCGAAGACATTCTCCAGGGGGTAGGCCGGGACGTAGAAGGTGCGCTTCGGCTCGATCAACAGGGCGCCGTGCTCGCCCTGCTTGATGACGACACGGGTGGGACCCTTTCCCAGTATCCAGCGGCCCGCGCGGTGAATGTTCCAGTCGCCACTCAGCTCTCGGGCCTCACTATCGTTGACCATGAGGACATCGACCCGGGACATGAGCTGGAGGAGAGCAGCCTTCTTGCTCTGAATCCAGTAGTTCATCGTATCGCACACGACGAGCTCGGGTCGCTCGACCTGCTCCAGCACGCCGAGCTGGAGGTCGGGGTCGATGTTGCCGAGGAAGAGGAACCGGGCCGAGCGAAACGCGGCCGGAAGCCTGGGCTGGAAGTCAGCGAACACGCCGAGACGCGTCTCCAGGGTCTCCCGACTCTGGAGATCGTAGGAATACTTGCCCTTCCAGCGGAAACTTTCGCCATCCGCCCGTTCCACTCCGGACCAGTCGATCCCCCGTGCGGCGAGACGCTCGAGCTCATGGTAGGGATAATCTCTCCCGACCACACCTACGACCTGCACCGGGTACAGGATCGATCCGGCCACGCCGAAATACACCGCGGATCCACCGAGCGCGTCGGCAGTCTCACCGAAGGGCGTGAAGATGGAATCCAGCGCGATGCTGCCGACGACCAGCAGGGTCATGGAATCACATCCGCTCGGGAGCGGAGATGCCGAGAACGCCGAGACCGTTGGCCAGAACGATGCGGGCCCCGCGCGCGAGCAGCAGACGGGCGTGCTCCGTTTCGGCTGGCTCGCCGAGTGTGCGGGTCCGGTGATACCAGCCGTGGACGATAGTCGCGAGCTCATGAAGGTAGACCGTGATCCGGTGGGGCTCGCGTTCCTGGGCGGCCTTGTCCACCACCTCGGGAAACTGGACCAGCTTTTTCAGCAGCTCGGTGTCTTCCGTGGCGGGAAGCGCGCCGAGGTCGAGGTCCCCGGCGAATGCCTCGGGCTCACGCCCTGCGGTGCGAAAGATCCCGCTCAGTCGAGCGTGAGCCATCTGGACGTAAAAGATCGGATTCTCGTCGGTCTGCTTCTTGGCCAAGTCGACATCGAAGTCGAAGGGGCTGGCACCCTTGCGGGCCAGAAAAAAGTAGCGTGCCGCATCGACACCGACTTCCTCGAACAGGTCCCGCAGGGTCACGAACTCCCCCGAGCGTTTGGACATCTTTACCTCTTCACCGCCCCGCACCACTCTCACCAGCTGGACCAGCTCCACATCGAAGAACTCGGGTGGGTATCCCAGCGCGGCGAGCGCGGCCCGCATCCTGGGGATGTACCCATGGTGGTCGGCTCCCCACACATCTATGACGCGGTCGAATCCGCGGTCGTGCTTGTCCACGTGGTAGGCGATGTCCGGCGCGAGATACGTCAGGGTACCGTCGCTCTTTCGGAGGACGCGATCCTTATCGTCGCCGAAGCCGGTAGTGCGCAGCCAGAGCGCGCCCTCCGACTCGTAGGTGAGCCCTCGACTCGAGAGTAGCTCGAGGGTGCGATCCACTCGACCGGAGTCGTATGCCACCTGCTCGGACGAAGTCACGTCGAACTTGACGCCGAACAACTCCAGATCGCGGTCCTGTTCCTCCCGCTGGACTCGAATGGCAAAGTCACGAGAGCGGCGGATTCCGTCTTCTGCCGGCAGCTCGGCGAAGGAAGGGCCTTCACGCTCCAGCACCTGCCGGGCGTTGTCTATCAAGTACTCGCCGTGATACCCGTCCTCCGGAATCGGCTCATCGTGACCCGCTGCCTGCCGCACTCGAACCCAGAGGCTGCGGGCGACTCGATCGATCTGGACTCCCGCGTCGTTGACGTAAAACTCGCGGGTGACCGCGTGGCCGGTCCATTCCAGCAGCGATGCGATCGCGTCGCCGAGGGCGGCTCCGCGGCCATGTCCGACGTGAAGCGGACCGGTGGGATTGGCCGACACAAACTCGACGTTCACCTTGAGCCCGGCTCCCCAGGTCGAGCGCCCATACTGGGCACCCTCGTCGAGGATCCGCCGGTGGGCAGCGGCGAGCTGAGTGCCGGCCAGCCAGAAGTTGATGAATCCGGGTCCGGCGATTTCCGTCTTCGCGATGAGATTGGGTGGAAGCCGAAGCTCTTCGAGCACTCGCTCCGCCGTCTTGCGCGGATTGGCACGCTCGCGGCGGGCCAGCACCATGGCAAGATTGGTCGCCAAGTCGCCGTGCCCAGCGTCGCGCGGTCGCTCCAGCACGAACTCCAGGCCGTCAGCACCGAGCCGCGCGGCCACCCGCGACAACTCGGCGCGGAGGGTGTCGCTCACTCGGAGGCGGCCTTCCCTTTGCCGTGGCGTGGCGTGGACTTGGCCGGTGCGGCGTCGGGTTTAGCCGCGGCGGGCTTGGGTTCCGGCTTGCTTCCCTCGGCTTTCGTCTCGGCGCCGGACCTAGATTCGGCCGCCGGAGACGGCTCGCTCTCCGGCTTCCGGGGGCCCTTGCCGTCTTTGCCGTAATCGGTGATGTAGAAGCCACTGCCCTTGAATACCAGCCCCGCCCCGCCGGAGATCTTGCGGATGGCCGGCTTACCGCAGACCGGACAGTTGCCGCGGGGCTTGTCGCTCATCTTCTGGAACTTCTCGAAGACGTGCCCGTCGGGGCACCGGTATTCATACGTCG
The DNA here is from genome assembly GCA_036506575.1 of Gemmatimonadales bacterium. Classification (GTDB taxonomy): domain Bacteria; phylum Gemmatimonadota; class Gemmatimonadetes; order Gemmatimonadales; family GWC2-71-9; genus CAVVWJ01. The sequence goes on along the minus strand of DASXRM010000180.1, from coordinate 383 downwards.
GCATGGTCGCTCGTCGAGGTAAATGAAATCAGCTATGAAACTTACAAGCCGGCAGGAACCCACTCAAGCTCATGGCCTCCGCCCCGTTCACCAAATGTCACGGACGCCCAGCCTTGTGGGCCTTCATGACTAAATGGCTCCATGGCCACCACCCAGGGGGGTGGTGGACCTCTTGATTGGGGGGCGTCCTCCGGACCGCTAACTCCGTGAATCGAAGAAACCAGTGCTCCTGGCGGACCGCAGCGTCCGATGAAGGCATTGGGCTGCGGAGCACCCGCGGTCCGGAGGAAGATTCATGTTCGGCCCTGGCTGATGAAGCGATTTGGACCGACGCGTGCTGAGCATCGGGATCATGATTTGGCTACGGAGCACCCGCGGTCCGG
>DASXRM010000179.1:0-30437 GCA_036506575.1 Gemmatimonadales bacterium | reverse complement strand
GCTGATAAGGATGTCCTGCAGATCCCAGAGGCTCACCAGACCCTCCTGGCGGGCCAGCTTCTCATACAGGAGTGCCGGGCTGATCGTGTAGGTCCTGGTTTGCCCATCGAGCCGGCGGAGCCATGCCATCCCCTGCGCGGTGTCACCGGTCTCACGCAGGCTGCGCACGATGATGAGTCCCCAGATGGCGCGCATTGTTCCGCTGGCCATAGGGTCCCGGATGATCACTTTGTCTCTCCAGCGCGGTGCGAGCACCTCGTCCCAGTCGGTGGGAGCTTCTGCTCGGGTCAACGCACGGCTATTGAAGGCGATCACCGCCGGGGTGCGGTAGACGGGATAGTAAAACACGCTCGAGTCGGCTTCGCCCGCCCCAACCCTGTCAGCCCACGCCGGGCGATACGGGACGAGCACCGAATCATGAACCCCCCGGTCGAAGATGGTAGCCGGTCCCCCGAACCAGACGTCGGCTTGAGGGTTCACCCGTTCGAAGCGGAGCCGATCGAGGATCTCCTGAGATCCCATATCGAGCCAGCGTACGTCGATGTCGGGGCGCTGGCGCTCGAACGCGTGCTCCAGCAATGCCAGTTGATCGCGGCCATGAGGGGAGTAGAGTACCACCGGAGTGCGGCTGTCGTGGGAGCAGGCGCAGGGGACGGAGAGGACGGAGAGGACGGAAAGGACGGAAAAAAGAAAACTGCTACCAGAGCTTCTTTCCCTCTCCGCCTTCTCCGCCCTCTCCGTCTTCTCCGTCATTTTCTAAGGGCGAGAAGATTGGCAAACAGCCGAAAAGCGCCAGGCACTCCCACGGGCAGCTGGCGGAAAAAGCTCAAGCCGGTGTAGACGTAGGTTCCCTTCCCCACCGGGGCGATGAGGAGTCCGCCAGCCAGCGGCGGCTCGCCCGGGTCGTGCGTCTCCAGAATGGGCCGGTACCGCCGGTCCCAGCTCCGTGCGAAGTACAGCCCTCGCTCCTGCACCCAGCCCTGCCAGTCGGCGCTGCTCAGCCGATTGGGAACCCGCGCGACCGGGTGATCGGCCGAACGTAGGCGCACCGGGGCGTTCTCATCCACTACCCGGTCGTGACTGACCAGGGCGGTCATTTGCGAAGGGCTTCCCGAGACTCGGCCGGGAGGAGCCTGGTCCAGCCGAAGCGACGGGCCGCCGACCTTCATCGGGTAGGGAGCAAACTGTCCGTTGAAAAAGGGCTGCTGCTGATACTGCACGATGACGAGACCGCCGCGGCGAGCGTACTCCAGAAGACGGCGGTTGTTCTCAACCAGGGCGGAATCGATCTCGTAGGCCCGAGGACCGACGATGATGGCATTGTACCGGCTAAGATTTCCCCGCTCCAGTATTGCGGGAGTAAGGAGGGTTACTGGTATTCCGACACCTCGGAGCGCCTCCGGCACTCGATCGGCCGCTCCTCGGATGTAGCCGACTCGGGTGAGCCGGGGTAAGACCAGCGGGGCGACCCGGAGCGAGGCTGTGGCGGGTTTGGTATACGAGCGGGGACGGATGTGCGGGTAGTCGACGGTGTAGACGCCGACCTCGTAGGTCGTGCCGCTGGTGTCCTGTGCAACCGCCCGGAGCTCGGCGCTCCCCGATGTGAGCCTTGCCGGCGGTCTCACATCGAACGTAAAGGTTTTTCGCTCGTCCTGCCGGCTGAACTGAAACCGCTGCGGCGCCAAGGCCGGCCAACCGCGGGGGAGCCGCAGGCTGACGGTCCCCGAGGTCGTGTCCCTGGCGCCATGAGTCAGTGTAACCGTGAAGCGATGCGGGGCTGTGGAGTTGAGAGGCCACAGCTCGGTATCAGGATCGACCTTCACATCCAGCCGCGGAACTACGATCACCGGTCGCCGCACCTCACCGCGCGCCTGATCGTTGAACCGAAAGACCGCTTCTTCGGACCGCGCTGCCCCCAGGCTGTCGGACTCGCCTGCGTTGACTTCGACCGATCCCAGAAAGGTGGGAGACTCGAACGGCTCGCCATACGGCAAACTGCCGGTGAGATGTGCGCGATCAGGTTCTTCCGGCCAGCGGTAGAGATCGCCCGCGCGAGGCAAAGCCAGGAAATACGGCGTCGAAGGCGGTTGGTCGAAGACCGGATAATCGAGTGCGACCGTATCGACCTGACCTGGTGGGATAGTCTGCGACCGGGGCTCCCCATCCGGACTGCGACACTGGCCCAGTGGAATGCACTGCGCGGCGCGCATATCGGCGATGCGCGCGTGGTCCGAGGCGTTCCACGACGACAGGGTCCAGTGAAGCATTTGACCCGGGACCACCCGATCGTCGTCCACCACCACGTCGAACACGACCCGTCCCAGATGCCATGCCGCGGCGTTCAGATGCCCGAGCTGGTCCTCCAACTCGATGCCCCGGGTATAGTAGACACCTCGTGCGGCGGTAGTTGCCCGGGGTGGCGCCGACACGGCCCGGTCGAGATCACTTGCGGCGCGGGCCAGGACGTTCCGCTGGCGCGCGAGGTCTCCTCGCGCCGCAATCACCGAGTCGATTCGCGCGGCGTACCGGGCGAGCTCCGGTAGTGGCTCGGTGCCTCGAATCAGCTCTGCCGACCCAGCGGCACGGCGTTCACCCAGTGGCATGGCCGCAATTGTCGTATCGATCCCCGCAAAAAGGGCGGCGCCACCCGCGGAGGTACGATCTTCGACCAGAGCCAGTCTCACTGTGGACGGTCCAATGCGCTGCAGCTGTCCCATGTCCTGAGAGCGATGCAGGCTTCGTCCCGCCATTGCGATCTGGTGAAACGACTTGCCGACCGCGGGATCGAGCACCCCGCCGTTCAAGGTGAGGGTCGTCGCGGTGCTGTCGAAGCGGGTACTGCGGTAGAGTTTGAGCGGAGTCCAGGGAAGCAACCCTTCCTCGGTAAAGAGCTCGCGAAACCGGGTCGAATCGCCCGCGACCCGGAAGGCCTCCTGGGCGGACCAGCCGGCTGCCTGGTGCTGACCGTGGCCATCCCGAGGGGTTCCGCTGAAAATGGAAACGATGATCTGGGGCCGAAATCTTCGGACGATCCTGACCACGTCCTTGAGGATCGTGTCACGGGGCCAGTGCTGCCAGGTCTCCTCCAGCGTCTTGGAGTACCCAAAATCGTATGCCCGAGTGAAATACTGACGCGCACCGTCCAGCCGACGTGCCGCCAGCAGTTCCTCGGTGCGCAGCAGACCCAACGCCTCACCGAGCTCGGGCCCGATCAGATTCTGTCCGCCCTCGCCCCGGTTGAGCGAGAGGTATCCCGCCTCGGTTCCCAACCCCCGCACCAGAATGGTGAGTAGCTCGGTGTCCTCGTCGTCGGGGTGCGCCCCGATCATCAACACCCGCTTGTAGTGTCCCAGCATCCGGAGCTCCTGGTCCAGCGCGACGGCGCCGCCGCTGGAGGGAGGCTCGAGCTGCCCCGCAAGAGGTGGTGTGAGAAGGAAAAGCGGAATGAGAAACGCAGAACCGACGGGGAGTAATCGCCGACGCACAGACCCCGGCCGAAAGAGGTGAGGGTGGAAGGTAATTCGGTCCAGCCGTCAGGTCATTGTGGGGCGTCTCCCAGCGGCGTGTCCCGGCATGCAGCCCGAAAATCGGGGTGACGCCTCCAGAGGTACAGGCCCATGCATATGGCAGCCAGGGTGTTCGCTACCACGACAGCCCAGAACGGAAACAGCTCATTGGTCCGCTCGGAAAAGACCTCGAGCAGCCCGTAGAACAGCACCTCGAATACCAGGAACACCGGGAGCAATGCGTAACGCACGACCGGATCGCGGACTCCCCAGTGCACCAGAATCACCAGGCCCATCCCGAGCAGCGCGAACACGGCGAAATGGAAGGCGGTGTAGACCAGGATCGCTCCGAAGACAAGGTGACCGGTGTCAGGGGTGGCGTCGCCGAAAAGCACCACCTGCCCTAGCAGGCTGGGCGTCTGGAAAGGGTGGCCGGCAATGCTATCGAGGATGAGGAACCAGACGGCCACCGCAAGGCCGCCGATGATACCTACGTCAGTGCCCTCGGACAAAATCGAGTGGGAATTATCCAGCATGCGCACCCTCCGGAGTGGCCCCTCGAGCCAGTGACGCAGTAAGCGCGGGTTTGCAACCACATTGGGGCTGGGCTCTCTGGAATGCAAGGCACACGACAGAATTACAGCCGGGACGATCCCGGTGGATGGGGCGGCGGCTTAACCTCGTCTCCGAGAGGTGCCTTCTGGAAGGTTCCCCGGAGGCCGGGATGACCGCGCCAGACATAAAGGCCCATCGCTCCGATACCCAGCACGCTCCCACCGAGCCCGGGCCACCAGGGGAATCGCTGATCGGTGGCAGAGTAGAGCATGAACTGAAAGCCGAGGAAAAAGAGGAAGGCGATGACCAATCCGAGCCACACCCCCATCCGGAGAGACGGATCGCGAGTGGCCAGGCGGGCTAGCCCCACGAGTGCTATGCCGAGCAGGAAGAAGAGCGCGAAGTGAAGAAGGGAGTACTCAGCCACGGCCTGAGGCAGAATGTGAACGGTAGGCATGGTATCACGACCCGCGAAAACCTGGCCGAGCACATTCAGAGTATACAACGGCTGCCCCCGGCCCAGGTCGACGACCAAAAACCAGACGGCCACCACTACCGCGCCGATCAATCCGGTGAGAATGCCCTCTGGTATCATCGAGCGTTGCTGTCGATGCATGATGGTAGGCCCGTGAGTGGGCGTTGGACTTCCTCGCAATAACCGGGTACAGATTGTCCCGGCCGCCGCTACGGTGATGTGTCGCCGGTCACCCCCTGGCGCTCGTCCGCGGGACCGGCGCAGCGCCGACAGGGGCACAGCCGGAGCAGTTGCTCGAAGGTGTAGATGCCGGTTCCATGGCCGTCGCTCCATTGAACCCTTAGACCGTAGGCGCCCACCAGCGCGAGTGACAGCGGCTGGATGTCGGACGATACGTTGGCCGGGTCGAGCATAGGCCGGCCGCTCATCTCCTCGACGCAGCCGGCACAGGGACATGCCAATCGCAATTCGCGAGCGGGATAGAATCCTTGGTGTCCTAGCTCATCCCATTCGATCAGAATTCCGTCGTCTCGACGGTTGATGGCGTGAGGGACGGGATTGGATTTCATGCGCCCATGGTCCGGCCGGCCAATGAGGCCCGGCCCCTTGTATGAATTCGGTCCTCCAGAGCGAAAGTTATCGCGGCCGACCGGAGGACCGCCGAAAAGAAAGAGCCCCGACCTCATGGTCGGGGCTCTCCCAGCCGGTTTCGCGGCTACGCGACCAAATCCCGGAGCCGATCCCCCGTTTCACCCTCGCGGAGACGCAGGAGCGCCCGGTCGCGGAGTTGGCGGATTCGTTCCCGGGTGACGCCCATCATCCGGCCGATCTCCTCCAGCGTCCGGCTGTTCCCGTCATCCAGACCAAAGTAAAGCCGTAGCACCTTGGCATCCCGGGGCGGGAGCGCGGCCAGGGCCGTCTCGATGTCCCGAGTCTGGCTGTTGGCCATGGTGGTCATGTCGGTGCTTTCCTGCTCACCGCTGGTGAAGCGCTCGATCCGCTCGTTGCCCTCTCCATCCCGGGTAGGATGATCCAGGCGGACCGCCTCGGAATTGAGGGCGCTCAGGGACCGCACCGCCTCAACGGTGAGACCGGTGGCCCGGGCCAGCTCCTCGGTGGTCGGCATCCGCCCGAGGCGATCCTTCAGCAGGGTGGTCGTGCGACCCAGACGGCTGAGATCCGCGGTGCGGTTCAGGGGCACCCGGACCGGCCGGCCGTGCCGGGCAATAGCCGCCTGAACCGCCTGGCGGATCCACCACACGGCATAGGAGATGAACTTGACACCCCGATCGGGATCGAACTTCCGCGCGGCGGTCATCAGGCCGAGGTTGCCCTCACCGATGAGATCGACCAGCGGCACCCCCCGGTTCTGGAACTTCTTGGCCACCGACACCACGAACCGCACGTTGTGACGAGCCAGTCGCTCCTGCGCCGCCACATTGCCCTTGAAGGCCTTGCGGGCGAGCTCCATTTCCTCCTCACGGTTGAGGAGGGGCACCCGGCTGATCTCGTCCAAATACAGGTCGAGACTCTCCCGGCCCTCGTCGATTGCACGCGCGATCTGCGCCGGTCGCACTGGGCGACGCTTGCTACGTGCCTTGATTGTCACGCTACTAGCCTCCTGAGGGACCCTGGTCCCCTGCTCGGTTACCAGCCACGACTGAGGCCGAGCCAAAATTTGAAGTCGGCCAATATACTACCTAAGATACGAGAAATCAACACCTTAGGTAAACTATAGCGGGACGGAGAGTTGCGGGCCGTAGCGGGACGGCAGGGGTGCTTGAGTTACCGCCACAGGCTTGTATGCAAAGTTGACAGGTCGGCACCGGTGAATGACAGGCCGTGCCATGGTGAAACGGTGGGGGCCCTGACTCCTTCTATATATCTATTTCTATGGACCCCCCATGCCTGGCATCTCCTGAGGCTGTTCTGTAATGGATGACTTGGCGCCATCACCCTGGGCCGCCAGTTCCATTTCGAAATCTTTGCCGCTCGCCTTGACCAGGGAGAAGGGAACCCCGGTCGACACCCAGCTATCCGACCCATGTTCGGCGCTATGAAAATGTAGGGCCTCGAAGCGTCCAGCCGGCACGGTGACCTTTTCCTTACCGACCAGGCTCACCCCTTTGCACAGCTCACCATAAAAAGACTGCTTCTCCAACTGGTTGCGAATCATCTTCATCATCATGCCGTTCATCTTCATGGCGGGTTTGTCGCCGGCCTTGAACACGATCTCCTGCACCTGGTCCATCTTCATGAGAGAGCCAGGCACCAGCATCTGATACACCATGTTGTGGTCCTTCTGGGTCCCCGTCATCCGCAGCTCCACCCACTGCAGACCCTTCCCTCCTCGGGCTTCACCCCCGATCACGGCGTAGCGCATGGTGTACGGGTCCTTGTGGTTATAGAGCGCTTGGTATTCCGCCCACCGGCCGACCTCCGGAAACTTGACCTGTTGGAGACAGTTGTCCTGGGCCCAACCGGGTGTCGCCAAGGCGAGCAGGAGGAGCGGAAGGGTGAACCGGCGCATACGGTGACCTCGGGAGGTGGGAGCTAGTGCGTACCGGGGCCGGAGAGCTGCTTGACCAACTCACCGACCACGTTTTTGGCGTCACCAAAGAGCATCCAGGTACGCTCGGAAAAGTACAGCTCGTTCTCGATACCGGCGAACCCGGGGTTCTTGCTTCGCTTGATCGCGAACACGGTACGGGCCTTGTCGGCATCGATGATCGGCATGCCGTAAATCGGGCTGCTGCGGTCGTTCCGGGCCGCGGGGTTGACCACGTCGTTTGCGCCGACCACGAGAGCCACATCGCACTGAGGCATCTCGGGGTTGATCTCGTCCATCTCCACCAGATCGGTGTAGGGGATGTTGGCCTCCGCCAGAAGCACATTCATGTGGCCCGGCATACGGCCGGCCACTGGGTGAATGGCGAACTTCACCGTTACCCCGCGTTTCTTCAACTGATCATACAGCTCCCTGACCTTGTGCTGGGCTTGGGCGACCGCCATACCGTACCCGGGAACGATGACGACCAGATTGGCCTGTTCCAGGACCTGGGCGCCTCCCTCGATCGTCTCTGATTTGTACTCCTTGTGATCGCTCCCCGCCGTGATCTGCTGAGTCTGGCCAAACGCGCCGAACAAGACGTTGGTAAACGAACGGTTCATGGCTCGGCACATGATGATGGCGAGAATGAGGCCGCTCGAGCCATCGAGCGCTCCCGCGGTGATCAGGAGTTTGTTGTCCAGCACGAACCCCATGGCCACCGCCGATAGACCGGCGTAGGAGTTGAGGATCGCGATCACGGTCGGCATATCGGCTCCGCCGATCGGTATGATCAGGAGCACGCCGAACAGCAGGGCAAGGGCGATGATGATCGGAAACAGCTTCGGCGCCCAATCCGCGGTGGGATGGAGCGTGAGCAGAATCCCCACCAGTATGGCGGCCGCCAGGAGGCCGAGGTTGCTCACGTTCTGAAAGGGATACGTGACCGGCCGCTGGGGGATCCACTTTATCTCCTGCAGCTTGCCCGCGGCCATCAAGCTGCCGGTAAACGTCAGATAGCCGAGCAACACCTCCACGATGATGGCGATCATCCTGAACGCCGTCAGGTTTTCCGGACCCTCGGAGATCCAGAGGTAGTACTTGGCCGTTCCGACCAATCCCGCCGCCAAGCCGCCGAATGCGTGGGAGAGGGCGGTCCGCTGAGGCACCGCGGTGAGCGGCACCCGGGACAGCGGCACGCCGACCACGAACCCCGCGATAATTGCGAGGACGATCCAATCATGATGGATGACCTCCGGTTGGGCCCAGGTCACGACGATCGAGATCGCCATGGCGGCTACCCCCGCGTACACGCCATTCCGGGCGGTGGCGGGCGTGTTCATCCAATACAGCGCGAAGATGAACAGGACGGTCGCGATCAGATAGGCGAGCTGGATGATACCGTGGCTCATGAGCGGCTGTCCGCTCGCGGTTTCCGTTCGGACTTGAACATCTTGAGCATTCGATCGGTGATCAGGAAGCCGCTCACGATGTTGGTCATCGAGGCAAAGAGCGCGATGGCGCCCAGGATGCGGATCCCCCGGGGGTAATCGGCGCCGGTCACAATGATCGAGCCTACCACGGCGATGGCCGAGATGGCGTTGGTGATGGACATCAGGGGCGTGTGCAGCAGTCGCGACACCCGCCGGATCACCCCTACCCCAATGAATGAGGCGAGCACGAAAACGAAGATCATGGACCAGAAATCGAGCGGCTGTGTCATGTACCCGCCTTCTGTAGAGCTTCCTGGGTTCGCGGGTGCCTCACCACGCCCTCATGAGTGATGACCGCGTCCCGCTGAATGTCGTCCGTGAGATCGAGCTGAAAGGCATTGTGCTTAGTAAATGCCTGGATAAACGCGGAGAGGTTCCGAGAAAACAGGAGACTCGCATGGAGTGGCATGGTAGCCGGGAGGTTGAGGGGCGCGAGGATGGTAACTCCGTCGGTCGAGACCGTCTCCCCCGGTCGTGACAGCTCGCAGTTGCCACCCCCATCCGCCGCCAGATCCACGATGACCGTGCCCGGCTTCATCGACCTTACCATTTCGGCGGAGATCAGACGAGGCGCGAAAACTCCTCCGATGAGAGCGGTCGTGATCACCGCGTCCGACTGGGCGCACTGGGCGGCCAGCAGCTCTCGCTGACGCCGGCGATCTTCTTCCGATAGCTCCTTGGCGTATCCCCCTGCGGCCGAAGCGTCTTGCTTGAGCTCGATGCCGACATACTTCCCCCCCACGCTCTCGATCTGTTCTTTCACTTCCGGGCGCACATCGGTGGCGAACACATTGGCGCCGAGTCGGCGGGACGTGGCGATGGCCTGGAGCCCGGCTACGCCGGCCCCGATCACGAACACCTTGGCCGGAGGCACCGTGCCGGCGGCGGTCATCAGCATGGGGAAGTATTTGTTCAGCTCGATGGCGGCGAGCAGCGCTCCCTTGTAGCCGGCGATACTGGCCATGGACGACAGCGTGTCCATGGATTGGGCCCGGGTGGTGCGGGGAATCGCATCCGTCGAGAAGGCGGTGATGCTCCGCGACGCGAGCGCTCGTACCGTCGGGAGATTCCGGAGCGGCATGAGCGAGCCGATGTAGACGGCACCGGGGCGCATCCACTGAATTTCGTCTCCCTGACCATCCCGCCCGGCTGGGGGGTTCACCTTCAGCACCAGATCGGCCGATCCGAGCAGCGCGGCGGGATCGGTTTCCACGGTGACCCCCACTTCGCGATACGCCGAGTCCGGGAAGCCCGCCTTCTCCCCTGCCCTGGCTTCCACCGCGATGGCGTACCCCGATTGAATCAGCTTCTTGCAGGACTCCGGGACCAGCGCGACGCGGCGCTCGCCCGCCGAAGTCTCCCTAGGGACTCCGATGCGCATGGGACTCCACTCTAAGTGATGATCGTCAAGCAAGAAGTCTAGAGTCTCGACTCTTACAACTTGATCTTCGGCAGCTCGATCCCGGGCGCCAGTCCCCCGGTCAGCCGCTTCAACTCCGCGTTCAGCTCTTTCTCCACCTGGTCCACTCGCTGCTTCTCGGCCTCGATGCGTTGGTTCGCCTCCGCCTGCAGCGCGGCCACCTGGCGTTTCACGGGCTCGACCTTGTCGGCCACTAGACTGTCGACCTTGGATCGGACCATCCGTTCAGCCTTGGCGACCTCTTCCCCGATTACGGCTTGGAGCCGTTGGGAGATCGCCTGATCGAGGTTACTCGAGACCGACAGCTTCGGCGAGGAGACCGTTCCCCGGACCTCGGCAACGACGTTCAGGTCGTTCAGCCCTGACATCACTCGCCACACCAGGCGCTCCAGGTCGTTGAGCGACCGGCCGGTGGTGTCGGCCAGCCAACTGACCTGATTCGACCGGATGCCCCAGCGGGCGAAGAGCTGTGTGCCCTTCAGGTTGAACGCCAGCTCGCTGGAACCGATACCGGGAGCCACCCGAAATGGCACACCGGGAAGGTCGAACGAGGGTAACTGGATACCCCGGAGGCGGGCGTTGGCGGAGTCGTGGGTAAGAGCGCCGATGTGGTTGATGACCGCAGCCACGTCGATCGACGCGATGGCCGAGCCGGTTGCGCGTCGGTGCGCCGTAATCACGGCGGGGTGGCCATACAAAGCTGGGGTGGAGGTAAGACCCTGAACCGTGGCGGCGTAGGCACCCCGGAGCTCGCTGGTTCCTCCGATGGAGAAATCGAGCTGACCTTGCTCCAGCAGGAACCGCGGGAGGTCCCGTGCCTTGGGAAACTCTATGGTCGAGCCGGCTGCACGAAGCCGTCGGGGACCTGGCGTCGGACGGGGCAGGAGACCGGGAGGCATGTACTTCTGCGCCAACTCGGCCCAGTAGAGCGCCTGCTTGAAGCGCTCGATGCTCACCTTCCCGAAGAAGGCGTTTCCGATCTCCGGCGCTGAGAAGGTGGGCAGCTTCAGGAGGGACTTTGCGAAGGCAAAGTCCTGCTGCCGGGCCTGGTCGACTGTCTTGATCCCTTGACCCAGGACCTGTACCGCCGTGCGGGTGTTCTGCTGCAGCGCCGCCACGCGCTTCTTGGCTGCTTCGACCTCGCGCAGAGTCTGTTGCACCGATTGGATGGCCTGCCGAGTGCCATCCAACCCCAGTTTCTTAGGGTCGGTGGCGGCCAGGCGCTGGGCCAGCGCGTGGGCAGAATCCAAGGTTGGCCTGATATCCAGCTGCTGAAAGCCCTGCTCCAGCGCTTTGCGAGTGGAGTCGGTGCGCGCCAGGAGACTCTGCGCCTGCCGGATGGTGCTGAGCTGGGTGGGATCCAGGACGAGTTGACGGATGGTATCGATCGGCGTCAGCGACAGCAGCGGCACATTGAACTGATTGGCCCACTGCTGGACCGCACGGTACACCTGGGGGGCGAAGCCCTTGCCGCTGGGCGGCCGCGCCGGGGTCTTTCGCCGGGTGCCGAAGCGCATACCGTGAAGGCTGAGGTGCTCGATAACGATCTTCTTTTCGGCCAACGCGGCTGGATTGAGCTTGAGCCTGATCTCGTCCGCCTCGATCAGATTGCGGGTGAGCATGAAGGGGTCGGCCACCTGGAGGGCCCGCAGGTTGACCGAGGCTTGCCTGGGGAGCAGATCGAGTTTTCCTAGGTCCACCTCCGTGCCCAGGAGCTCGCTGCTGGCCTCTTCGGTGGTGTCCCGCGCCACCGGCTCCGCGAAGAGCCACAGCAGGAGGCAAAGAATGCCGAAGACCAGGAGCAGGGGCCCGATGGCCTTCCAGCGAAAGACCTTGAACTTCATGGGCGGAACAGCCGGTAGATGTTATACACCTGAGATGCAGTGACCGCTTTGTAGAACCGGGATTGCCGGACCCGCTCGCCGAGGGTGGCGCGATACCGGGCGACGCCATAGCGCGCCGCGAAGAAGATGGGCACCGCCAGCACCACCCAACCGACGAAGCTTCCGAGGACCACCGTGTTGTTGAAGTTGGTGTATGGCAGAATCGGCGTGTTGGTCCAACTGGTCCAGAGCGGCCTCAGGGAAGGCGCCTGCAGCAGATGCAGGCCGATGGAATCGAAGACGGGATCGAGCAGGAACCCGATGGGCACGAACAGCATCCAGCCCAGCATCCCTCCCCCGAACGACACGTTGAGCAACACGAGCAGAGAAAAGATGACGAGATTGTGCAGATTCATGATCGGCGTGAGTCCCAGCGCCGATCCCAGCGCCATACCGGCCGCTACCTGGCCCGGCGTACCCGCTGAGTGAAGCGTCTTGATGATGGATTGGATGAGTTTGAGCAGGCCCAACATGAGGAGAAGGGTCTAGGGTCTAGGGTCGAGGGTCAAGGGCGGGAGCCGACTGACCCTTGACTCTAGACTCTAGACCCTTGACTCTCTCCTTATGCCGCCACGACACCGCCGCGCACCCCAGGTGCATAAATTCGGCGGGGCCTCGCTGGCCGACTCCAACGCTGTCCGCCACGCCGTCGAGATCATCCAGAGCTACCGACCGGAGCCCACGCTCGTTGTCGTCTCCGCGATGGCTGGCGTCACCGATGCGCTCCTCGATGCGGCCCACCAGGCAGGGAGTGGCGACGAGCGCACCGTCGCCTCCCTCATTGCTCAACTGCGCTCCCGCCATGCCGAGGCGGCGCGTACACTGCTCTCGGCGGGTCGGTCTCGCGCCACGATCCTGAGTCACATTGCGGACGTGTTTCAGGAGCTCGAGGCGCTGGTCCAAGGCCTCAGGCTGCTGCGCGAGCTGACGCCGAGGACCACGGATTATCTGATGTCGCGCGGCGAGCGACTCAGCGCCCGCCTTTTGGTCGCAGCCCTCGAACAGGCCGGCGTCCAGGCGAAGTACGTGGATGCGTTGGACGTGGTGCATACCGATTCGGCGTTCGGGCACGCCTCACCCGACTTCGGACGCACCGATCGAAGCGCTCACCGGGTGCTCAATCCTCTTCTGGCGCGTGGCATTATCCCCGTCGTCCCCGGATTCCTCGGTGCTACCCCGGCAGGCGAGGTAGCCACCTTGGGCCGGGGCGGATCGGACCTGACGGCTACGTTACTGGCGCGGGGCGTAGGAGCTTCGCGGGTTTCCCTCTGGAAAGACGTACCCGGGCTGCTCACCGCCGACCCGCGAGTGGTGCCGGATGCGCGGGTGATCCCCCAACTGCACGCGCGCGAGGCGGCGGAGCTGGCTTACTATGGGGCCAAAGTGCTCCATCCAAGAGCGCTGATTCCGTTGGCGGGACGACGGGTTCCCATCTATGTCCGGCCGTTCGCCGATCCCAAATCTCCCGGCACCGAGGTCTCCGAGCGAGTCGCTCCCGGGCGGTTCCCGGTCAAGGCGCTGACCGCCGCGGGTGGCCAGGCCCTGATGACGGTCAGCGGCAACGGGATGCTGGGCGTGCCGGGGATAGCGGCCCGGACCTTCGCCGCGCTGCATAGCCGCAAGATCTCGGTGTCCCTGATCTCCCAGGCCTCCTCGGAGCACTCGATCTGCTTCAGCGTTCCTGAGCCGTTTGCGGAAGCGGCCCGCCAGAGTCTGCTCCAAGAGTTTCAGGGTGAGATCGCCCGGCGGGAGATCGATGGGGTGGAGGTCAGCCCCGGCATGGCTACGATCGCGGTGGTCGGGTTGGGCATGCACGGGACTCCCGGCGTCGCCGCAGCCGTGTTCTCCGCACTGGCCGGTGGCCGGATCAACGTGGTTGCGATTGCACAGGGCTCGTCCGAGCTGAACATCTCGGTGGTGGTAGCGGCCAGGGAGGCCGCCGAGGCCCAGCGCCGGATCCACACCGCCTTTCAGCTCTCGCGGATAGCCGGTGGATCGGTGGTCCAACCGGAGCGGATGGAGCTGGTCCTCCTGGGATTCGGCCAGATCGGGCGAGCGCTGGCCTCTCTGCTGGGCCAGGTGGAGCGTCCGACGCTGTCGCTCCGCGTCGCCGCGGTCATAGACCGCTCCGGATTCATTTTCGATCCCCAGGGAATCGGCGCGCGGCGGCTTGCCAGCTTGGCGACCGAAAAGAAAAAGGGACGGTCCCTGGCGGAGCTGCCCAAGGGCCATGGGGGCACTGCCGAAGAGGCTGTGGCCCACATTGCAGGGTATGCGCTCACCCGACCGGTGCTGGTCGACCTCACGGCCGATGACACCGGGCCTGCCCTGCAACAAGCGCTGATCCACGGCATGGACCTGGTGTTGGCCAACAAGCGTCCCCTCGCGGACCGGCGCAGTGTCAGCGATGGGCTCTGGCAGACGGCGCGCGCCCGCGGCAGGCGCATCCTGCACGAGGCTACCGTCGGCGCGGGCCTTCCGATCATCGATACGTACCACAAGCTGATCGAATCGGGCGATCGAGTGGATCGCATAGAGGGGTTGCTGTCCGGCACCCTCGGCTATGTCCTGAGCGAGGTGTCCTCCGGTAGGCCTTTCTCGGAGGCGGTGAGGAGTGCAATGGTCAAAGGCTACACCGAGCCCGATCCCCGGGAGGATCTTTCCGGGATGGATGTCGCCCGCAAGGCGCTGATCCTGGCGCGGCTGCTGGGCTATCCCGGCGAGCTTCGTCGCAACGCGGTGGAGTCTCTGGTCCCTAAATGGGCTCGGACCCTCTCGCTGGAGGATTTTCTGTCCCGCCTCGAGGAGCTCGACCCCGTCTGGAAGCGCCGAGTGGAGGCGGCTGCCGAAACCGGAGCGGTGCTCCGCTACGTGGCCTTGGTGACGCCGAGCAAGGTCGTGGTCGAAGTACGCTCGGTCCCCATCACCAGTCCTTTCGCCACGATCAAGGGCTCCGACAATCAGCTGGTGTTCACCACTGCACGGTACAAGGCCAACCCACTCGTGATCACCGGGCCGGGAGCGGGAGCCGAGGTAACGGCAGCAGGGGTGCTCAACGATATCCTGAGGCTCGCCGGGGCATGAGAAGCACGGAGCGGACTGTCACGGTCTACGCGCCTGGAGGTGTAGGCAACGTGGGACCGGGACTCGACATTCTCGGTCTGGCCCTGGAGGGAGCGGGTGACACGGTGAAGGCCGAGTGGAGCGGAACACTCGGCATTCAGATCCGGGACTCCGGCCATCGCGATCTACCCAGCGACCCGGCGCGCCACACCGCCGGTTTGGCGGCGCGCGCAGTGCTCGAACGGTCGGGTGACCGCCGGTGCCTCGAGCAGGGGATCGCACTGACGGTGCGGAAGGGTCTGCCGCTCTGCGGGGGACAGGGCGGCAGTGCGGCCTCGGCCGTAGCCGGCGCGGTGGCGGTGAACGCGTTGCTCGGCAACCCACTGGACCGGCTGGCGCTGGTGACCGCGTCACTCGAGGCCGAGGAGGGTGTCTCGGGCCGCCATGCGGACAATGTTGCGCCATCGCTGCTCGGTGGGATCGTGCTCATTCGCTCACTCGAGCCGCTCGATCTGATCGAGTTGCCGGTACCAGACGAGCTGTGGGTCGTCGTGGCGAGGCCGGACCAGCGGCTGCGCACTGCGGATGCAAGGTCGGTGCTTCCCCGGGAAATCTCGCGCACTGTCGCGCTGCACCAGGCCGCGCAGGTCGGCGCCATTGTCGCGGCGCTCGCCTCGGGCGACTACGCTCTGCTGGGCCGGGCCATTGATGATCGAATCGCGGAGCCGGTGCGAGCCGGGCTGCTGCCCGGCTTCCGTGAAGCGAAGCAGGCGGCGATGAATGCGGGGGCGCTGGGCAGCTCGATCTCGGGTGCGGGTCCTACCGCGTTTGCGCTGGTGCGCGGCCCGGAGCTGGGAACGAAGGTGGCTGAAGCGATGGCTGCTGCCTACACAGGGGCCGGCCTCCGGAGCGAGGTGCGGGTGGCACACATCGACGGTGAAGGAGCCCGACTCGTTAGCGAGAGCCCGGGAGCGCGGGAGTGAGGTTCCAGACCGAGCGGCCAGCGAGCTGGCAGGCCTGCATCGCCTGCGGCAACGAGATGGTCGAGACCGATCCTCAGCCACGCTGCAGTACCTGCGGCGGACTGCTCGAGGTCCATCACCGGCCGCCGGTCCTGACCGCCGGCGAGCTGATCCAACGTTTTACCGAACGGCGGGGGGGCGGTCCCGGAGCAACGGCCTCGGGCGTCTGGCGCTTTCGGGAGATCGTGCTTCCCTCGGCCGAAGCCGTAGTCTCCCATCCCGAGGGGAACACGCCCTTGCTGCATCGGGTCGCCCTCGACCGATGGACTGGGCTCGAGCACCTCCTGCTCAAGCACGAGGGGCACAACCCGACCGGCTCCTTCAAGGACCGGGGAATGACGGTGGGTCTGACTCAGGCGTTACGAATAGGCGCCCAGGCGGTGGCCTGTGCCTCGACCGGGAACACCTCGGCATCACTTGCCGCCTACGCGGCGCAGGCGGGACTTCCGGCTCTGGTGCTGGTTCCGGCTGGAGGAGTGGCGATCGGAAAGCTGGCCCAGACGCTTGCCTATGGCGCGCGCACCCTGCTGGTTCGGGGCGACTTCGACGATTGTCTCCGCATGGTGGAGCAAGCCAGCGCCCAGCTGGGGGTTTATCTCCTGAATTCGATCAACCCGTTCCGCATCGAGGGGCAGAAGACCATCATCTTCGAGCTGTTGCAGCAGCTCTCGTGGAAGGCTCCCGACTGGATCGTGTTCCCGGCGGGCAACCTGGGGAACACCGCGGCCTTCGGCAAGGCGCTCCATGAAGCGCGGCAATGGGGCCTCATCTCACGCCACCCCCGGCTCGCGGCGGTGCAGGCCGCGGGAGCGGCTCCCTTCGCCCGCAGCTTCGAGGTGGGGTTTGTCCGCAGGTACCGGGTCAAGCCCGACACCGTGGCTACCGCGATCAAGATCGGTGACCCGGCCTCCTATGACCGGGCGGTGATTGCGATCAGAGAGACCGATGGGATCGTGCTCTCGGTGGAAGACCGGGAGATCCTCGAGGCCAAGGCGGCTATCGACGCGTCGGGGGTGGGATGCGAGCCGGCCAGCGCGGCAAGCCTTGCCGGGTTGCGTCAGCTGGTTCGCCAGGGGACGGTCAGAGCCGGGGACCAGGTGGTCGCAATACTTACCGGCCACATACTGAAGGATCCTGGCCTGCTGCTCCAGTACCACCAGGAGATGGATCCACCACCGCCCGGGGCAAACCGGCCGGTCGAGATCGAGGCAAACGTCGGGGAGATCGAACGGGTGCTCCGACCGAAAGCGTAAGCGGTGAGCAGTAAGCGGTGAGCGTGGCCAGCTGAGAATCAACCCGTTTACCGCTTACCGCTCACGCCTTTTACCCCCGCTTAGACACCTTCCAAATCTTCTCGTTCTCGTCGGCCGAGATGTAGAGCGACCCGTCGGGCGCGACCGCCAATCCGCTCGCTCGCAACGTCGTGGGCCCGGCCTGGTCGGTGGCGAAAGTCGAGTAGCCGCCGGCAGGGTGGCCGTCGGCAAACGGCACGAATACGACCCTAAAGCCCTCCTGCGGCAGCGGCGCGCGATTCCACGAGCCGTGGAACGCCACGAAGAGACCGCCCTTATACTTGGTTCCGAACTGATCCCCGTTGTAGAACGCGAGTGCCAGGGGAGCCCAGTGTCCGGGGAACGTCAGCAGCGGATTCTTGGCCGAGGAGCAGCGACCCACCTTCTGACCATCGCCCCCGTATTCGGGAGCGAGCACCTTCTTGTGGTAGTCGTTGCTATAGTAGCAGTAGGGCCAGCCGAAATCGTCTCCTCGCTCGACCCGCACCAGCTCCTCCGCCGGGTTATTCGCGTTCGCCTCCGCGCTGAAGCCCCAGTTGTCGCCCAACTGATCACGCCCGTGCACGGCGGCGAACAGGGCGCCGGAGCCGGGTTGCGTCGTCACGGCCAGCGGGTTTCGAAGGCCGGTCGCGAATCGCCGTCCGTCGCTGAAGCGCTGGCCCAGCCGCTCGGCGGAGAACTGCCAGATGCCCCCGCGCCGGTCGAGCTCCCGGCAGGGATCTTTGCCGGGCGACCGAGGGAGCCGATCCACTTGCTGACAGCTGTTGGTCGCGGAACCGACCGAGACATACATCGCGTCGCCGTCACCGAAGGCCAAGCTCTTGGCCTTGTGGCTGCCCTTATCGGGTAGACCCTCGACCACCGTTTCCGGCTTCGCCTCCGGCTGGAGCCGGTCGGCGATGAGCCGATATCTCAGAATCCGGTCATTGAGCGCGACATAGAGGTAGCCGTTTCGGATCTCCACATCGTTGGCTCCCCCGGGCCCGAAGCCGGCACGCTGGTCGGGCTTACCGTCACCGTTGGTGTCTCGCAACGCGAGCACGCCGTGGGGTCCGGCAGCGATGGCGGCATAGAGGTCGCCGTTCGGAGCGACGACCAGTTGGCGAACCGCGCCGATGTCGCGGGCGACGAGAGTGGCACAGGCTCCTGGAGGAAGCCGCAGCCCACCGTTATCGGGGGCGCAGTGGGCGCGAGCTCGGGTCTCGGGATGAATGAACAGGCCGAGGATCAGGGGGACAAAGACGCAGGCAGTGGCTCGAAATAGAGGCTCTGAACGCGGCATGAGAGCTACCGTTGAGGGAGTTACCGGAGGGCGACGAAGCACCCTGGAGCACCACTCAAAGATATAGCGGCCAGCGCCCCGCCCAGCCCATCGGCGACCCTGGTGACGGTTTTCAGAGGGGAAATTTCATTTTTGCCTATTGCAACTGGGCGCGTTCTGTGTACTGTTTGACACGGTAGTTTTGCTGGTTCCGAGGGACCCACGGTTCTCACCCAAGCTGGGAGACTCGCGATGGCCACCACTAGGAGAAAGACTGCCGGAAGAAAAAAGTCCAGCAAAAAGTCGGCGCGGCGGCCAGCAGCACGGAAGCGGGCAGCCAAGAAGACCGCCAGAAGAAAATCCTCCGGTAGGAAGCGCGCTCCAAATCCCGCATTCATGAGACCGTTACAGCCGAGCTCACAGCTCGCCGCGGTGATCGGCAGCAGCCCGATGCCGCGAACCCAAGTCATCAGCAAGCTCTGGGCGTACATCAAGAGAAACGGGCTGCAGGATGCTAAGAACCGCCGGGCCATCAACGCCGACGAGAAGCTCCGTCCGTTATTCGGCGGCAGGAGCCAGGTCACCATGTTCGATCTCGCCAAGATCGCGAACCGCAATCTCAGTTAGATCCGGCTCCGCCGGCCCAGTATCAAGGGCGCTCCCGCTGGAGCGCCCTTTTTTTGAGCCGCAGATGAACACAGATGGACACTGATTGCTCCTCGCCCTAAGATGCTCCTCTACATCGTGAAAGTCAGACTTTTGGTTGAAAAGCACACCAGCAGTCCTACTCGTTCGTATTGGGATCTCTTCCCAGTGAGGACCAGGTCTGAGGAGCCAGCTTCGGAGCACGGAGCGATCCGTGTCGGGTACCCGCGTCAGCGGGTGCTGTGTTCATCTGCGGCTCAATTCTGCCTTTAGCGGCTCAATTCTGTCTTCAGCGGCTCGATTCTGTCTTTAGCGGCTCGATTCTGTCCTTAATGGCTAATCTCGACTAGCCTCTCTATTTTCCACGCCCTATGGCCGGCGAATACATCTTCACCATGCGCGACCTCAGAAAGGTCGTGCCCCCTTCCCGCGAGATTCTCAAGGGCATCTATCTCGCCTTCTATCCGGGCGCCAAGATCGGCGTGCTCGGGTCGAACGGCGCCGGGAAGTCCACCCTCCTCAGGATCATGGCGGGAGTGGACCAGGACTTTCTGGGTGACGCCCGCCCGCTGCCGGGCATCAAGATCGGATACCTACCGCAAGAGCCCCAGCTGGACCCGACGAAGGACGTCCGTGGCAACGTGCTCGAGGGGGTAAAGGAACAGCAGGGCCTCCTCGATCAGTTCAACGACATCAGCGCCAGGTTCGCCGAGCCGATGGACGACGACGAGATGAATCGGCTGTTGGAGAAGCAGGGGAACCTCCAGGAGCGCATCGACGCGCTCGGCCTGTGGGAGCTGGACCACAAGATCGACATGGCTATGGACGCGCTACGGCTCCCACCCGGTGAGGCGGAGGTTGCGAAGATTTCAGGGGGCGAACGGCGCCGAGTGGCACTCTGCCGCCTGCTCTTGGAGCAACCCGACATGCTCCTGCTCGACGAGCCCACCAATCACCTCGACGCGGAGAGTGTGTGGTGGCTGGAGCGATATCTCGCTGAGTTCAAGGGCACCGTCGTGGCCGTCACTCACGACCGCTATTTCCTCGATAACGTCGCCGGTTGGATTCTGGAACTGTATCAGGGGGCCGGCATCCCGTGGGAGGGGAACTACTCTTCCTGGCTGGAGCAGAAAGAACAGCGACTGGCCCAGGACGAGAAACAAGCCTCCGCTCGGCAGAAGACGCTTCAACGCGAGTTGGAGTGGATTCGGATGTCCCCTCGGGCCCGGCAGGCCAAGAGCAAGGCCCGGATCAGCGCTTACGAAGAGCTCCGCGCCGCGGGGGAGCGGCAGCAGGAGGGCTCGGCCGAAATCCTGATCCCCGTACCGGCTCGGCTGGGCGACGAGGTGGTCGCCGCCGAAGGTCTCAGCAAGGGTTTCGGCGATCGGCTTCTGATCGACGACCTGAGCTTCGCACTCCCGCGGGGCGGCATCGTGGGGGTCATCGGTCCCAACGGGGCCGGGAAGACCACCCTGTTCCGGATGATCACCGGTCAGGAGGAGCCCGATGGCGGAGTCTTGAAGGTCGGCTCGACCGTGGAGATCGCCTACGTCGACCAGAGCCGCGATGCGCTCGACCCCGACCAGACGGTGTACCAGGAGATCTCGGGAGGACAGGACCAGCTCCAGTTCGGCCATCGCACTGTCAACGCCCGGGCCTACTGCGCCGGATTCAACTTCCGGGGAGCCGACCAGCAGAAGAAGGTCGGCACCCTCTCCGGCGGCGAGCGCAATCGGCTACACCTGGCCAAGCTTCTCAAGAGCGGCGGCAACCTTCTGCTACTGGATGAACCCACCAATGACCTCGATGTCGATACCCTGCGTGCCCTGGAGGAGGCCCTGCTCGGCTTTGCCGGATGCGCGGTGGTGATCAGTCACGATCGCTGGTTTCTCGACCGAGTGGCGACGCACATGCTCGCGTTCGAGGGCAACAGCGAGGTGGTGTGGTATGAGGGGAACTACCAGGAGTACGCGGCCGACTACCACAAGCGGAAGGGTGCCTCGGTCGACCAGCCGCACCGGATTCGGTATAAGAAGCTGGTTCATTAGACTGCGTGAGCGGTGACCGGTAAGCGGTGAGCGGGCCTATCCCGACACACCCCGTTTACCGTTTACCGTTTACCGCTTACCGCTTACCGCTTACGCTTCATCGCCATGGACATCCAACAGAGCCGCATTCCTTACCTGCCCGCCCGCATCGAGGGACTGGCAGCGATCGCAATGAACCTGTGGTGGAGCTGGAGCCGGGAGGCTCGGGCGCTCTTCCAATCGATCGACGAGGCACTCTGGCATCGCACCCGGCACAATCCGCTCGAGCTCCTGTGCCGGGTAGATCCCGCCCGGATAGCAGCCTGCGCCAGCGACAGCGAGTTTCTGCGCCGCTACGACGATGTGATGGAGCGGATGGCCCACGAGGGAGACCATGGCGACACCTGGTTCGCCCGCAATTACCCGCAGCTCAACGGTAGACCGGTAGCCTATTTCTGCGCCGAGTTCGGGCTGCACAACTCGGTGCCGATCTATTCGGGAGGTCTTGGCGTCCTTGCGGGCGATCACTGTAAGTCGGCGAGCGACCTGGGCGTGCCGATGGTCGGCGTGGGACTGTTCTATCGCAAGGGTTACTTCGACCAACGGCTGAGCCTGGAAGGCTGGCAGGAGGACAGTGACGAGGAGTACGACGTCAGCGCCACCCCACTCGTGCCGGTGGTGGGCGCGAACCGGCAGCCCTGGCTCACCACGGTGGAGACCTCCGGCCGGCCGGTCCACGTGCGCGCCTGGCGGATAATGGTGGGCCGAGTCCCCATCTATCTGCTCGACACCAATCTGGAGGCGAACCATCCGGACGACCGGGCCCTCATGAACAAGCTCTACGCCGGCGGGCCCGAGCTACGCGTCCGGCAGGAATGGATCCTCGGGGTCGGAGGGGTGCGGGTCCTGCGGGCGATGGACATCGATCCGGCCGTGTGGCACGCCAATGAGGGCCACGCGGCATTCATGCTGATCGAACGACTCCGAGAGCTGATCGCTGCCGGTGCCTCTTACCAGGAGGCGGTGCACCAGGTGCGCGCCCAGAGCGTCTTCACCACCCACACGCCGGTTCCCGCCGGACATGACGCCTTCCCGGCCGATCAGCTGCAAGCCTGTACCGGACCTATTTGGGAAGAGATGGGCATCGACCGCCAGACCCTCCTGGGACTCGGCACCCACCCCGCCCTGCCGGGACAGTTTCATATGACAGTCGTCGCCATGCGGCTCTCGGCCCGGGTGAATGGGGTCTCCCGGCGCCATGGTCAGGTGACGCGGAATCTCTGGCGCGAGCTCTGGCCTAACCGGCCCTGGGAAACCGTCCCCATCGGGCACGTGACCAATGGTGTGCACCTGGCAACCTGGATGGCCAGCCCGATCATGGCGCTGCTCGACGAGCACCTGGGCTCCAATTGGGGGGAGCATCTCGAGGAGCCCGGATTCTGGGACCGGGTGCTGACCCTGGACCACACCAAGTTTTGGGAGGCGCACCTTCGGCAGAAACGGGCTTTGGCCAACTTCATCCGGGAGGATGCCCGCCGCCGGTTTGCCGGACAGCTCAAGGAGGCGTCACAAGTCATGGGCGCCGGAACCTTGCTGGACCCGATGGCCTTCACCATCGGCTTTGCGCGTCGGTTCGCGACCTACAAGCGGGCCAATCTAATCTTTCGCGACATCGACCGACTGCGCCGCCTACTGGTCGATCCCTGGCGCCCGATTCAGATCATCTTTGCCGGCAAGGCTCATCCCGCCGACAATCCGGGCAAGGAAGTGTTGCAGAGCGTGTACCAGTTCACCCGCGACCCCGATTTCGAAGGACGAGTCGCATTTCTCGAAGACTACGACATGCATCTGGCTCATCTGCTGGTGCAGGGCGTGGATCTCTGGCTCAATCTGCCACGGGTACCACTCGAAGCCTCGGGGACCAGCGGGATGAAGGCCGCGCTCAACGGGGTGCCTCAGCTCAGCACGCTCGACGGATGGTGGCAGGAGGGCTACGATGGGTTGAGTGGCTGGGCCATCTCGCCTGCCGGAGAAGGCGCGGACGCGGATGCGGCGGACGCCGAGGACTTCTATCGCCTGCTGGAGGAGCAGGTCGTCCCTCTCTACTACACCCGGAACGCGCAGGGGGTCCCGCTTGGCTGGGTGGAGAAGATGCGCCACGCGCTGCGGCTGGCGGGAAGCCGGTTCACAGCTCGGCGAATGATGCGGGAATACGTGCAGGAATACTACGCACCAGCGATCCAAAGGGAGGCGTCCGGCGACGACCCACCCACGGCGTGAGGCATAGGGGATGGCGACTACAACACAGCAACCGGCACGCGAGCCCACGAGCGCGTTGCCGCCGCTCCGAACCGCCGGAGGCCACTCGGTTTCCGTCGTCCACGTGACCGCGGAGTACTATCCCTACGCCAGAACCGGCGGTCTGGCCGAGGCCGTAAGCGGCCTGGCCAACTTTCAGCGGGCCGCGGGGCTGAACGTGGCTGCTATTCTCCCCCTGTATCGGACCGTGCGGGATGTGGACCCGGATCTCGAGCCGGTCGGTCAGCCGTTCATGGTCCCCATGGGATCCCACAATGAAGAAGCCCGAGTCTTCCGGGTTGCGGGTCCCAGTACCGGGCCGCAGGTCTTCTTCATCGAGCATCTCGATTACTTCAACCGGCCGGGGATCTATGGGGAGAACGCGGCAGACTATCCGGACAACGCGCGCCGGTTCGCCTTTTTCGCGCTCGCCGCAGTAACCGCGCTTCCCCGGCTGGTACCCGGCGCGGTGCTGCTCCATGCTCATGACTGGCACACCGCGCTCGCGCTGGTTTATCTCCGTACCCTCCTGGGGGACCGATTCTCCAACCTGGTCACCGCCGTGCTCTCGGTCCACAACCCGGGATACCAGGGCCACTTTCCCCCCGACGTCATGCCCCAGATCGGGCTGCCTTGGGAGCTCTACAACTGGCGGCAGCTCGAGTGGTACGGAAAGGTGAATTTTCTCAAGGGTGGGCTGGCTTTCGCCGACTTCGTGACCACCGTGAGCCCAACTCAGGCTGAGGAGCTGCGTACCCCGGGCGGAGGGTTCGGGCTGCACGAGGTGTTCATCTGGCTGGCGGACCGGCTGGTCGGCGTGCTCAACGGGATCGACCAGAAGGCCTGGGATCCCGCGATCGACCGGCAGATCACGGCCCAATATTCGGCGGAGAAGCTGGAAGGGAAGCGGCGATGCAAGGCGGCCCTACAGCGCTCGTTCGGGCTCCCTCAACGACGCAGGGTGCCCCTGTTCGGTATGACCGGCCGCATGGTCACTCAGAAGGGGCTCGATCTCATCCTCCAAAGCAGTGATCTCCTGGGGATGGATGCGCAATTCGTTTTTCTCGGAAGCGGTGAACCGAAGTACGAGACTGCGCTGGTCGAGCTGGCCTCATCCGCTCCCGACCGGATCGGCGTCCAACTGGACTTCACCGACCGGCTGGAGCACCGGCTCATGGCCGGGGCAGATCTCTTTCTCATGCCTTCGCTGTACGAGCCTTGTGGTCTCACCCAGATGCGGGCGCAGCGGTACGGGTCCCCTCCGATCGTGCGACACGTTGGTGGTCTGGCGGACACCGTCGAGGACGAGGTGACGGGGTTTGCCTTCGACCCCTATACCCCGGATGCGTTTCAGGAGGCGACCTTTCGGGCGCTCGACAGCTTCACCCATCCCTCCAAGTGGCACTCGATCGTGCGGCAGGGCATGGCCCGGGACTTCAGCTGGGAACGCTCGGTGGCCGCGTACCTCGACGTTTACCGCCGGGCGGTAGCCCGCGCGTCCGCGGCGTAGTGAATCCCCGTTCGATGGACTTCGTCTTTGCGCTGCACAGCCACCTGCCGTACGTCCTGAACCATGGGCGCTGGCCCCACGGCAGTGATTGGCTCTGTGAAGCGACCCTGGATACGTACCTGCCGCTCCTCGAGGTATTCCGCGGCCTGGCGGTTGACTCCGTCCCTGCCCCGGTCACCATCGGCTTCACTCCCGTCCTCGCCAACCAGCTGACCAATCCGGCGTTCGCGACCGAGATGGAGATCTTCTTCAACCAGCGGATCAGGGCTTGCGACGAAGCACCTGCCTCCCTGGCTGCCACCGGCGACAGCCATCTGCTCCCCTTGGTGGAGTTCTGGCGGGCTCGGCTCAGTCGGCTTCAGGAACTGTTCCACAGCATCGATCAGGATCTGATTGCGGCGTTCCGCGCCCTCGAATCGGCCGGGCACATCGAGATCATCGGCTCCGCCGCCACCCACGGCTACCTCCCGCTGCTCGCGCGTGACGAGAGCATCCGGCTCCAACTGGCCGTCGGAGTGTCGGAGCACCGGCGCCTCTTCGGCCGTTCGCCGGTTGGGTGTTGGCTACCGGAGTGCGCCTATCGTCCGCGCGGACCGTGGGAGCCCTGGCCAACCGCTCCCCGTACCGGAATGCGGCGTGGCCTCGAGGAGCATCTGGCGGACGCTGGGTTCCAGTACTTCTTCGTCGACGCGCATCTGGCGGCAGCGGGACGGCCACTGGGACTCTCGGGCGATCCTGCCGGCGATCCGATCGTGCACGCGCCAGCCTCCCGGGCTATCCCGACCGAGCCGCTACGCTCGCCGTACCGCGCGTACCGGGTGGCTCATGGGCCAGTCGCCGCCTACGTGCGGGATCCTCGTGCATCGATGCAGGTGTGGAGCCGGTTCGAGGGATACCCGGGCGACGAGTGGTACCTGGAATTCCACAAGATGCGCTGGCCCGGAGGACTCAAGCTTTGGCGCGTGAGCGGGCCCGACGTTGACCTCGGCAACAAGCAACCCTACAACCCCAGCGCCGCGTCCGACCGGGCCCGGGGACACGCCGAACACTTTGCCCATCTCCTGGCCGGCATCGCGGCCGGCCAGTCCCAGAACCGCGAAGGGGTCGTCGTCGCGCCGTTCGACACCGAGCTCTTCGGACACTGGTGGTTCGAGGGTCCGGAATTTCTCGGCGACGTGTACCGGTCCCTGGTCCGGCAGAAGGACGCCGTGCGCCCCACCACCAGCTCCCGCCACCTGCGCGAGCACCCGCCACGGGCAGCGATCCGCCTGCCCTGGGGGTCCTGGGGGGCCAACGGCGACAGCAGCATGTGGCTCAGCGAACAGACCGCTTGGACCTGGGAACGGCTCTGGCCTTTGGAGCAGGCCTTCTGGGATGCCGCTCCCAACGCAATCGCGTCTCCGGCCGCACGGCCGGTGCTGGCCCAGGCCGCTCGCGAGCTGCTGCTCGCGCAATCGTCGGATTGGCAGTTCATCATCTCGACCGGCGCCGCCGCGGATTATGCGGAGCGGCGGTTTCAGGAGCACTGCGCGGACGCCGAGCAGTTGATCGCCGCGCTGGGACCCGGCCGCGAGGCGAATATCGAGGCGGTCCAGCGGCAGGCTGAGGAGTTGGGCCGCCGTGATCAGGTGTTCCCTAACGTGATCCCCGCAGTGGCGGCAGCGCTAGGCGGCTCGCGCTCATTGGTCGTAGGCTAGCTTATGGCCGCACTCAGGTTTGTCTTCGGCCTCCATCTCCATCAGCCAGTCGGCAACTTCGATCATGTCTTCGAGCAGCATGTCCGAGACGTCTATCGGCCGATTCTGGAGCGCCTTTCCGCTCGAAATTTTCTCCCCGTGGTCCTGCATCTCTCCGGCCCTCTGCTCGAGTGGCTGGAGGCGCACGACACTGGGTACCTCGACCTCCTCGGGCGGCTCGTCAGCGATCGACGGGTGGAGCTGCTCCTCGCCGGGTTCTACGAGCCCGTGCTGGCGTCGCTCCCCCGTGCCGATCGGGTGGAGCAGATCGAGTGGATGCACGAAGCCATACGTCACCGCTTCGGGGTAGACGCCCGGGGGCTCTGGCTTACCGAGCGGGTTTGGGAGCCGGAGCTGGCGGCTGATCTGGCCGATGCCGGAGTACGCTACGCGTTGGTGGACGACCGCCATTTTCTGGTCTCGGGATTTGCCAGCGAGCAGCTCCACGCTCCCTTCTGGACCGAAAGCGATGGCAAGCACGTCGCGCTGTTTCCCATCGACGAGCGTCTGCGATATCTGATTCCCTTCCGGCCTCCGGAAGAGACCGCTGCCTATCTTCGCGAGCTGCGGGGCGCGGGCCACCGTCTGGCCGTGCTCGCGGATGACGGGGAAAAGTTCGGGGGCTGGCCGGGAACGAAGGAGTGGGTGTACGAGCGTGGCTGGCTGGACCACTTCGTGGCCACCATCAGCGGACTGGTTGAAAGCGGCGAGGTTCGGCTCAGTACCCTGACGGATGCGCTCGACGAGGTCCCCAGCGGCGGGATCGCTTATCTGCCGACGGCGTCGTATCGCGAGATGGAGGGCTGGTCGCTGCCGCCCGACGCAGCGCTCCGATTGATCCGTCTCGAGCGCGACCTGGGCGAGTCGCGGCTAGCGGGCCCGGATGGCGCCCTCATCCGCGGCGCGCACTGGCGCAACTTCCTGGTGAAGTATTCCGAGTCGAACCGAATGCACAAGAAAATGCTGGCCCTCTCGCTCCTGGCCCGCGCGCAGGGACATCAGGCCACCGCTCGCCGGGCGATCGGGCGCGCTCAGTGCAACGACGCGTACTGGCACGGGGTGTTCGGCGGACTCTACCTGCCCCACCTGCGCGAGGCGATCTGGCGCAATCTCGCCCGGGCGGAACGGGAGCTCCGGCAGGGTCAGGGCATCGCGGCCGAAGTCCTCGACCTGGACGGAGACGGCCACGAGGAGATCTGGATCCACTCCGACCAGTTCTCCGCCATCGTGAGTCCCTGGCGGGGTGGCGCCGTCGAGGAGTACACCATCTTCGCCACCGAGATCAACTATGCCAACACTCTGACCAGGCGACGGGAGGCCTATCACGACACGGCACTGGAGCAGCGAGCCGAGGCGTCAAGCAGCGGAGACGGTGGAGCTCCCAGCATCCACGACATCGAGGAGGGCATCCGGCTGGATCAGCGACCTCCGCTCGACGCCACCGATCGAGCTCTGTTCGTGGACCGCGTACTACCCAGCGATCTCGACCTCGAGCAGTACTCGTCGGGAGACTACTGGCCGGTGCATTCCTGGGCCCAGTCTCCATACCAGTTCACCCTCGAGCAGCCGCTGGACGGGATCGAGATCGTGTTCCACAGTGAGGTGCTGACCAAACGGCTGAGGTTCTCTTCGGATGGCGGCCTCAGCGTCAGCTATCGATGGGATACGTCAGTGGGTCAGCCTGACGACCTCTTTGCCCCGGAGCTTTCGCTCTTCGCCCCGCTTGAATTGCGCGCCGACCCGCCGGCAGACATCTGGACCTTTCCCATCGAGACCGTGGCGAAATCGGAGCGGGGGCTCGATCGGACCAGGCAGGGCGACTCGGTGACGCTGCGGTGGCCGGTGCACCTGGGAGAAGCGTCCATATCAATAGAGCCGACTAACCGGGCCCTCACAGCTCAGATCGGGCTAGGGAGGTCAATCGATCTGGACTGAGTCCGGTGACGTCTCGTCCCGGTGTTTGGGAAATTGCCCTCCGATCAATGCGCCCACTCCAAACCCCAGCAGGCCACCCACGAGCGCGCCTCCCACCAGAGCGGTTCCGCAGTTGTCTTCCCGGGAGTCTCCACTCTGACAGAGCCCATTGCCCAGGTAGGCCAGGAAGACTCCGAAGACCAACCCGCCCACCAGGCCGCTGAGCGTGCCAACCCGGAGAGCTGAGCCGGAGCAGGAACTGGGCTAGTGGCGCGCCTCTTGCCCCCGGGAGGAGCATCCCCAACAACCGCGGCCCCAGATGCTCGAGAACAGCGCAGACCGGCCTGTCCGAATGCAATACGCGCTCGCGCTTTGCGGGTCGCTGGTGCTTTCGGCCTGCGCCTCCAAGTACTCGCAGATTCCGGCACGACTCGACCTGGCGCCGTACGGTCGCATCGCGTTGGTGACCTTCTCCGCGGAGCAACCGAACAGTGGCATGAGCACGCTTGCGACTCAGCGGTTTGCCGAAGCGTTACTGGCGAGCCAGTCCGGCATCGAGCTTCTCGAGCTGGGCTCCGCCGACTCCGCACTGAGAGGTCTTCCGGCCAATGCCGACGGCAGCGCGTTTGCCCAGGCCCTCGGCCGCCAGAAGAATGTTCCTGCCGTGTTCGTGGGAACGATCAAGCTCTCGAAGGTCAAGCCGCGCGGCCATATCGATGCCTCGGGCATGAACGTCAGGGCCGGGCTATCCGCCGAGCTCACGGTCCGGTTACTTTCCACCCAGACCGGTGGAACCGTGTGGCGCTCCAGCGCCGCCGCGAACAGCACGGTCGGACGGCTCGAAATCTCAGAACGACTGCCCTCCATCGCGGTGCGGGATCGAGAGGAAGCCTACGGTGAGATGGTTCGCCAGTTGGTCAGCGACGTGACGCGCGATCTTCGGCCGACGTGGGTAAAGCAGTAGCCACGCCGGAGGTTAAAAAAACAACAGCCCTTCGACGGACGAGGGGCTGTTTTTCTTTTCGTGCATCAACCGAGAGGGCTGGTCCCCCTAAAGTGGACCACCGTCGACTCGGGTGTCCGACTGTCGAAGGAGGTCTCACTCACTCTCGCAGTCCCTTTCTGTCCGGTATCCAGGGTGAATGCGAGCCGTTCGTTCGGGAGAATGCCATCGGCACTTCGAGACGTGAACTTTCCGCTCCAGGACTGCCGGCCCGCATCTGATTCGCTGATATTCATGTGCACTTCAACGTTACTCAGGTCTTTCCGGTTCGACCGCTGGATAAGTGCGAGGTGAGACGGCATGTGACGTTCTTCTTTCTCGCTAGCGAGTGAGTGGCCCAAGGAAGTGTGAAATCGCTGAGCGGCGCCCCTACGACTCTTCCGGCCACGGGCCCGGCGAAGTCGTCTCATCGATCTTCACTTCTTCAGGCGGCGCGGCGGTCCGATCGAGCCTGCGCTGCCGCTTCTCTTCCTGCTTACGCTGTTTGTTCAATTCCTTCTGACGTTTCTCATATCCATAGTTGCGCTTGGGCAAGGGGACGCTCCCGGGAAGTGCCGGCGGAGTCGGTTCGGACGGCGGGATGCCGATCGAGGCTTCGCGGAGGTACCTCAAGCTAGCCACCTCGGGTGTCCTTCGCTCGACGGGACGTCTCCGCGTCCAGACGGGCCCGCAGGGCGGCCAGAACGGGGTCGGCCGCCGTGTAGCGCTGACCGTACTCGAGGTTGAAGGCGTAGTCGAAGTTCGCCGGATTCTTGCCCTGGGTATGCTGGAGAATTGTCTCCAGCT
>DASXRM010000178.1:0-8087 GCA_036506575.1 Gemmatimonadales bacterium | reverse complement strand
AAATCACCCACTCTGAATTCCGAACTTCTTGAGCCGATACCGCAGGGTGTCACGGGTGATACCCAAACGCCGGGCGGCCTTGGTCTGATTTCCTCCGGCTTCGCGCAGGGCCCGTTCGATCATTGACCGCTCCCACTGACTCAGATCTCCGCCCTCGGCTGGAAGCTCGGCCGCCGGGGGGCCATCGAATGTCGTCCGGGCGGGTTCGAGGGCCTCCGGCGCACGGTCGCTTCCAGCCGGCTCAGCCCCACCCGGCTCAACCCGAGGTGGAGTCGTAAGCGAGAGATCCTCGACATTCAGCGTGTTTTCGCGACTCCAAAGGACGGCTCGCTCGATCACGTGACTGAGCTCCCTCACGTTGCCGGGCCAGGGATACGCCAGCAGCACGTCCCGGGCTCGGGGATCGATGCTGCGTACGTCTTTGCCGTACTTGGCACTAAAGCGCTTGAGGAAATGGCTTGCCAGCAAGAGAGCGTCGTCGCCTCGCTCGCGGAGCGGCGGCAGATGCAGAATGATCACGGCCAGCCGGAAGTAGAGATCGCTCCGGAACTGGTTCCGTTGCACCTCGCGCTCGAGGTCTCGATTGGTGGCCGCCAGGATGCGGACATCGATCCGACGATCGCGAATTCCACCGACCCTCCGCACCGTCCGCTCCTCGATGGCGCGGAGCAGCTTCCCCTGCAGCGAGGGCTCTAGATCGCCGACCTCGTCGAGCAAGAGAAACCCGCCCTCAGCCGCTTCGAACAAGCCGAGCTTCGACTCTTTGGCATCGGTAAAGGCTCCCCGCTCGTAGCCGAAGAGCTCCGCCTCCATCAGATTTGCCGGCAGCGCGGTGCAGTTCACCTCGATAAAGGGTTTGCCCGCCCTGCTACCCGACTGGTGCAGCGTACGGGCCACGAGACCCTTACCGGTCCCGGTCTCACCGGTGATGAGGACCGGAGGCGTCTCGTCCAGCGCGGCCACCTGGCGGACCTGATCCATCACCGCGCGGATGGCGGGCGACTTACCCAGGATTCCGGCGAACGGTACTTCGTTGGCGGCGCGACGGCGGTAGTAGGAGAGTTCCTGCTTGAGCAGAGCGGTCTCCCGTGCTCGGTCGGCGAGGAGCTTCAGCTCTTCCAGATCCACCGGCTTCTTCATGTAGTCAAACGCGCCCAGCTTGACGGCCTCCACCGCGCCCTCGATGGTGCCGTAGGCGGTCATGATGATGACCGGGATGGCGGGGTCGAACTCCCGGATGCGACGGAGCAGGTCGATGCCGCTCATTCCGGGTAGACGGACGTCAGCGAATACGACATCGGGTCTGAGGCTCTGGAGCAACTCCAGCGCTTGCTCTCCATTGCTCGCGACCGCGGCCTCGTAGCCCGCTTCAGCCAGAAACGCCTTCACGGCACGGGCCAGGGTCCGCTCGTCGTCAACGATCAGAACAGTCGAGCCGCTCGGGTTCATACCGCAGCCTCGGTCCGCGCCACGGCGGGAAGATGCACCCGAACGGTGGTGCCTCCTGGCCGGCTCAGGATTTCCAGCTTCCCGCCGTTCTGCTCCACGTATCGCTTGGCGATGGCGAGTCCCAGCCCGGTCCCGTCCTGGCGAGTCGTGAAGAACGGCTCGCAAACGGAAGGAAGTACCTGGTTGGGGATACCGGGACCGGTGTCGGCGATCTCGATGGTCACCTTGGTCGGACCGGCGCCATCATCTCCAGTCACGGACGCGCCGATCCGGAGCCGTCCTCCCTGGGGCATGGCATCGAGCGCGTTGGAGACGATTTCCACCAGGGCCTGCTCCAGCTGCATGGGATCAACCTGGACCTGGGGCAGCCCGGGTGAAAGCGCAAGCTCGAGGTCCACGTTGCGTTCTCGAAGCGGCTCGGAGAAGGCCGGCAGCAGTCCTTCGACCAGTTGGTGAACCCGCTCCCTGAGTGGATGGAACGGGGCCGGCCGGGAGAAGCTCAGGAGATGGCTGATCCGGCGGTCCAGCCGGTCAACCTCCTCAACGATCGCGTTCAGGTGTTCGGCTGAAGACGGAGCATCGGGGTGCCGCCGAACCAGTTGGGCCGCGGCGCGCAGACTGGCCAGCGGATTCCGGAGCCCATGTGCCACCGCCGCCGACATCTCGCCGATCGACGCCAGCTTCTCGGATTGGACCAGCTGGGACTGAGCTCGCTCGAGCTGTGAGATCTTGGCCTCCAGCTCGGTGTTGAGGCGAAGCATGTCGCTTCGCGATTGCCGGAGATTTTCCGTCATCCGGCCAAAGGCCCGGGCGAGCTCTCCGATCTCGTCGCGCGAGCTCACTCTCACCGGGTGGTCGAGCTGCCCGGCACCGACCACCGCCATGGCAGCGGTAAGCTCACTGAGCGGCCGGGACAGGCTGCGAGATATCAGCCAGGAGCCGAGCAGGCCACCCGCCAACGACAGCACCAACGTCAGCAGTAGAATCCGATTCTGGGCGGCGAGAATCTCCCCCAGGCGGGAATAGGCTCCTCGGACGCTGGACTCTCGTGCCTGCCGGTAGATCTGCCGGTTCAACTGAGTCAGCGCCGGGAGCAGACGGCCCTTGAGCTCGCGCTGAGCGGTGCTGAACGCAGCCTGATGGCGGCCGGCGTCGTAGAGGCGGAATATGCTGTCGGCCGCGGTCTGGATTTGACGCTGAATGGCACGAACCCCGTCGGCGAGCCCCATCTCCTCCGGGCGAAGCTCCGCGGCCCAACGCTGCTGCCAGTAGTCCACCACTTGTCCGGTGAGGCGGAACTCGTTCCGAGCGGTCGGATCGAGGCCACTCAGATAGCGCCAGATGACCTCGCTCTGATCGAACATCGCCGTCTCCAGCTCGGCGTAGGTCCGAGTGCGGGCCATACTCTCCCCCAGCGCCTGCAAGGCCCGGCGCTCGAGGATGTTGCTGCGGATCGCCCCGGCACCGATCAACAAGGCGGGGAGGACCATGAGCGAAAAGCCGAGCAGCAGTTTGCGCTGGAAGGTCACATCTCAAAGCTAACCGGTACAAAGCAGTCCGGTGAGCAGGCCTACCTTCAGGGGTCATGAGAAGGAGCCACGGATGAACACGGATGAACACGGATTAAAACATTCTGCAGTTACGCAAAGGATCATTGGTGTATTCTTTGAGGTCTACAACGAACTCGGGCCGGGATTTCTGGAGTCCGTATACGTGGAGGCTCTTGCGTTTGCGCTCGGTCAGGCTGGACTTGGTGTGCAACGCGAGATGCCGCTGGCCGTGTGCTTTCGAGGTAGGATTATCGGCAGATTTCGAGCGGATCTGATCGTAGGCGGCGCCGTTCTCGTCGAAGCCAAGGCGTGTCTCAGCCTGCATGCCATCCACGAAGCACAGCTCTTGAACTATCTCCGTGCCACAGTTCTGGAAGTCGGTCTACTCTTCAACTTTGGACCTCGGCCTCAGTTCAGAAGACTCTTGTTCGACAATCCCCGAAAGATGCACCACAAGAGAACACCGACTGCGGTGAAAGACGAATGTTCTCTCGAGCACGGGCAAATCGGTGTCCATCCGTGTTCATCCGTGGCTTCATTCACTGCGCCGCGGCAGAACTTGGCGGCGGAGAGGCTTTCTGAGCTCCGGTCTCGATAGTCACATCGACCGACATTCCCGGCCGGAGCGGGGCCGAAGTTTGCGATGGCTGGTCCACCGCGATCTTGACCGGCACCCGCTGCACCACCTTGGTGAAGTTCCCGGTCGCATTGTCCGGCGGCAGCAGCGCAAACTTTGCCCCCGTGGCGGGGCTCAGGCTCTGCACCCGGCCCTCGAACTTTCGTCCGGGGTATGCATCCACCGTGAATTCCGCGTGGTCGCCAACCCTGACGTTGGCCAATTGGGTCTCCTTCAGGTTCGCCGTCACCCAGACGTCCTTATCCGGCACGATGGACATGAGGCTCTGGCCGACCTGGACCAGCGCGCCAGTTTCGGCGTTTCGCTTGGCGATAGTGCCTGAAGTCGGCGCAGTGATATGAGTGTAGCTGAGCTGAAGCCGCGCATTGTCTACCGCTGCTTCCGCCGCGGCCAGCCGCGCATCGGCGCTGCGCACCGCCGCTCCCGAGGCGGAGACCTGGCTTCCCGCCGCGGCGGCCTGCCTGCGGGCTGCTTCCAGGTTCGCCGCGGCAGCCTCGAACGCGGCCTCGGCCGCATCCAGTTGCTGTGCCGAGATGATCTTCTGAGCCGCGAGCCTCCGGTAGCGCTCCAGATCCAATGCGGTCTTCTTGTAGTCCGCCTCCGCCGCCGTCACGGCCGCTTGAACCGAGGCGGCCTGCGATCGAGTGGCCTGGAATTGAGCCTTGGCTTGGCCAGCTCGGCCCCGGGTTCCCACCGTCGCCTCCGCATCGCGCAGCTCCGCCTCGGCCTGCTCCACTCTCACCTTCAGATCACGGTCATCCAGTACGACGAGAGTGTCGCCGACCTCCACATGCTGGTTGTCGTCGACCAGCACGCGAGACACGAATGCCCCAATGCGCGGGGCAATGAGGGTGATGTGGCTGTCGACCTGAGCATTGTCAGTCGAGACGTGATGCCGGGAGTACAGGTATCGGTTTAGACCCCATACGGCAAAGGCCAAGACCAAGCCGCCCACTATAATGAACGGAAGCCGACTGCGTTTCGCGGCCGCGGGAACGGTCGGGGGCACCTCGGGTGTCTCGGTGGCCATGGTCTGGTCTCGCTCCGTGGGTGTACCGTCAGTGGAGTTGGTCGATCACGCCGAGTGCACGGTACGCGCTCACTCTGGCAGTGCCATAGCTCACCCGTGCCTGGATCAACGCATCCCGCGCCGAGATCACGGCGCTCTGCGCACTGGTCGTTTCGACGGTTCCCGCAACGCCCGCGCGAAACCGCTCTTGCGCCTCCGCCAGCTCGCGTTCGGCCAAACGGACCCGCTCGCCGGCAATTGCCACCTGCTGCTCGGCCGAGGCCAGGTCGAGCACCGCCTGACGCGCTTCGGTTTCGACCTGGTTGACCAGAGCGTGCTCCCGGAGCTCCTGCACTTCGACCCTGGCGCTCTGCTCCTTGGAGCGATTCTGTCGGCGGAATCCATCGAGGATTGGCACACTCAGGAGCAGCTGCAGGTTATAGGTGCCGGCCAGAGTTCCGGTCTCCCGCCCACTTTCGACGTAGGCGCCGTTAGCCGAGAGACTCGGCAGGTTCTCGTAGCGGATCGCTCGGAGGCTGCGACGAGCCGACTGTGTCCTGGCGCGCTCGGCCGCGAGCTCGGCTCGGTGCTCGCGGGCAAAGCGGGCAGCCTCGTCGGGCTGGCGGGGAATCTCGTATGGTGCGAGTCCCAGCGAGTCGGCCAACTCGAGCCGGGTTCCCGACGGGAGATCGAGCGACAGTACCAGGTCAAGACGGGCACGATCGGCGCTGTTTCGCGCAATCTCGAGTTGGGTGCGCACCGCGGCGAAGCTCACCTCACTGCGGGTGGCATCGATGGCCGGGTTCACTCCGGCTTGAACCAGCTTGCGAGCCTGGCCCAGCAGATCCGCGGCCACGGTGCTGTCAGCCTGCCTGGCCTGCACGGTCTCGTCGGCGCTGAGGACTCGCAGATAGGCCAGCCCCGCAGTCGCGCCGGCGATCTCACCGACAGCCTGGGCGTCGAGTCCAGCCGCGATCGCGGTGTCCCGTCCTGCCCGTAGCCGCGCGATGACACTCGCGTCGAACAAGGTCTGCGAGGCCCGGAGCTGGAGGTTGTAGATGTTGAAGGGATCGGTAACCCCGGTGGCGACGGGGATCCCGAACTCATCCAGGTTCAGTGTCTGGCGCGTCAGCGATGCGCGGCCACTGATGTTGGGCAGGAGGTCGGCTCGTCGCTGCCCCGTCCGCGCGTCCGCGGCGCGTACGTTCACGCGAGCGATGGCGGCCTCGACTCCCTGCTGCCGGCCGAGATTGATGGCATCGATCAGCCTGATCGGGCCGCTGGGGATGACGGGCCCCTGAGCCAGGAGCGGAGAGCCCAAACCGGCGAGCGCGCTGACTAGCGTGGCCACCACGTAGCGCATGAGTGTCGGTCCTCAGGTCCGGGAGGCGGGGCGAGCCAGCACCCCGTTGAGACAGAAATCGATCAGACCCTCGAGCGCCTCTTCGTCGCTCAAGGCCTCCGGATCCAGCTGGCGGAACCAACATTGCACCTGAACCGAATGAACCAGGAGGGACGGCAGGGCCCGGGCGCCGAACCCGTGGGGAATCGGACGGAACTCACCAGCTGCGATCCCCCTCTCGAGCACCTGCTCGACCAACCGTCGGGCCCGGACGATCACCTCATCGAAGTAGAACTGCGCCAGCTCGGGAAAGCTGGCGAACTCAGCCTGAGCCACCCGCGAGATCTGCACGACGTCCTGATTCCGCATCGAGTAAAACATTCCGGTGATCAACTGCACCAGGAGGTCGCGGTATGACCCTGCGTGGGCCTCGAGCACCGCCTCACTCTCGGCCACGAGCGCCACGATCTTGGCCCGGACCATCTCCCGAAAGAGCGTCTCCTTGGAATCGAAATAGAGGTAGAGCGTTCCCTTGCTCACTCCCGCGAGCCGGGCGACGTCGTCCAGCTTGGCCCGCGCGAAGCCCGACTTTCCAAACACCTTCTGCGCTGCGTCGAGGATCTCTTCCGGGCGCGCTTCCGGTCGTCTGTGCCAGCGAGGAGGGGTGATCGCGTCGGCAGGATGTGGATCGACCATCGGAGACTTTCCCTGAGGACTAAATGACTGACCAGTCAGTAACATAAGACTCGGGGAGATCGGGTCAACCCCGAACCGCCTAAGCTCCACCAACGTGAGCAGTTCTCTTGCTCCATCCAACCCAAGCCCGTAGTTTGTCAATTAACCTGCCGCGGGAGGCCCTGCCGATGTCGGAAGCATTCCTCAGCTCCGACGACTTCGACGAACAAGCCCATCACCTCTACAACGAAGGCCGCTACGATGAAGCCTTGACCGTCCTTAAAGAAGGCATTGCGCTGTACCCCCACGCGGTAGAATTGCATATCGGTAGGGCCTACGCTCATCTCGCGCGCGAGGAATACGCCTGGTCGCGCCGGAGCTTTGAGCAGGCGCTAGCGCTGGATCCCGACCACGAAGACGGACTCGCAGGCTTGGGTGAGACCCTGCTCAAGCTCGGCGACCGGGCGGGCGCCATGCGGGCGGTGGAGCGCATCCTGCAGCTAGGGTTCCAGGACGATCACGAGCTCATGCTGCAGATTGGCCGGGCGTTGTTTCGCGAGGGGCTGGTGGCGCCCGCACACCGCTTCTTCGACCTTGCCGTTGCGGCCCATCCCGAATCGCCCGACGCAGCTGCCTGCCTGGGGTACGCGTCTCACCGACTAGGGAATGACGCCGGATCGCTCTACTGGTTGCGCCGGGCGCTGGAGATCGATGCCGGTTTCAGCGAGGCCAGGATCTACCTCGCCAACCTGCTGTACGATCGGGGAGAGACCGAGGCCGCCCTTCACCAGCTGGAGCGTACCCAGCCGGAGGACCATTACGACGAGCTGGGCATCTGGCGGCATATCGAGCTGAAGAAAACGATCTATCGGCTGCCCGATGAAGATCCCGAGCTGGCCCCGTGGCTGGCGCGCTTAGGCGAGGTGGCCGGCGAGCCCGATGCCATCGACATGCTGCTGGCCGAGGTCGAAGCTCAGCATGCCGACGGCGGTGTGCGGGATCCCCACCAGCTGGAGCTCTTCGGGACTCTGCTCAGCGAGCTGCATGCGATGCAGAAGAAGCCTGGTCAGAGCGAATCCCATCTGATCATGACACTGGCTGGTCACACGATCAGAGGTACCTGGGAGGAGATTCTGCTGCAGATGAAGGCGGCCGACCGGGAATGGGCCCACGGGTCCCTGAATGACTTCATGGCCAGCCTGGCTCGCCGAGGTCAGGCGGAGACGGGCGTGGTCATTCCCACGACCGACGCAGAGGCATTCATTCGGGGCAGCGCGGAGGCGGGGGTGCTTCGGATCGTGCAGTAGGGCCGTAAGCGGTGAGCGGTAAGCGGTGAGCGGGGTGGCCCAGTTAAGTTTTTCTGGTCGCCTCGCTTTTTTCTTTGAGATTCAGAAACGGACAGCAATGACTGCATCGACTTCCCGC
>DASXRM010000177.1:0-18077 GCA_036506575.1 Gemmatimonadales bacterium | reverse complement strand
GTGCGCCAGGGCCAGGTGGGGCTCGACGTCGAGGACCCGGGTGACGGTGCGCAGCGCCTCGTCGTACCGCCCGGCCCTGAGAAGCGTGGTCACGATGTCGATGCGGTGGGCCAGCGGGTCGAGCTCGTGGGCGCGCCGCTGCATCTCGATGGCCTCGTCGTAGCGCTCGAGCGAGGACAGCATGAGCCCGTAGAAGTCGTAGGCCTCTCCGCTGTTCGGGTTCAACTCGATCGCCCGCTTGAGCTCCGCTTCCGCTCCCGCCCAGTCGTAGTCGCACGCGTACTTGAGGTGCCCCAGCACGGCATGCGCTTCGGCGAGCCCGCTGTCGATCTGGAGGGCCCGCGCGACAGCGGTTTTCGCTCGCTGAAACGCCTCCCCCGAGGGGAGCGAGCCGGCCACCGCGAGCGCGAGATCAGTGTAGGCCCACGCGGTGGTGGCGTACGCCAGCGCATAGTTCGGATCGCGCGCGACCGCCTGCTCCAGGTACTCGAGAGCCCGGTCCATCCCTTCCTGGGTCCACCGCGTCAGGCAATGCTTGGCCTGCAGGTAGAGCTGGTAGGCCTGGAGGTCATCCGTCGGCTCCTTGCGGATCCGGGTCCGCTCCTCGTGGGTGAGCTCTGCCTCGAGCGCGGACGCGATCTGCAGCGCCACGTCGGTCTGAATCGCGAAGATGTCGGTCAGCTCGCGGTCGTACGTCTCCGCCCACAGGTGCCGGTCCGAATCGGCATCGAGGAGCTGCGCCACGATGCGCACCCGGCCCCCGGCCCGCCGGACGCTGCCCTGGAGCAGCGTTCCCACATCCAGCGTCACACCGATCTCGCGCAGGCTCTGGTCCCGCCCTTTAAACCGCATCACCGAGCCGCGCCCGATCACCTTCAGCGACCGGATCTTCGAGAGCTGGGCGATCACGTCCTCGGTGATTCCGTCGGCGAAGAACTCGTTCTCGGGGTCCGCGCTCAGGTTGAGGAAGGGCAGCACCGCGACCGACGGCGGCCTCGGCGGGCGCGGCGCCGGTGTACCCCCCGTGAGCGCGTCGGCGAACGCCACGACGGAAGGGAACCGGTCCGCCGGATCCGGGGCGAGCGCCCGCGCGATCGCCTCGTCCACCGCGGGCGGCACCATCGGGCGCACGCGACGCACGTGCGGCGCCGGCTCGGTGAACCGCCGGGCGATCACGCTTCGCGGTGAGGTGGCCGCGTGCGGCGGCTCGCCCGCCAACATCTCGTAGAGCACGCAGCCGACGCTGTACACGTCGCTCCGCGCGTCGAGCGTCCGCTCGCCGGCAGCCTGCTCGGGGCTCATGTACTCGGGGGTGCCCACCATGAGCCCGGTCACGGTGAGCCGCTCGCCCGGCGCCGCCCCGGCTGCGAGCGCAATGCCGAAGTCGGTGACCATCGCCTCGCCCTCGTGGAGCAGGATGTTCTCCGGCT
This sequence comes from Gemmatimonadales bacterium, assembly GCA_036506575.1. Lineage (GTDB taxonomy): Bacteria > Gemmatimonadota > Gemmatimonadetes > Gemmatimonadales > GWC2-71-9 > CAVVWJ01. The sequence goes on along the minus strand of DASXRM010000177.1, from coordinate 16,647 downwards.
TGATGTCCCGGTGGATCAGGCCGTGGGCGTGCGCGTGGTCCAGGGCCGAGGCGATCTGCCGCACGATGGCGATCGCCTCATCGATCGACAGCTGCTTCTCCCGGGAAAGCTTCTGGCGGAGGGATTCGCCCCTGACGTAGGGCATCACATAGAAGAGGAGCCCGTCGGCCTCACCTGAGTCATGCAGCGGCAGGATGTGGGGGTGGTTGAGCGCGGCAGCGATTCGGATCTCGCGGGTGAACCGGTCGGGACCGAGCAGGAGGCCTAGCTCGGGCCGGAGCACCTTGATTGCCACCTTGCGATGATGCCTCAGATCGTCTGCCAGGTAGACCGTGGCCATCCCGCCGTGGCCAAGCTCGCGCTCGATCTTGTAGCGGCCGGTGAGCGCGGTGGCGAGTTGTTCTAGCTGAAGGGAGGGCACAGGAGGCAGCTCATATTGTCGCGTCATCCGGTGTAGCGGGCCTCCAGGACCTCGACGTGGTGCCGCACATGCCCTGCGATCACGTAGGCGAGCCCGCGGACACTGATTGGCTGGTCGCTGGCAATCCCACGGCGGAACCACGCCTCCGGCGGCAGGTTCCGATACAGCTCGAGGGTCGCCCGCCTGACGGCACCCCATTCCTCGACCAGATCGGCCAGGGTGCGGTCGGCTGCCCGCAGCTCGGCCACGTAAGCCTGGTCGTCGAAGCTGGGCAGCGGGGTGGTGTCGCCCCGCGCGATGCGGAGGGCGCGGTAGGCAAAGACCCGCTCGGTATCGGACAGATGGCCCACCACCTCTTTGAGGCTCCACTTCTTCGGGGCGTAGCGGTAGTCGCCGAGGGCCTCGGGAATCCGGCTGAGCCAGACGAGGACCTGGTCAAGCTGACTGGCCAGGACGGCCGCGATGTCCTCCTCCTCGGCGATGCGGGCAACGTAGTCGGCAAATGACGGGGCATACTCGTCGACCCCGGGGCGTGGCGTCGTAATCATGAGCTGTCCCTCTCGCCTGGCTGTCACGCACCAACCTAAAGCGCTCCCTGGCTTCCGCAACGAGGCAGGTGCCACCGTCATGCCGTACTTTGCCGTTCTTTACTCGCTCAAATGTCGGAGTTTGCCGCATCCATTTCCACCGATCTTCTACGGGCGCAGCGCGGCGTCCTGTCTCCGCCGCATTCGGACGCGAAAATCCGCGAGGCCGAGACGTACCTCCAGGAACGCTTCGACCGCGCCGTGTCGATCGAGCAGCTCGCCCGCGCGGTGGGCATGAGCCCGCGTAACCTTATCCGCCGCTTCAAGGCGGCGACCGGCCGGGTGCCGGGCGACTATGTCCAAACGCTGCGCGTCGCCGCGGCGCGGGAGTTGCTCGAGCGAGGCGGCGGCGTCTCCGTCCAGGAGGTCTGCTCGCAGGTCGGATACGAAGACCTGGCGTTCTTCCGGCATCTGTTCAAGCGGCACACCGGCCTCTCGCCGGCGGAGTATCGCAGTCGCTTCGCCGGCATGAGCGTCGAGCGTGACGACCGTGAGCCGAGCTGAGTCCGGTTCGGCTCTCTGCTCGACTCACCGCCTCCTCTGGCCGATGCTCTTCGCGAGACCACCTCGGAGGACCAGGAAGCTTGAATGGTTCTGTCTAGGGGGTGACCCTTAATATATTAGAGGGGTTCCCAGCGATATTAGATATGTTCCCAGCGGAACCGGCTCCCCGCCTGGGCCTTTAGAGGCTCCTCCATGGCGGATCTACTGCACCAGCCTCAACCCGACAGACTTCGTACAGCGCTGGCTGACCGCTACCAGCTCGAGCGGAAACTGGGAGAGGGTGGCATGGCCACCGTGTACCTCGCCCGGGACCTGCGACACGAGCGCCAGGTCGCGCTCAAGGTGCTCCGCCCCGAGCTCGCCGCGTCGCTCGGTCCCCAGCGATTCCTCGATGAGATCCGGGTCGTCGCCAATCTCCAGCACCCCCACATCCTGCCTTTATTCGACTCGGGCTCCTCGAATGGCTTCCTGTACTATGTCATGCCGTTCGTGGAGGGTGAGTCACTGCGGCAGCGTCTCCTGCGCGAGCCCCGTCTGCCACTCGCCGAGGCGCTCCGGATCGCCCGCGAGGCGGCCGACGCGCTCGCCTATGCGCATGAGCAGGGAGTGGTTCATTGTGACGTGAAGCCGGAAAATATCCTGCTGCAGAAGAATCACGTTTTGGTCGCCGATTACGGTATCGCGCGGGCGGCGAATTTTGGCGATTCCTTGTCACGCGGCGGGCCCGTGATCGGTACACCGCAGTACATGAGCCCGGAACAGGCGCTCGGCGATGCCGATATCGATGGACGGAGCGACGTCTACAGCCTCGGCTGCGTGCTCTACGAGATGCTGGCCGGCGCTCCTCCGTTCGAGGGCGGGAGCGCCACCACCGTCGTCGCGCGCCACTCGCTGGAGCAGGCACCGAGTCTTGCTCAGTTGGACCGGTCCGTACCTGAGAAAGTGCAGGCGGCTGTGACGCGCGCGCTCGCGAAAAATCGGGCCGAGCGCTTTCAAATGCGCGAGTTGGCGGCCACGCTGGCCCAGCTCAATACGGACGCTAAGCGGGCACCGGTTCGGCGTTTGCGGCGGATCTGGACCGGGCTGGCGCTCACAGCCCTCGGCATAGGGGCATTTTGGCTGATTCGTCGGTCCGATACTGGAAAGCCGCCGTCAAGCGCGCGCGCAGTGGCATTCGATCCGCGGCATATAGCCGTGCTCTACTTCCAGCAGCGCAGCCGCAACGATTCACTGACCTATTTGGCTGACGGCCTGACTGAAGAGCTCATCCACCAGTTGAGCCGCGTGCCCACGCTTCAGGTGATCTCTCAGAATGGTGTCGGGCCTTACCGCCACACCAACGTGGCTCCCGACAGCATCGCCCGGGCTCTGAAGGTGGGAACGCTGGTCCAGGGTATTGTTGCCCAGTCGGGTGGCCGGCTACGGCTCACGGTGGCCCTGATCGACGGTGAAACTGGAGCGGAGCTCGGCAGCACCACCATCGAGCGGCCGCACCAGGAGATCTTTGCGCTTCAGGACGACCTGACCCAGGAAGTGGCGATCTTCCTCCGGCAGCGGCTCGGTGAGGAGGTCCAGAAGAAGATGGCCATCACCCGAGCCGAAACCCATCCGCGCGCCTGGCATCTGGTGCAACAGGCCGGAGAGCTCAGCCGTGACGTCGATGGGCTGCTTGCGGCGGGCGATACCAACGGCGCAGCAATTCGCCTGGATAAGGCCGACTCACTGCTCGCTTCGGCCCAAAGGGAAGAGCCTAAGTGGTCACGGCCCAGCGTCGGCCGAGGTCGAATAGCCTACGCCCGACTGAGTCTGGTGGGCACGATCGATCGGCGTTACACCGAGCGATGGACTTCTATCGGGCTGGTTCACGCCGAGCGGGCAGTTCGGGTCAACCCGGAGGACGCGGAAGCGCTGGAATTGCGTGGAACCCTCAGGTACTACCGCTGGCTGGTCAACCTGGCGCAAAGCCCAGCGGAAGGATCCCGGCTCCTGAGCGGTGCCCAGACCGACCTCGAGGCGGCCGTCGCCGAAGATCCAACCGCCGCAAACGCCTGGACGGCGCTGAGCCATCTCCGGATGAATCAGAGCCAGTCGGCCCTGGCCAAGATCGCGGCCCTGCGTGCTTACCAGGCGGATCCGTACTTAGCCTCGGCGCAAGAGACCATCTGGCGGCTGTTCCAGAGTTCGCTCGATCTCGAAGACGCCCGCGAGTCGAAGCGCTGGTGCGAAGAAGGCCATCGACGTTTTCCCGAGTCCTACCGGTTCGCTGAGTGCCAGCTCTGGCTATACGCACTCAAGGGCAGCAGTCCAGACCTGTACCGACTGCAACCGCTCTACCAGAAGTACATCGAGCTTACACCACTGACCAGCCGGGCGTATAACGAGCACTATGGGCAGATGCTCGTGGCGGTCGCACTGGCCCGTGCAGGTCTCCGAGATAGCGCGGACGCTGTAGCCCGGCGGGCTCGAGCCGATACTACAATCGATGAAACCCGGGAACTCGCGATGCTCGAGGCCATAATGCGTACTCTCCTCGGGCAGTACGATGAGGGGCTGCACCAGCTGAGCTTGTATCTGTCGGCGAATCCGCAGTTCCGGGAGGGGATGGCACGGGACCGGACCTGGTGGTTCCGGGACCTCCGGAAAGACCCGCGCTACCAGTTCCTGGTGGGGACGACTTCACAATCGGCGCCCCCTCATTAACTTTGTCACTCCCCCTGAGACTGACTCCTCCCCTAACTTCCGCCCTGGCCGGATGGAGGCCTTTGCATGCCCCGTCATCTTGTGACTTTGCTGATCTTTTCCCTGGCGCTCCTGGCGAACGCGTGCTCAGATCAGAGCGCGTTTGGGCCGTCTCAGCCCACTATGCGAGACGACCAGCAGCGGCCATCACTCAATGCCGGCAAGGCTGATGATCCGACCATTAAGAAGAGCCCTGGCGGATCCCCGGGTGGGTGGAAGCCAAAGTAGCCAGGCCTACATCGTTCCCGGCTGGTTCGGGATCGAAGCCGCAGCATCCAGCACTGTTCGCACCTTGCGCGCAAGCTCCTGCGGGGTGCTCGGCTTCTGAAGGAATGGTCGGTCCTTTTGAAGCAGACCGCGGCGGATGACGTCCTCGTCTGTAAAAGCCGACGTGAAAAGGATCGGGAGTCCCGGCCGAAGAAGCTCCAAGCGACCGCCCAGGCCACCACCGCTCATGCCTGGCATCACCACATCGGTGATGACTAGATCGATATGAATTTGGTCCTGCTCGAGGAAGCGGATGGCTTCCTCAGCGTCGCGTGCTTCATAGCAACGGTAGCCTTCCAACTTCAGGACCCGCACTGCAAGCGACCGGACCAGAGCCTCGTCCTCTACGATGAGGATCGTTTCGCTGCCCCCCTCGACTGCTGAAGGCCGGCTCGACTCCTCCAGCGGCTGCGGTTCGGCACGGCTCTGAGGCCAGTACACCTGTATCGTCGTCCCCCGGCCCGGTTCTGAGTCAGCCCACACAAACCCGCCGCTCTGCTTCACGGCACCGTACACAGACGATAGGCCCAGACCGGTGCCCTCGCCGGGCGGTTTGGTGGTGAAGAACGGCTCCCAGATGCGTTGCAGCGTGGCGGCATCCATTCCATGACCGGTGTCGCTCACGGCAAGCATGGTGAAGCTACCGTCTGGCGCTCCAAGAGGTTGGTTCCGCGGCTTCCCGGCGCTGAGCTCCAGTCTGACGGTCCTGGTCTCGACTGTCACCTGGCCGCCTCGGGGCATGGCATCGCGGGCATTGAGTACGAGGTTCATGAGGGTCTGCTCGATCTGGCGCGAATCGGCATAGATGAGGCCGAGCTGGGGCGCGAGTTCCAGCACCAGCTTGATATTCTCGCCCAGGATCGAGGGGAACATGGCCGCGGCTTTCCGCACCACCGTATTGATGTCAAGCACCTGTGGCCGGATCAGCTCACGCCGCGCGAAGGCAAGAAGTTGGCGAGTCAGATTGGCCGACCGGTTGGCCGCGATCGAGATCTGCTCCACGTCGCTACGCCGCGGATCGTTGGGCTCCATACCACGCTGCAAGAACTCGGAGAATCCCAGGATGGCGGCCAGCATGTTGTTGAGGTCGTGGGCGACCCCACCGGCGAGGCGGCCAACCGCCTCGAGTCGCAAACTCTCCTGCAGGTGCTCCTCGGTGCGACGCCGTTCCGTCAGGTCGAGCACCACGCCGGACATGGTAAACGGCTCGCCGGTCATATCGGAGGTGCACCGCCCGACTGCCATGATGAAATGAACGCTGCTGTCGGGCCAGACGACGCGGTACTCCGCCGAGAACGCTGAGCACTCCCGGAGGGCCCGCTTCCAGCGCTCCTCGGTCTGCTCGCGGTCCTCCGGGTGGAGTGCTTCCAGCCAGGCGGCCAATGTCACCGGCGCGTCGGGGGAAAGTCCGAAAAGCGCCCTCGCCCGCTCGTCCCAGTACATAACGGCGGTGCCAAGTTCATACTCCCAGGTGCCCAGCGCGGCGGCTTCAACCGCTAGCTCGAGAGCCGCCTGCTTCCTGCGAAGCTGCTCCGCTGCCTGCTTACTCTCGGAGAGATCGCGCACCCGTCGGGCGTAACCCAGGAGCCGTCCCCGGCGATCGTGCACGCTCGCGGTTGAAGTCGAGGCCCAGAACCGGCGGCCGTCCTTCCGGACGATCCACCGGTCCGAACTGGTCCGGCCGCGCTCCGCGGCCTCGCGCAGCTCCCGTGCCGGCGCGTCGTCCTCGCGGTTCTCTTCGGTGTAAAGGTCGCCGATGAAGGTCTGGAGAAACTCCTCTCGTTCGTAGCCGATGACCCGTTGCACGCCGGGATTCCAGCTGGTGGCTCTGCCGTCGACATCCAGCAGGAAGATCGTGTAATCCTGGGCCTGATCGAGAGGGGTACGATATCGCTCCTCCCGGTGAGGCCAAGCCTCCTCCAGATATTCGTGCTTGGCAAGCTCGCGCTCGAGCCGATCGGCCCTGGCGAGTGCATCCCGGCCCGCCGCGTTGGCCTGCCAGAGAGCCCGCCACTGCGCCGCGGCGAGCCAGACAAGGCCGATGGCGCCGAACAACTGGAGGGCGAGGACCGACGGCCCGGTGCCGTTGGATAGCACCAGGGAAATAGCGGAGGCAGAGATGGACACGATACCAATGAGCAGAAACGTGAGTAACGAGCCTGGAATCCTCGCTAAGCGCATCCGCCCACGTCGCCAAAGCTGCCCGGGGGAAATCTCCTGCCAAAGATGTTCGGGCATATTGGCCTCAGTGAGGCTAGTCGCCTTCAATCCACCCTCTGTTGCACATGGTTGTGTAGGGAGCGTGATGGAGAGCCAGTCACGGATCCGCGGGCCAACCAGACATGTGGTAGGGGGCGACAAGATTATAGAAAGCCGACACAGCAAATACAAGCTCCGTCACTGCCTCGTCGACACTCTGACAACCTTCGTACCGCCCCTCGCTACGGGAGAATGTGCACGACCACCGCTGCTACCCCGGGTGGCCAGCAGGAGGATGGCCGCGCAGCCTTTCTTCGCCGAGGTTTTTGCGACCGCCTGCGCCGGTACCGCGGTCTGCCTCCCGCCAGTGCCTCAGCGAACTCCGCAGCGGTGGCGAATCGCTCGGCCGGATCCTTTGCCAGGGCGCGGATGATCGCCGCCCCTACGTGCTCCGGGATCGGGATCATCGGCCGAAGTGGGCGCGGCGGCCCCATGAACCGCAGCATAAGCGTGGTCTGCGGGTTCGGGTCCTTGAACGGCGGCTCGCCTGCCAGCATCTCGTACAGCACGCAACCGAGCGCGAAGATGTCGCTCCGACCATCGATCATCTTGTCGCCGCTCGCCTGCTCCGGGCTCATGTAGGTGGGCGTGCCAACGGTCATCCCTGTCGCTGTGAGCTTCTCCTGCACTTCGCTCACCGCGCGGGCCACGCCAAAGTCGGCGACAAGCACCTGGTCACCTGAGACCATGATGTTGTCGGGTTTGATGTCGCGGTGTACCACCCCCTGCTCGTGCGCGTAGGCGAGGGCGCCGGCCACCTCGGTCGCGATCCGGAGCGCCTCGGCGGGCGCGAGCTGCCGCTCACGCTGAAGCCGCTCGTACAGATTTTCGCCCTCGACCAGCGGCATCGTGAACCAGAGCTGGCCACCACCTGCTCCGCCGGTGCCCGGCGTCTCGCCCGAGTCGAGGATGCCCAGGATGTTGGGGTGCCGCAACCGGGCCGCCACTCTAAATCTCGCGCTTGAACCGGTCGGCGCCGACAGTGAAGCCGAGCTCTGGGTGGAGCACCTTGAGCGCGACAGGGCGCGTTCAGTTGCTACCCAAACGCGCAGATGGAGAGTAGGCCGGAGGGATTGCCGCAAACCTCGACATTTGGGCGAGTGAAGTATGGCAAGCCCGGCATGAAAGCCATTCAAACTCCAGCATCGGGTGACACGAACTCACGTAAATGATTGCAAGTTGCTGGAATTCGGGTGCTTACAATGGCCCCTCTGGATCAGGAGAGTCCTGGTTCGAGCCCAGGAGGGGCCAGTCCCGCGGAGCCGGGCCATCTTGGGGAACCCTCTTTGCAGCGTACCAGCTACCGCATCTCATACCGCTGGCGGAGCCCACGGTCCGGTCAAGGGGAATGCGACCGAAATGGAGTCCAGCTATGACACACAAAGTTCCTCTTGCACTTCTTCTTGCCGCCGTGGCCGACCTAGCGCTCGATGTGGTAGCGTGCGGCGAGGGCGGCCTGCAAACGGATCTGCGCGTCGAGCACGTTTGGGCTTTTCACATCCGCTGCAGCACGGCTTGATACCTCGGGTCTGAATGCAGCGACTCGAGGTCGGTGTCGTTCTCGATCCACTCCCGCAGCCCGAATCCCAGCTGCACGGCCTTCTCCAGGCATGAGATGGCTTCGTCGTGCTCCCCTTGGACGGCGAAGAAGCACGCCATGTTGTAGAGCATCCCCGAATCCTCGGGATCGATGACCAGCGCCCGCCTCGCCCATTCCAGGCCCCGCTCCTGCTGGCCCTGCTGGACCGCCGCAACGGCACCGAGGCTCAATGCCCGTGAGTCCTCCGGGTTCAGCTCCAGGTGCCGTTCGACGAGTTGAAGCGCCCGGCCGTACGTCGCCGACGCCTCCGCCTGTCGTCCCAGCCCATGGTAGGCACCCGCGAGAAAGTGGGGGACCTGGTAGTCGTCCGGCCGGATACCGCAGGCTTCCTCGAAGGACCGAGCCGCCTCGGCGAACTTGCCCTGCTGTAGCAGGGCCCGACCGTGGTAGTAGTGGGCTTCGAACAGCTTCGGGTTGAGCCGGATGGCGGCTTCAAACTCCTGTTCTGCCTCCTCGGCTCGCCTGGTGAACGCCAGTGCCAGACCGCGCGAGGTGTGCACGTCCGCCGAATCAGGAGCGAGTTCGAGGGCCTTCCGGCTGGCCGCCTCGGCCTGCTCCAGATGCGCCGCGCTGGCGTCCCAGTAGGTATAGATGAACGAGCAGCAGTCCGCGATCCCGGCGTAGGCGAGTGCATACTTGGGGTCAACTTCGATGGCCCGCTCGAACATGCGCCGGGCGTACTCCACTCCCTTTCTGCGCCACTGATGGAAGAATTGCCGGCCTCGGAGGTAGTAGTCGTAGGCCTGCACGTTATCGGTGCGCTTCTTCTCGATGGCTCGCCGCTCGTCCTCGCTGAGTACCACCCGGAGTGCCTTCACAATGTTCTCCGCGATTTCATCCTGAATCGCGAAGACATCCTCCAGTTCCCGATCGTACCGCTCCGACCAGAGGTGATAGCCGTCGGCTACGTTGACAAGCTGCGCCGAGACCCGGAGCCGGCTTCCTGATTTCCGGACGCTGCCTTCGAGGACGGTGGCGACCTTGAGTCTCTTCCCGATCTCGCCCATATCCTCGTTCTTACCTTTGAACGCGAAAGCCGAAGTGCGGGAGGCCACGTGCAGCGCGTCGATCTTGCTGAGCGCGTTGATAATCTCCTCGGCGACGCCCTCGCAGAAGTAGTCCTGGTCTTTCTGCGGGCTCATATCCGCGAAGGGAAGAACCGCGATCGATTTCTTATTTGGTGTGACCGGGGTGGCGACCAGGGTGGCCTCGGGTGGTGTTGCCACCTTGGGCGAGCCCAGCGCCAGGGCAACCTGAGCGGCCGTCGCGAACCGCTCGGACGGATCCTTGGCCAGCATCCTGGTTACGACCTGCTCGAGGTCCAGCGTGATGGTCGGGCGGGCGGCCCGCAGCGAGGGCACCGGGTCGGTGAAGTGCTTCATGATCATCGCCTGGGCGGTCGGCCCGCTGAACGGCGCCGAGCCGGCGAGCATCTCGTACAACACGCAGCCGAGGCTGTAAATATCACTCCGGCCGTCCGGCTCCCGCTCGCCGGAGGCCTGCTCGGGACTCATGTACGTCGGCGTCCCAACGGCCAACCCGGTCTGAGTTAGGCTCTCGCCTCCCGCCGCGCTCACCGCCTTGGCGATGCCGAAGTCGGTGACCATCGCCTCACCCTCGTGGAGCATGACGTTCTCGGGCTTAATGTCGCGGTGCACAACTCCGTGCCGGTGGGCATAATCGAGGGCCGCCGCGACATCACGCCCGATCCGCACTGCCTCTTCCACCGGGAGCGGCTTCTCGCGTTGGAGCCGGTCCCGGAGGGACTCCCCCTCGACGAACGGCATTACGTAATACAGCAGAGGCTGGGCGCCGTCGCTCCCGTCAACCTGACCCGAGTCGTAGAGCGGCAGAATGTGGGGATGCTGCAATCGGGCGGCGATCTGGATCTCGCGGAGAAACCGCTCCGAGCCGAGCGAGGCGGCGAGCTCGGGGTGCAGCACCTTGAGGGCCACCTGGCGGCCGTGTTTGATATCCTGCGCGAGATAGACCGTGGCCATCCCGCCACGGCCCACCTCTCGCTCGACAATGTAGCGCTTGGCGAGTGTGGTGCGAAGCTGTTGCTGGAGCTGGGGCACCGCCCAATGTACGCCCGTCGCGGGAACGGGGCTAGAGAAGGACATATGGGCTCGAATCCTCACGAGGCATCGGAGCCCTCACCACAATCGGCCGGCGAAGCCCGGTGGAAGCCTCTGGCACATGTTCAGGAGAGTATGGGCAACAGAACGGAAGGATCTGCCCCTTGAAGACGTGGCGGCCGTAGGCGGTTGGAGGGACACTAGCACGCTGCTTCGGTACCAGCAGCCCGATGAAGCGACCATGCGCCACGTCGCCCAGTTCCAAAGCCACACGAGCCACGGCCGGACGCTGATCAGGCCGTGAGTAACCCACTCAGTTACTCACTCACCCCCGGCAAATAGGCGAAGCGCGACACCGGATAATTCGGCACCGCGCTTCGAGTTGCCCCTCCTGGGCTCGAGCCGAAGACCGAGCTAACATAAAAAAACGGCCGCGCTTTCTGCGGCCGTATTGCCCCTCCTGGGCTCGAGCCGAAGGCGACCTTCTGGGGTCAACCAGGACTCTGCTGATCCAGAGAGCCATGTCGGGTGGTAGACTTTGCGGACCTCGGCACGTTCAGATGCTGGAGTTTGCCGGGATGGTGCCCACCTGACTACTGTCCATCTGCGCATCCATTGGCCAATCGCCTATACCCTCCCCATCTTAGAGCACCCCTTTCCCTGAACGTGTCCGAGCTCCCAACCCGGCTCCAAGCCGCGCTCTCAGACCGCTACCGACTCGAGCGGGAGCTCGGCGCGGGCGGTATGGCGACCGTCTACCTGGCGGAGGACCTGAAGCATCATCGGAAGGTGGCCTTAAAGGTGCTGCGCCCCGATCTCGCAGCGGCGCTGGGATCCGAGCGGTTCCTGCGCGAGATCGAGGTGGCGGCCAACCTGACCCATCCTCACATCCTGCCGCTGCACGACTCCGGCGCGGTCGACGGATTTCTCTATTACGTCATGCCGTATATTGACGGCGAGTCGCTGCGCGCCCGACTCCATCGCGCTGGCGAGCTCCCTGTGCCGGAAGCGGTGCGCATCCTGCGCGAGGTGGTGGATGCCCTCGCCTGTGCTCACTCGCACGGCGTCGTCCATCGCGACATCAAGCCTGACAACGTGATGCTCTCCGGGCGGCACGCGCTGGTCATGGATTTCGGCGTCGCCAAGGCGGTGAGCGAAGCGACGGGTCGGCAGACGATCACTACGTTGGGGGTCGCCCTTGGCACCCCCACGTACATGGCTCCGGAGCAGGCGGCGGCCGATCCCCACATCGACCATCGCGCCGACATCTATGCGGTCGGCGTGATGGCGTACGAACTCCTCGCCGGACGGCCGCCCTTTACGGGCGCAACGGCGCAACAGGTCCTCGCAGCGCACCTGACTACCGCACCGCTGCCGGTCACCGCCTACCGTCCGGCGGTGCCGGTGCCTCTTGCCCAGCTCGTCATGCGGTGCCTGGAAAAGAAGCCAGCCGACCGGCCGCAGACGGCCGAGGAGCTGCTACCCGTCCTCGACGCACTCGCCACGACAAGCGGATCCACTGGGTCGCTTCCGGCACGCACCCGGAGGCGGTGGGAGCCGATTGCGCTGATCGGCAGCCTCGCGCTCGCCGCTCTGGCCGTAGTCTGGATCTTGGCGGACCGTGGGATCGGCAACCCGCGGGATACTGGGGACTCCATCCGCACGATCGCCGTGCTGCCGTTCCAGAACCAGGGAGGCAGCGCCGAGAACCAGGGATTCACCGACGGGGTCCAGGACGACATCCTGACGCAGCTATCCAAGATCGGGGCGCTCCAAGTGACGTCGCGGACGTCGGTACAGGAGTACCGCAACCGCACGAAAAGCGTGAAGGAGATCGCCCGCGAGCTCGGGGTCGGCGCGATTCTCGAAGGTGGCGTCCAGCGCTCCGGCAGTCAGGTGCATGTCAACGTGCAGCTCATCGACGCCGCCCGGGATCGCCATCTCTGGGCTGAGAGCTACGATCGAGCGCTCACGGCGGAGAACATCTTCGCGATTCAGGGAGATATCGCTCGACAGGTTGCCGCTGCGCTGCGGGCGACGCTCACCCCGGATGAGACGGCACGGATAGCTGAGGCGCCGACCAGGAATATCGAGGCGCTGGACTACTACCACCGCGGCAACATCCTGCTCGGGCAGCGCGGCAACCCGCATACCGATTCCGCGGCCGTGCGCGCCTTCGAGGAGGCAGTCCGCGCCGACTCGTCGTTCGGTGCGGCGTGGGCGGGCCTTGCGATCGCGCGGAGCTGGCTAGTACGGACGGGCGAGACGCCGACAGGGGGTGGAACGCTCGCGGCTCTCCGGCGAGCCGAAGCACTCGCTCCGGGGAAGGCCGAGACCGAGCTGGCCGCCGGGTTCTACGACTACTACGCGGCCGGGCACTATGCCGCGGCGTTGCGGCACTTCCAGGCTGCCGAGCGGCAGCGGCCGAGTGACGCAACTGCGATCGAAGGAATCGGTCTCATTTTGCGTCGCCAGGGCAAGTGGGAAGAGAGTCTCGGGTATCTCGAGCGGGCTGCAACCCTGGCCCCGCGCGACCCCGGCCGACTCCTCACCGTCGCACAAAGCCTGCTTCCGCTGCGGCGGTTCGACGAGGCAGAGCAGGTGCTGCGGCGAGCACTGATTGTCTCTCCCGAATTCGAGCCTGCCGCGCGCTTCCTTATCTTCGGCCTTGTTTGGGGTCGCGGCGACACTGCCGCTGCCTGGAGGGTGATCGAATCGGAAACTCCGCTCCGTCAGACGCGATGGTGGCATCTCTCCCGTTCTGTGCTCGCACGCTACCGCCGCGACTACCGGGCCGCCATCGCCGAGCAGCGAGCCGCCGGTCCCGGTCCTCGCGGTATCGAGAACCGCTTCACGACTCTCGCCGCGCTGGCCCGCCTCGCGGGCGATAGTGCTCTGGCCCGGCGCTACGCCGATTCACTGATGCTGGACACGGAGCGGACGCGTCGTCGAATCGAGTCCGGGCAGCAGGCGGATGTATTCGGCGCCCTGGCGAAAGCACATGTCGACCTCGGACTTGCCAGCGCGTTTCGTGGAGAGCGGGCGCGGGCTGAACAGGAAGGCCGGCGCGCGAACACCCTGCTGCCGCTCTCGGCGGACGCCGCGGAGGCGACCTTCACAGCCTTTGAACTCGCCGAGATCTATGTGCTTACCGGCGACCATCCCGCCGCCATTGAGCAGTTACAGCAGCTGCTCGCCGTCCCCTCGTACACGACGGTATGGCGTCTGCGACTTGATCCATTCTTTGATCCTCTCCGCCCCGAGCGGGCATTCCAAGCTCTGGTGGGCATGACCAGCACAGGAGCCGCGGGCAACACACGAAGACCCGACACCACAGAGTAGCATCGGGTCTTCGAATTGCCCCTCCTGGGCTCGAGCCGAAGGCGACCTTCTGGGGTCAACCAGGACTCTCCTGATCCAGAGGGGCCGCAGTAACCGCCTGAGCTCCAGCAACTTGCTACCCTTCACGCGAGTTCGTGCCACCCGATGCTGAAGTTCGGTGCCTTTCATGCTCGACTTTGCCGTCTATGGCTCACTCAGATGCCGGGGTTTGCCGTGGGCCGTCAAGTCAGGGGACCTAACCTTGCACAGCCCTTCGGTGCAGCAGCCACCGTTCAGCGGTAATGGCGAGCGGTCAGCCGAGCGGTGAGTCGCATCACGGTCCGGGTGATGCTCGCGGCCTCGCCGTGACGCCGGTTTACGGCCATCCAGGGATCGTGCAGATTGAGTGGCGTGATGAATTCATTCCCTTCGAGAAACGCCCCACGAGTGGCGGCACTCTGCCTCTCTGTAGCCACGCTCCTGTACGCTCGGCAGATCGCAATGTGGGGCGCCCCTCAGAATCGGTTCTACTTCCATTGGCAACGGGCGGACACCTTGGCGCTCATTGTCAGCCTTCTGGCGGTTGCGCTGCTGCTCTACCTCATCGTTACCATGGTGCGGCGCGCCTCCTGGGGCAGAGTGCTCTTACCGTGGCTCACCATCGTTCTGATCGCTGATATCCTCGTCGGCTACGTCGGGTCTGGCAAGACGGAGGGCCGCTTCGCGGCATTCACGGCGGCCTGGGCGCTTGTTGCCGCCATCGGCTGCTACGCCGCGTCACGCTTCGGGCCCAGCTTTTTCGAGCGGGGCACGACGATCCTGGCCGCCCTTGCCTGGCTCGCTCCCATTTCAGTGGTGCAGATGCTCCTGTGGAAATCGTGGGACCTTCGGCCGGCGATTCATCGGGACGTGTCGCACGCAGCGGCGGCGAATCATACCCCGGTGTTCCTCTTCTTATTCGACGAGTGGTCCTATCAGCGGAGCTACGACGGTCACGAGCTACGTCCCTTCTTCCGTAACCTTCGACAGCTGGCCAGCCATTCACTCGAATTCATGGACGCCCACTCCCAAGGGGGCACGACGCACCAGTCCATACCGCGACTCATCTTTCAGCGTGAAGGCATACTCCAACCCAAAAATGGGTTCGCCGTCTGGAAGCAAGGCCATTCGACGGTCCCCTCAGCGAAGCTGCCGAGCATCTTCGCGGCCGCACGGGCGCGCGGCTACCAGACCTCGCTCATCGGATTCTACTTCCCCTATCGGACGGTTCTGGGCGATCAGGTGGATCGCATCGTCCACCAGACGTACGCCCCCAAAGGCCAGCACCTCAGCCGGGCAATGGTATCCGTCGCCGCCTGGAACCTGCACTTCCTCGCCGATCCTTTGAGCCAGCTTCTCTGGCAGCGCTGGTATGCCCGCACCGTCAGCGAGAACTGGTTTCGCATGAACCACACGTGGCGTAGCGCCGTGCGTGACCTGGTCCGGCGGTCCGACACGAACATGTTCGCAATGGTACACTGGCCGCTGCCCCATGGGCCGTTTGTCTTAAATGAGGACGGGACCTATCGCGGGCCGTTCAGAGCCAGCCGCATGTGGGGGACACCGGCGGACTATCAACGACACCTCGCCTTCTTGGATCTGGTCCTGGGCGAAGCGCTGGCGGAACTCGAAACAGCAGGCCTACTCGATCGGGCCCTCGTGATCGTGACATCCGACCACTCCTGGAAGCTCGAACCCGATTCCTCGCTGCGCGCCGCACCCAGTGCCCGGACCTGGGTGCCGCTCATCGTCAAGTTGCCGCATCAGAGAGTTGGCTATCAGGTGCCGGGGCGGTTCTGCCACGGTCAGCTTGGGGCGCTGCTGCAGCGCGTGATGGATACCACACTGACCGAGCGCAATGGACTGGCGGAGGTGGGAGGGCTCCCGTCCAGCACCACCTGTACCCAGCGCGTCGGGCGGCGGGCTGAGCAGCGGAATGACGCTCTGTCTCCCTAGCTCTTTGTGTCCCTGCTAGACCGACAGCAAAGCTCCGCTCTCGCTCATGATCTGCTGGGTGGCTGTCCTGGTGCTCGTCATGGTCAGTTATCCTCGACAAACGCCTTCAAGCGGTCGGCCGCCGCGTCCCACTGAGCGGCAATTTGATCGAGGCATCGTTTTGCCTTTTCCAGGCGCTTCAGGTCCAGGTCCCAGACCCGCTCGCGCCCGCGGCGGGCATTGCGCACCAGGCCCGCATCACCGAGGGCGTAGAGGTGCCGCGTGATCGCTTGGCGCGTCACGCCGGTGCCCTCGCTGAGACGCGTGATCGAGAGCGGCCCCTCGACGGACAGGCGCCCCAGCAGCCTGAGCCGTGTTGCGTCTCCCAGGGCGGCGAACACCGGCACGGCTTCGGTCACCTTCAGCGCCGCCGCGCCGCGGCTACGAGACATACCGCGCGAGGTTCTTGATCTCCCCGGCCCACCCCTGGTCGTTCATGCGGAACGCCTCAGGCCGGCGGGCGAGCGGGATCCGATCAAACCCGGACTCGACAATCGTGAGGGCGGTGCCGCCCTCTGTGTCCTGGAGAATGAACTCGACTAGCGTGGTGGGCTCGGCCGAGTAGTCCACCGCGGGGTCGATCGCGTTCGGGTGCCAGCGATACGAGAAATACCGCTCGGGCTCGATCCGCTCGACCTTCATCTCCAGCGTCACGTGCTCGTAGCCCGGATGGGTGATCCTTCCGCGGATCGTCGCGCCCTCGGCAAACACGCCCTCGAGGTTCACCCGGAACCATGCTCCAAACTCTGCCGCAGTCGTGATCGCCCGCCACACGCGCGAACGCGAGGCGCGAAGCACCACCTTCTTTTCGATTCGGTCAGTGCTCGGCCTGTCTTG
>DASXRM010000176.1:0-3415 GCA_036506575.1 Gemmatimonadales bacterium | reverse complement strand
AAAGTGCATGCCACCGTGTCCGTGCCACCGTGTCTTGGAGCAGCAGCGGGTTCAGCGGCGGGGGCAGGTTTAGCGGCGGGCGGTTGCTGGCCTGACTTGGTCGACCCGGCGGCGAAGTGATGCGAGGCTGGTCCCGTCCAAGATCTTGGAGGTGGCATCGCGCACCTCCTTCATTGCGAGATGAACTCCGCACACGGCCTCATCGGGGCAATCGGCGCAGGGCACATACGCGGTCTGACTGGCGCAGGGAACCGGCGCAAGGGGGCCGTCGAACATTCGGACGATCTGACCGAGGTAGATGTCCGAGGGATCGCGGGCGAGGAGGTAGCCCCCTCCCTTGCCCTTTCGGCTCCGGAGGATGCCCTGGTTCTTGAGGCCGAGCAGGATCAGCTCGAGAAACTTCGGCGGGATCTGCTCCGCGCGAGCGAGATCGGCGATGCGCATCGGCTCCTCGCGCTCGCACTCGGCGAGCGCGAGAAGAGCTTTGATGGCGTACTTGGCTTTCTTGGAGAGCATGCGCGGATTCGGGGGTGGAGCGCCCGAATATAGTCAGGTCGAGCGGCGGCCGTACTGAGTCCTACATGTATCCGTCGCGCCGGAGAGACTCCAGACCGCCACCGCCCGCCTTGTCCTGGGCTCGTCCGGAGCGCTCGGCGATGTTGGCAAACTTTCCTGACTGGAGCTCCACGATGATGTCGTCCACGTTGCGGGCATCGGATTCGACCGCGTGAGTGCAGGTATAGCAGCCGAGCGAGCGAAAACGCTTGCCGTTCCCCTGATTGTAGTAGAGCGAAACCGTGGGGATCTCCTCGCGGCGGATATACTCCCAGATGTTGAGCTCGGTCCAGTCGAGCAGCGGATGAATCCGGAGATGGGTGCCCGGCGCGAACTCGGTCTTGAACTGGTTCCAGAACTCCGGCGGCTGGTCCCCAACATCCCACTGCGACTCGGTGGAGCGGGGTGAGAAGTAACGCTCCTTCGAGCGGCTGCCCTCCTCGTCGGCCCGGACGCCGACGATCACGCCGGTGAACGGCTCAGTGTTCCGGTCTATCTCGTAGACCTTCTTGGTGTGGTTGAGCCGGTACCGGGGCCATTCCCCACTCAGCGTGTGCTTGAGCGCGTCGGTCTTGAGCGCTTTGCAGCACGCGATGCGATCTATTGCGCCCTCGGGGAAGGTCCGCTTCTCCTCCAGCGCTTGGCGGTTCTGGCCGTAGATCATGGTCAGATTCCACTCCAGCGCCAACCGGTCCCGGTACTCGATCATTTCCGGGATCTTGTATGAGGTATCGATATGAATCAGAGGAATGGGCACGTGGCCGAAGAACGCCTTACGGGCCAGCCAGAGCAGGACCGTGCTGTCCTTCCCGATGGACCAGAGCATCCCCAAGTTCTTGAAATTGGCGTACGCCTCCCGGAGGATGTGCACGCTCCGATTTTCCAGCTGGTCGAGGTGATCCATGCTGCCTGCCATTAAAGTTGGGCTCCAAGCCGCTCCAGCACCTTCTCGACGCACTGATCCACACTGAGACTACGGGTGTCGAGCGTCAGCTCCGGGTGCTCGGGCGGCTCATACGGGTCATCGATCCCCGTGAAGTTCTGAATTTCGCCGCGGCGGGCGCGGGCATACAGTCCCTTGACGTCCCGCCGCTCGCACTCCTCCAGCGGCGTCGCCACGTAGATCTCGACGAAACCGCGGCAGAGCTTCCGGATGAAGTCGCGTGACTCCCGGTACGGGGAGACGAGGGACGCCACGACTGTGACGCCGTGCGCCGCCAGCCGGCTAGCCAGGTAACCGGTCCGGCGGAGGTGTTCGTCCCGCTCGGCGCGGGTGAAGCCGGTGCTGGGAAAGACCTCCCGCAGGGCGTCACCGTCAATGTACTCCACCTCCCAGCCACGTCGAGCCAGTTCTTGGTGCACCCGGCTGGCGATCGTGCTCTTGCCGGATCCGGAAAGCCCGGTGAACCACAACACGGCCGCTGGTGACTTTGTTCGCGACTCGCGCCTCATGCTTCAGGGTCGTGAGGGTGAACCCGGCTCTGAGCCTGGTGTGGGGGCAAGAGTTACGCCAATCCGCAGGTCTGTCTCACAGACCGATGATGAAGCTCGGATTGCGAAGATCCGGCTTGTTGTAGGTGAGCGGTGAGCGCCGCTCCCCATCCCGACCCGATTGGCGGTAGATGCAGTCTCCGGCTGCCACGTCCCACTCCATCGTGGGTCCCAGGCGGGGGTAGATATCAGCCCGTCCCTCGGCGACCCAGCAGAACTTGAGTGAGCTGCCGGCCTTGACCCGGCGGGCCACAGGGATGGTCTGGAGGTATTCCTCCAGTTCAGACGAGGGGTGAGAGAGACTCTCTACCACTGTGAGTGGCGTGCCCGGGGCGGGCGCACGGGAATAGATGCGCTCGGGCGCGCTCGCCTTTGCCTCCCGCCAGGCTCCCCCGCCCTTCACGGCCCAGTAGAGCAGGTCGAGTGCCGGCGCGAGGACCACACCCAGCACCGGTTCCCCCTCCTCAATCAAGGCCACGTTGACGGTAAACTCGGCCCGGCGCTTGATGAACTCCTTGGTGCCGTCGAGGGGGTCCACCAGCCAGAAGCGCCGCCAGGTGCGACGGGCGTCGAAGGATGCCGCCTCGGCCTCCTCGGAGACGACCGGCGTGTCCGGATCGATCCGGCGGAGGCCCTCGAGGAGAATGGTATGCGCCACCTCGTCGGCGAGGGTGACCGGACTGCGGTCGTCCTTCTCCCGCACCTGGGTCGCGGCCGCGCCATCGTAGTAGGTCATGGTCGCGCTGCCCGCCTCTCGTGCGAGACTGGTGACGCTCGACCGGAGTTCCGCCGCTACCATGGCCGGAAGATGATCCCCTTGTCCTGGAGGTGCGCCTTGAGCTGATCGACCGCTTCCGGCACCGCGCCGGGCAGGTGAAGATCATAAGCGATGTCGGTCGTGATGACGTCCCCGGCCCAGATGGTCTCGATCCAGTCGGGCTGAACCGCGGTCTTGATGACCTCGAGGTCGTCCTGGGTGAGCTCAGCCGCCGCGACGACGAGAATTATGCCGGCATCCAGCATGAGGTTCGCGACCTCAGCCAGACGCCGCATGTGCTCCAACCGGTTTTCCTGCTTGCGCTCGATGTCGGCGTCTACCCCGTAGAGCACGTTCCCAATGCCGAGGAAGTACACCACCTTCCCGTCCTCGAACAGCTTGCCCTCGAGCGCCTTGGCGACACCCTTGCGGTCGGCCTCGTTCTCTCCGGTGACCAGAATCAGCGCGGCCTTTTGATTGTATTTCTCCGCCCGGCGCTCGGGCTCGATGATGCTCGGTTCCCACTTGTAATTGCGGAGCAGCACCCGATCGCGCACGGCGGCCTGGCGATCGGGCAGCGCCTCGCGGACGATGCCACCGCCGCGGATCTCG
>DASXRM010000175.1:0-3602 GCA_036506575.1 Gemmatimonadales bacterium | reverse complement strand
TTGCGCCAGGTCGACGGCGAATGGAAGATCGCTGGGAGGCGCGTCGTCGTGGACAAGTCGCCCCTGCCCAACGTCATATCCATCTTCTTTTAGGTCGCGATAAGCCCGGGTATTCGCCGTTTACTCCGCCGTAACCGCGCGCAACGATTGCAGCCTCTTTTGCGGCCTAGCTTTACCTTAGACCCTTCGGTAACGGGGCTTTTTGTGTCCATAGCGACTCTCGCTCGTAAGGCTCTTGCGAGTGGGCGGTTACGGGTAGCAACGAGCGCCAGCCGGTCCACCCGGAGCACTGCCGTAGGGTCGGAAAGCGAGGCTGAGGGAGACATGAGCACCGACGAGCACCGGGGGAGAGCCCCGCCCTGACCGAGCGCAGCCACGCCGCCTAACGTGGGATGTCGCGTTCGGCGGCAACATTGATCTGTTGGACCGATACGGCTCACCCGTCTACGAGGAGGAGCAATGCAAACAGGAATTTTGAGGCGAAGCCCCGGGGTTCTGGTGCTTCTTACCATTGCCGCCGTGCTCGTTGCCCTGCTGGCGCCGGGCGTCGGCGGCCCCCAGGCGCTCGCCCAGGTAGTAGCCTGCACGCCGGGAAGCAGCGTCGCCGGCATCCAGACCTTCGGCACGCTGAGCATGCCGATACAAGCGTCGCTGGTCGGCGGCATGAATCTCAATGGATTGCCGCTCTCAGTCGGCCAGCCCATCACGATCGTGGGCTTGCCCAGTGGTTACAGTCTTCCGCTAAGCGGAACCGCGCTGCTACCGGCGGGTTCCACCATCATGGTCCAGGGACAACCGAGCCCGATCACGCTGACCAGCGCCGTCAACATCAACCTCGGCCTCACCGGGCTGCCGCTGGTAGCAGCGTCGCTGCCGGCCCCCATGCCGGGTGTGTTGACGAATGCGATGAGCATCGGTGGCGTGCAGTTGCCGGCCGGTGCCCTGATCCTCATCACCGGGCTTCCGGCGGGCATGCCAGTCCCGAGCGGCGGGTTGATCTGCCTGCCCCCCGGAGCCACTATCACCGTGGCAAACCTGCCGCAGGCAGGCCAGCTCACGCTGACGGCGCCCGCTTCGGTGGACCTGTCGGCGGCGAACTTCTCGGGCGGCACCGGCCTGCCACCCGGGGCAGTGTCTCAGTTGCTTGCCGCTCCGATGGCAGGTGTGCTGACGAGTAACGTGACCATCGGCGGCGGGCTCTCTCTCCCGGCGGGTGCCCAGATCATGGTCACGGGGATCCCGCAAGGATTCGTGGTCCCGCAGACGGGTATCGTGACGTTCCCGCCCGGTACCACCATCACCGTACCCACCAGAGTGGATCTCGGCCAGATTACGCTGAGCGTCCCGGTAACGATCGACCTCAGCGTCAGTGGGTTCGGGGCCCTGCCGGGATCTGGCCTGCCCGGCATGCTGACGGCGCCTATGCGGGCGAACCTGCTCGCGAGCTTCAACGTAGGCGGTGCCAACTTCTTGATCGGTGAGGCAGTCGACATCTTGAGTCTCCCCACGGGCTTCACCCTGCCTGCCGGGGGACCGGTCACGCTGCCGATTGGAACCGTGATCGGTATTCCGAGTCGAGCTGATCTGGGGCCGATTTCGCTGCAAGCGCCGCTGCGGGTTGACCTCGGGCTCGGAGTCGCCGCACCAATGCTACCCGTGCCCCCGGCTCCTGCGGTGCCCGCGGCGCCAGCCCCTGAGGTGCCGCTGGAACTCCCAGCGATGGTCCTCCCATCGATCCTGATGCTGCCCGAGCCGATGATGGCCTGGGTGGAAGAGGCGTTCACGGCGGGTGGCATCGACTTCGCAGCAGGAGACGCTATCTGGATCGTCGGCGTGCCAGCCGACGCCATCGTAACGGCCGGCGACACCTGGCTTCCGGCCGGCTCGCTCATCATGGTCCCGGACTGGCCTGAGCGGGGTGCGATCAGCCTCGACTGGGCCGCTTTGGTTGCCGTTGCAGGCAGCGGTGACATGGAGGACACTGAGACCGAATGGTGATCGCGGCAGAAGCCATCCGCTCGTGCTGGGCGGGCGGCTGAGGTCGTGCGTGAGAATGGCCCCGCGTGCAGCTACCAGTTGTACGCGGGGCCGTTTTCTTACGGATTTGGGTGCGCGCTCCGCATCGAGTCAGAGAGGACCTGGGCTACCTCGGGCCGCGTGTACTCGACGGCCGGGAGCTCGCCCCGCTGCAGCAGCGCGCGCACCTCCGTGCCACTGAGGCTGACCCGAGCCTCGGCCGGATGGGGACAGGTCTTCGTGCTCGCCATGCCGCCGCAACGGCGGCAGTAGAAGGTATTCTCGAAGCACAGCGGCGTGATCCCGAGCTCGCCATCGGCGAACTCCTCGAAGATGCGCTGCGCGTCGTAGGTGCCGTAGTAGTTGCCGACGCCGGCGTGGTCGCGGCCCACGATGAAATGCGTACAGCCATAGTTCTTGCGCACCAGGGCGTGGAAGATGGCCTCGCGCGGACCCGCGTAGCGCATGGCCGCCGGGTTGATGGCCAGCAACACCCGATCGGCCGGGTAGTAGTCCTTGATCAGCGCCTCATAGCACCGCATGCGCACGTCCGCCGGTACGTCGTCGCTCTTCGTCTCACCCACTAACGGATGGAGCAAGAGCCCGTCAAAGATCTCCATCGCGCACTTCTGGATGTACTCGTGGGCGCGATGCACCGGGTTGCGGGTTTGAAATCCCACCACCGTCCGCCAGCCGCGTTCGGCAAGAAGCTTGCGAACCTTCGCCGGATCGAGGTGATAGGCCTCCAGCGGCCCGGCAAGCTGCGGTCGACGGAGTAGCGTGATCGGCCCAGCCAGAAGCACCTCCGCTTGCTGATAGAGCGCCTGGACGCCCGGGTGGGCCTCGTCGGCGGTGCGGTAAACCTGGGTGGCCTCACGCTGTTTGTCGTAGCGATAGCGCTCCTCGAGCTCGAGCACGGCGACCGGCTCTGCGCCGAGCACCAGGGCGACGGTCTGACCCTCGCGTAGTGAGTCGGCCAGCTCGGCAGTGGCGGAACAGGTGACGGGGATAGACCATGCCAGCCCATTGGCGAGATGCATGTGCTCCACGACCTCGTGGTAGTCCGCAGAGCCGAGGAAACCCCGGAGCGGGCTGAAGCCACCCATGGCGATGAGCTCGAGGTCCGACAGGGTGCGAGCGGTGATGGGAACGCGCGGAAGGGTACGGGCGCGATCCAGCAGCGCCGGGCGCTCGGCCTCCGAGGCGAGGCGATTGACCAGGACTCCTCCGTGGGGCTGGGCGCTCATGACTTGCTGCTCCATTTGCGCGCAGACAGATGGGACCGCTGGTTGTGTTGAAAACGGGTGGCGATCCCGCGGCTGAGGCGGCGCTGCGGGTATGGAGCGTATTGTAAGGCACCCGGCGGCAACCGTTCAGAAACATGGTTTCGCTGGCTTTGGCCGTGTGGTACGCTAACGGAAGTTTTGTCCAGCCTGTCCCGTTCGTGGAGAGATCCAGATGCAGAGTGGCCAAGTCGTTTCCCTGCCCGGCGGTCAGGCGCACCCGGTGTTTGCAGGCTCACTGGTGTTTTCGCGGCGCATGGTCGCGATGTCGGGGAGCGGCGCGAGCGAGCTCTCGTTTAGCGG
>DASXRM010000174.1:0-7809 GCA_036506575.1 Gemmatimonadales bacterium | reverse complement strand
ACCTCAAGCAGAGTGGGACCCGTCCTTCCCGTCCTTCCCGTCCTTCCCGTCCTTCCCGTCCTAATCCGCGAACACCGCCTCCCGCACCGGCTCTACCTTCACCGCGCTAATCTTGAACTCGGCGATCTTAGCATAGGGGTCGAGGCGCGGATTGGTGAGGAGGTTGGCGGCCGCTTCACGGAAATGGAATGGAATGAAGATCTGCCCCCGAGCCTGCCGCTCGGAGAGTCGCGCCCCGATGAGCATGGAGCCGCGCCGGGAGGTGACCTGCACCGTGTCTCCGTCCGCAACGCAGAGCTCCAATGCATCCATCGGGTTGATGTCCACCACCGGCACCGGCTCGCGGGAATCCAATCCGGTGGATCGCCGGGTCATGGTGCCGGTATGCCAGTGATACATCTGACGGCCGGTGTTCATAACGAACGGATACTCCTCATCGGGAAGCTCTTCGGGTGCGACATACTCGACCGGAACGAAAATGGCGCGACCGTCGGCGGTCGGAAACGAGTCGGCAAACAGGAAGGCGGTCCCCCTGGAATCCGGGCTCAGAACCGGGTACTGAAGTCCCCCGCCCTTGAGGCCCGGGTAAGTCACTCCACGCCAGGACGGGGTCACCGACGCGATCTCCCGCATGACATTCTCAGGGCCGGTCCAGGTTGTCCGGAGACCCAGCCGATTGCTGAGGTCGATCAGAATGTCGAGGTCGCAGCGCGCCTCCCCCGGCGGCTGGAGCGCGGCTTCTGCGAACTGGATCCGCCTCTCGGTGTTGACATAGGTGCCGCTCTTTTCGGCGAACGAGGAGCCGGGAAGCACCACGTCGGCCCACCGGGCCGTCTCGGTCAGGAAGAGATCCTGCACCGCCAGAAACTCCAGCCCGCGGACCCATTCTTCGGCGTGGGCGATGTTGGGATCGGAGATGACCGGGTTCTCGCCCATGATGTAGAGTCCCCGGATGGGGCTGTCGTCCCGGGTCATTTCGGTGACCATCATGCCGTCCTGCAACGACAGTGACTCCTCCGGTACTCCCCAGGCTCGGGCATATTCCGCGCGATTGGCCGGCTGGGTGACCGGCCGGTAGTCGGTGTAAGCGAAGGGAATGGCACCCACGTCGCTGGCGCCCTGCACGTTGTTCTGCCCTCGAATGGGCATCATCTGAGCGCCCCACTTCCCGATCATCCCGCAGGCGAGCAGGAGATTCAGCAGGCTCGCGACGATATCGGTGCCGGTAGCGTGCTGGGTCAGTCCCATGGCCCAGAGCGTGGACGTGCGGGGGCCCTTGGCGTACATCTCCGCCGCGCGGCGAATGAGGTCCCGGGGGATGCCGGTGATCTTTTCGCCCATCTGGAGGGTATACGGCTGGACCGCGGCCTTGACCTTGGCGAAATCCCGGGTGCGGTCCGCGATAAATCTGGGATCGGTAAGCCCGGCATCGATGATGTGATGCAGCATGGTATTGAACAGAGCGACATCGGAGCCGGGCAACATCTGAAGGTGGATGTCCGCCAGTTCGGCCAGTTCGACCCGCCGGACGTCGGCCACGATGAGCTTGGCCCCGCGCGCCACCGCCCGCTTGATCAAGGCGCCGAATACCGGGTGCGACTCGGTCGTGTTGGCGCCCGCGATGAAGATCACGTCCGTGGCTTCTTCGATCTCCCGCATGGAGCCGGACGCCGCCGCGGTGTTGAGGGCTCGGTTCATGGCCGAAACCGAGGTCGAGTGGCACAGACGGGTGCAGTGGTCCACATTGTTGGTGCGGAAGGCGGCCCGCACCATCCGCATGAAGGCGTAATTGTCCTCGTTGGTACACTTGGCCGAGGAGAGTGCACCGAGGGCCTGGGGACTGTGCTGGCCGCGGATCCGGAGTATCTCCTGCGCGGTAAGGCTCAGCGCCTCCTCCCAGGTGGCTTCGCGGAACGCGCTGTACCACCCTGCCGGGGTTGCCACCCGGTCTCGGACATCGTCCTCATTCAGCTGGCGCAACCCGGTCAGGGGCGGCTTGCCTACCTGGCGGAGCGGCGGACGGGGCTTCTTCCGCCCTCCCATCTCCTCGATGGTCAGCCAAGGCCCTTCCCGGTGTCTGGGCCACTCACCGGTCCAGGTCCACTGGCCATCCTGATACATCCAGCCTTTGCGAATGAGCGGTACGGTGAGCCGATCGCGATGCTGGGGGAAGTCATAGCCGAAGCGGCCCTTGACGCAGGTAGAGCCTTGATTGGGCGTGGCCTCCTCGATCCAGGGCGAGGTCACCCGCATCAGGCTCTCGTCCTTGACGTGAAGGTCCAGCTGGCAGCCGACGGCGCAATACGGGCACACCGAGCGGACTACTTTGTCGGGGGCGCGCAACGCCTCGGCCCCGTAGCGCTGCTTGGGGATGAACTCGAAGATGGCCCCGGTAGGACAGACCCGAACACACTCACCGCACCAGGTGCACCCTGCGTGGTCGGGATCGCCGTCTCCACCTACAATGATCTGCGCGTGCTCGCCGCGTAACCCGACATCGAGCACCCCCACCTCCTGGAGGTCCTCGCAGGCACGAACGCAGCGGGTACACAGGATGCAGGTGCTCATGTCGTGCTGGATCATGACGTCGCCCGGCCGCTCGTCACCGGAGCGAAGCGGCAGGTCGTGATGGGTGCGGACCGGAACATCATACTGTACGACATAGCGCTCGAACTCATTGCGCGGATGGGCTCGTCCCCCGTTAGCCAGATGTTCGCCGGGATACCGCTCGAGCAGGAAATCGAGGACGCTCCGCCGGTTGTCCACCGCTGACGGGGAGTCCGTATCTACAACCATGCCCTCGGCTGCCGGGGTAGCGCAGGCGGGAAGCAGCTTGTTCTGGCCGTGGACCGACACGAGGCAAATCCGGCAGTTGCCCACGATCGGGAGCTTCGGATACCAGCAGAGGGTCGGGATCTCGACTCCCGCTGTGCGTGCGGCCTCCAGTATCGTCGCGCCTGGCTCAAAGGGGATGGATGTGCCGTTCAACGTCAGGGTTGGCATCGCAACCAGTCAGGAGAGGTGGGTAATTCGAGTTTAGACGGGAAATTAGTGTGGGGCAAGGGCTTTGAGAGTCGCGACTCCTGACTCGTGACTCGTGACTCAAAATACAAACACCCCCGAGCCGGAGCCCGGGGGCGTTTCCGCCGCTAGACCAGCCGGCGCAGGGCGGTGGGCCCCTATGCTGCGTGCTCGGCGGGGACTCGCTGGTGCCAGTGCTGCTCCAATGCATTCTCGTCATCCGCCGCCCACAAGTAGGCCCAGAATCTGACCGGCTTGGGGCTCGGTGCGCCGCTCTTAATCACGATCCCAAGCGGTCCAGTTTGGGTGACGAGGGGAAGACTGGTCACGGGCTCTCTCCTCACATAGGGGGAACGGCTTGCTGCTCCGGCTGAAGCACCGTTCATGCCGTGTGGCCTGCAGGTGCAGGTCGAAGTGCATGAACGACTTCCCTGATTCTAGAGTGATCCTGCGTGTCGGTCGGACGCGGGGGGGTAAGGTTTACGGCGTGTCCTGGGGACACAGCGGCTTACAGAGGATTAATCCGTGCGCCGACTTCGGATCGGTCATCCGACGTCGCCGCTTAAGCGGTTCTTCCTGAGCCCATCCGGCATACAGCGGCCGCAGCGCCTCGGGCGCGATCCCAGCGCAGGTGGGCAGGATCACGTGAACTCCCCCCGGCCGACTCCGACACTGAAGGTCGACGATCAGATCGGTTCGACTCCCCGAGCCGAGCTCGAGGAGCACGCCGGGATCGAGAACCACGATGTCGAGCCCCTCGATGAAGCTCAGAAACTCGGGCAGAGTCGGGTCGAAGTACGTGACGTAGCTCTCGAACAGGCTGGACAGTGCCTCCGCTGCCATCCGCGATTCCACCCGTTCCACACAGCCCAACTCTCCAGCCAGGAACGTGACCGCAGCATCGTGGGCGGCCAGGAGGTACGTTGTTGGCGCGGCGGCGGTGCCGATCACGAGCGCGGTATCTTGCGGCTCCAAACGGGGCAGGAGGGGGGTGAGGGGGCAATGAGGCTCCAGGCCCCAGTGGGTGGGGGTGCGTTGGGCGGCGCGCAGCCGGATGAACTGCTGTTTCCAGCGGCGATAGGGCCGGAGAGAAAGGCGCTTCATGATGAGCCGGTCCACCGACTCGAGCATCAGCACCTCGGTGAGCACAAACTGGCCTTCCGAAGTGGCCTGCAGCTCCGAGGCGGCCTCGTCCCCCAGGCGGAGCAACTCGTCCCGGCCGATCGAGTTCTTGTAGCCCTCGATCCGCTGGAGGATGTACTCCTGGTAGTGTTGTTTGTCCGAATAGGGCGAGCGTCGCCGCCGGTGGGTATGCCGAACCTCCGTGGCGCTCAGCATGGCTCGACGTGCACCGTCACTTGATCGAGCTGAAGATTATCCCGCAGCCGGTCTTCCACTCGATCGGCGATGGAGTGGGCACTGGCCACGTTCGATCGGCCATCGACAGCGATGGTGAGCTCCGCGAACCGCCGGTCGCCCGCATGCCGTGATCGAATGGCATAGGCGGAAACGACACCATCGACCCGCTCGGCTTCGCGCCGGATGGTGGCCTGGTCGAAGGCGCGTTCGTCTACCAGGGTGGGGATGGAGCGGCGGAGGATCTGATAACCCGCGCGGCCCACCAGCACCGCCACCACCAGAGCGAGCGCAGGATCGGTCCAGGCCAGACCGGCACGGGCCAGCACCAAGCCGCCGAGCACTCCGAGGGTGATGAAGACGTCGGTGCGGGTATGCAGGGCGTCCGCGAGGAGGAGGTCACTGTTGAGCCGCCGTCCGGCTCGGGTCTCGATCCAGACCACACCCACGTTGATCACTAAGGTGAAGACCAGGAGCGCGAGCGCGGTGCTGGAGACGCTCAGGGCCGGGGCGCCCGCAACGAGACGGGCGACGGCGCCGCGAACCAGCTCGAAGATGGAGAGCGCCAGCAAGAGGGCGATGAGCAGGGCACCGAGAGTCTCGAATTTGGCGTGGCCATAGGGATGGTCCTCATCCGGTGCTTTGGCCGCCACCCGCACCACGAAAATGGCGAACAGGTTATTGGCCGAGTCAACCGATGATTGGAGGGCATCGCCGAACACTGCCAGCGAATTGGTGTCGAGCCCGACGCTAAACTTTACGATGACGACGATGATGTTGGCGATCAGAATGCCGCCAAGGACCCGGCGCACCCCGGACGATTTTTGCCGAGAGTCGGTCCCGCTGGGCATGGTGGAAGTTGGCAGTCGTGGGGTGGAGTGTCAACGATTCTGGGGAAGTCGCGAGTCGCGAGTGCCGAGACGCGGTCGACTCCCGGCTCCCGACTCGTGACTCGTGACTCGTGACTCTTCTAAACGGCTCTAACCACCGCCCCCTTCAGATAGGCCGTCTCCGGAATCGTCAACACCTCCGGATGGTCCTCGCCCTGACCGACCATCCGCTCCAAGATGATCCGCCGTCCGCTGTCGCCGGCTGCCTCCGTCAGCATCGCCAGGAACTGGGGGAGCCTCACGTGGAATGAGCACGAAGCCGTGAGGAGAAACCCCCCGGGCGCCAGAAGCCGC
Source organism: Gemmatimonadales bacterium (assembly GCA_036506575.1). GTDB lineage: Bacteria > Gemmatimonadota > Gemmatimonadetes > Gemmatimonadales > GWC2-71-9 > CAVVWJ01. The sequence goes on along the minus strand of DASXRM010000174.1, from coordinate 2,248 downwards.
ATCGCCCGCAAATTGATTTCGCGGTAGCCGCGGAGCGCGCCTGGTACCGAGGCGCGTGACTTGGCGAACGCCGGGGGGTCGAGGACTATGGCATCGAAGCGCTCCCGCGATCGCTCCATTTCGCGCAGTGCCCCGAACGCGTCCGCCTCCCGCCATTCGATATTATCGAGTCCGTTGAGCGAAGCGTTGGCGGCGCCGCGATTCAGCGCTTCCCGGCTCGAGTCGAGAGCCACGACACTGGCGGCTCGTTGCGCGAGATGAACCGCAAAGGAGCCGTGATAGGCGAAGCAATCGAGGCCGCGACCTCCCGGTACCATGAGGCGGCCGGCCAGGAGGCGATTGCGGCGTTGATCGAGAAATGCGCCGGTCTTCTGCCCCTGCCAAGGGGCCGCGAGGTAGCGCACGGAGCCCTCCTGAACCTCGATCTCCTGCGGCACCGCCCCGTAGACCGGAAGCGGTTCGAGGGGAAGGCCCTCCCGCTGCCGTACGGGGACGTCGTTCCGCAGGAGAATCCCCTCCGGGTGCAGGGTTTCAGCCAGGGCGCCGATGATGGTGTCGCGCTGGGTCTCGAGACCCGCCGACAGAATCTGGATCACCAACCAGCGATCGTAACGATCCACGACCAGCGATGGGAGAGCGTCCCCTTCACCATGGACCAGGCGGTATGCCGTCGCCTCGATGTTCCGGCGCTGAGTGGCGCAGGCGGCGATACGTGCGTGCCACCAGGCGGCATCGACTGTCCGGTCGCTTCGCTCCAGCAGGCGGAGGCGAATCTCCGATCTCGGCGAATACAGCGCTTGACCGATGAAGCGCCCGCGCGAGTCTTCGACTCTTACCAGGCCCGGGACGTCAGGCCCGTTCAGCACCTCACTTCGATAGATCCAGGGATGCCCACGCACCCAACGTTCGGCGCCTCGGGCAGTGACCCTGACCGTCGTCACGCCCGGTCGGGCCGGAGGACCGTGGCCCCGCGCAAGTAGCAATGCTTGATTTCGGCGCGGTTCCGCGCGGTGTAGGCGTGAACCAGAAGTCGGATACACTTGGGAAGCGATCCCGGCACCGGGATTTCGGTGGCATGGAGAAGGGCCACGATGTTCCAGCCGAACTCCTCGGCCGCACGCGCGGGGAATGCGGCGTCGAGATCTCGGGTCACCGTGAACAGCGCGCTGACTATGTCATCGGGCTGGAGCTCGTTGGCGTGAATCACGGCGCGCAGCAGCTCGTCGGTAGCGGCGAGGATCTCCTCCGGATCGTTGCGGGCCACAGTCGTGGCTCCCCGGATCCCGTGGAGGCGGACTGGGGGGGTCATGGCAGATAATGTAGCGGCACTCGTCCGCCTCATGCTGGTGACTGACGATCAATTCATACGGGGGCGAGACTTGGTGCAGCTCGCCCTCGCGGCCGAGCGGGGGGGCATCACTTCGCTGCAGCTTCGACTCAAACAGCGATCCCCCCGGGAGCTGGCCGAGCTGGTGCGGGCGCTGGTCGCCGCCCTGAAGGTCCCGGTCCTGGTCGACGACCGTCCCGACGTGGCGTTGGGCGCCGGCGCGGCGGGAGTCCACCTGGGTCCCGACGACCTCCCCATCGATCTCGCACGACGTATCCTGCCGCCCGGATTCATCACCGGTGCGTCTGTCGGAAGTGAGGCCGAAGCGAGCGCGGCAGGTGGCGCCGATTACTGGGGCATCGGACCGTGGCGGATGACCTCGACCAAAGGAGATGCTGGGTCCGGGCTAGGCGCTGACGGGTTCCGGCGCCTCATCCGACTTGCCGGAGGACGGCCCTGTGTGGCTATCGGGGGAGTTCGGCCGGATGATGTGCCCACGGTGTTGAGCATGGGCGGGCGAGGGGTGGCGGTGGTGTCGGGGATTCTGGGCCTGGAGGACGTCGAGGCCGCGGCGCGAGCGTATGTGAACCCGGGGCAGTAGGGCAGCTTTACTGCCTCGCTGCCCGGCTGCCCTCCTGCCCCGTGTTTCTAATCTTCCGCACCGCCCGCAGATGCTCGTTGTAGGTCCGGGAGAACACGTGACGCCCATCCGGGCCGGCGACGAAATAGAGATAACGAACGTGCGCCGGATACAGCGATGCTTCGATGCTCCGACGACTGGGCGAGTTCACCGGCCCCGGCGGTAAACCGGGGTTGAGATAGGTGTTGTATGGCGATTTGAATTGGTAATCTCTCTCGAACAGCCGCGACTTCCGCTTCCCCCGCTTGAGGCTGATGGCATACTGGACGGTCGGGTCCGCC
>DASXRM010000173.1:0-11746 GCA_036506575.1 Gemmatimonadales bacterium | reverse complement strand
ATGTCGTGCGCGACGGCCTGACCGTTTCGCGACGCCGCGAGGTGCACCGCACGCTGGCCCTTGCGCTGGAGCGGGCGGCGCCGCAGGACCTCCGAGAGGTGGCGCGGGAGATCGCCCGTCATGCCGACCGGGGCGGAGAAGCGGCGCTGGCGTACCGTTTCGCGTTGATGGCGGGTCACGGTGCCATCGAGCGTTACGCCTTTGCCGAGGCGTTGTCGTGGTTGGACCTGGCCGCGACAAACGCGCGCGAGGTCGGAGAGGCTGATGCGGTGAACCGGCTCACCGCCAACGTGCTCGAAGCTGCCGGATGGAGTGAAGCGCCACCGGCTGCCGAAGGTGGTGGCCCGCTCACCCGGGAGCTTCAGCAGGAGGATTTCGATCTCCCGGTGCGGGGGCTAGTTCGGGACGGCGTACCGCGGGCCAGGGTTGACTAGGGCCGAGTTGCGGCCAGCGAATTTCCAGGAGCTCAGGATGTTGGCAGCGTCACTGGGGCGCAGTTTGCTCATGACGGTAGCCTTGGTGTCGGGTGCCTGCAGCGATCTGATCCTGAAGCGGAGGCCGGCAGAGGCGGTCAGCGATACGACCCCCGATGCTGCGCCAAGGCCTACCGGTCGTCGGGTGCGCAGCGATAGTGGGCGGCTCAAGGCGGACGTCGTGGAGAAGAGCTTTTCCGATATCCGGCGCAGTCTACGACGATTGGTGTTGGCGGAGGAGACCTTCTTCGCTGAGAACGGCACCTATACCGAAGAGCTCTCACTCATCGGGCTCACCCCGGACAAAGACGTCACCGTTCGTTTCCTCTGGCTCTCCCGAGACGGCTGGGCGGCGAGCGGGACGCATTCGGCGTTACCGGGTAGAGATTGCGTGGTGTTTGTGGGGAAAGCGCAGGCGGCACCCACCACCCTCAAGTACCTGCGACGGGGCCGGGAGGGGGTGACGGTCTGCGACCAGCCCTCTCCGCCTCCGGAGCCCGTCGCCTCGAGGCCCGCGTCGCCGATGCCTGAGGCTCGGGACGATACGGCGAGTGCCCTGGATGTGTTGAATCCGACCGTCGCGATGAAGGTCGACCTTCGGAATCTGGTACACTCGCAGGAAATTTATTTTGCTACTCAGGGGATTTACGCTCGCCGGACCGAAACGCTCGCTCTGCAGTACCTCTGGCATCGCGATGTACGGGTGAAGATTCTGGCCGCAGACGCCCAGTCCTGGGCCGCTAAGGCGACGCATGCCAGGTTTCCCGGCAAGAGCTGCGTGATCTGGTTCGGTTCTATTACCCAGCGACCGGTCACCGATGCTCAGGGGCGCCAAGGGGATCGGTCAGGTCTGCCCGTCTGTGATGAGTAGGCTTAGCGACTGAGAAGCTTCATTCCGCAAAGTTCACCACGGAGACGTGCGTTATCTCTGCGGCTCTGCGGTAAGGCTCGCGAGGCGACGTCGCGCCTCGGCCACGCGGGGCTGTAACGCAGGGTCGGCACCTCTCCAGAGCTCGATGAAGCGCCCGTAATATTCGGCAGCCTTGTCGCGCTCGCCCCGCGCCTCGTACAGCTCGCCCAGGCGGTAGTAGATGCGGGGCAGCCATTCGGCATCGAGAAATATCCGGAAGAGCCAGGGCGTACTCACATAGCGCTGGTAAACCGCTAGCGCGGAGTCCGGCTCTGCCGCCAGATCGTAAGCCTGCCCCAGTCCAGGCAAGGCGCACAGCCGGCAGGCGCCCACATCTCCGGCGCGGAATTCAGTGATCGCCTCTTCCGGTCGGCGGTCCGCGAGCGCGACGAGCCCCCGGACCACGTGCAGGTACGGCTCCTCATTACGGCGCAACACTACTGGAATGACTCGCTCGTACTCCTCCAGGAAGGCTCTCGCCTGCGCCGGCTTTTCGGCAGCGACATAGAAGTGTGCCAGGTCGAGATAGGGCCGGTCGGCCGGGGCAATCGCCTGGAGCGGATGGCGACGCAGAGCGGCTTCGACCTCCCGAACCGCTTCACCGGGCGCACCCCCGAGCCACGCGGTGAACCAGCCGAGGCCCGCTGCCTTGCTGAGATAGTTGGGCAACGATCCACGAGCCTCATCAATGGCCATGCCTTCCCGGAGCCGGCGCGCTCCCTCCGAGAACCGGCCGCGTACAGCCGCAATATTCGCGAGCTGCGAACTGGCCCCGCTTCGCCATCCCGGGTCGGGTTCGCGTCCCTCCGATAGCAGACGGAGACGGGCGGTAGCCGAGTCGTAGATCCCCAGGCTCGAGAATAGCCACGCTCGGTACCAAACGCCTTGCGGATGCCCGGGGAACTTCTGCTCCACCAACTTGAGAGTCGCCGCGGCGGAGTCGACCAGGCCTTGGGAGAAAAGAGGCTCGCTGAGATTGGTGTAGTAGGTAAGGCTAGTCGAATCGCCTGCAATGGCCCGGCGATAGAGCCTCTCAGCGGCTGGATAATCGCGGTTCCATTGGTACTCCTCAGCGAGGTTGTTCAAGGCTATGTGCTCGTCAGGGTAGAGGTCGAGCAGCGTCCGATAGGCTTCCGCGGCTTTGTCACGCTCCCCTGTCACGGACGCGTAGTAGCTGCCCATTGCCAGGTAGCGCTCGCGATCGGTAAGTCGGTCCCGGTACTCGAACGCTTTGGTTAGCGCCTCGATCTCTCGGTTGCGGCGCTCGCGGAAGTTCCCCAAAAGGATGCCTACCTTGCGGTGCGCCATGGCGAAGCCGGAGTCGATGGCGATGGCTTCCTCCAAGAGTGCGACCCCCCTGGCGAGATCGCCTTCGTCGGCGACCCGTACGCCCTGGGAATACTTTCGCAGAGCCTCCAGCGACGTGGTAGTCACTTGCTCCAGCGGCGGGCTCCTGCGGATGGTTCGAAGCGACTCCCCGATTCGCTCGCGCAGCCGCTTCGACAGGCGATCCACGGCCCGGATCACCTCACCCGAGTCCTTCGCGGTTTCCCGGTAGGCGGCCAGAGTGCCGCCATCTTCCGCTGCCACCAGCCGGGCCGAAAGCACGAATTGACGCCCGGCGGACCTCACGTCGCCTGCCACCACCGCCTTGATCCCCTCGCGGATCGCGACCTCGCGTGCCAGAGGGAATTCGAGTGGCACGGTGTCCGGCTTGCCGATTCGGCTCAATACCTTTCGAACGAATTCGGGCTGAACCGATGCCACCACTGGGGACTGGGCGAAGTCCACCCGAAACGCCTGGGTGAGCGCGCCACCCAGCAAGCGGTCACCGGTGTGGTTCTCGAAGTCCGCGATAATGATCCGTTCGCGGTCCTTCAGCACCCCCGAGGCTACCAGCGACCCGATGGGCCCGATTCCCAGCGCCCGCATCAGCATGTAGCCCGCCGTGAGGAGTCCGAGCCCAGCAAAGGCCGCGACCCCGCCCGACAGCGCCTTGGGCCAGTTGAACCAGCGGTGAGAAACGCCCTGGCGATGAACGACCGCAGTCGTGAGGACGATGGGAAGGCCGATCGCAAGCAGCACGACCGCCGTGGGGAAGACCCAATCGGGGAGACCGAGACGGATCATGAGCCACCGGGCAGCCACCAGCACCACTGCGGAGCTGGCCACGAACAGTCCCAAGACTCGCCACGGGTGCTGGCCCACCGACTGCTTGATTGAGCCGAGGGTTTTCGCTGGGATGGCGGTGGTAGGCGAGGTTCCTCCGCTGGGTGTCGCCATCGCCTCGAGCTGGTGCAGCAGCTCACCCGCGGTCTGCCAACGATCGGCAGGAAGCTTGGCGAGACAACGCATTACTAGTGCGGCCAGGGCCGGCGGAATCGTTGCGCGTGACTTGTTGACCGGCTCCGGCGCTTGAGTCACCTGGGCGGCCAACACTGCCTGGGGTGAGGTACCGGTGAACGGAGGCAGCCCGCTGAGCATCTCGTAGGCGAGTGCGCCTACCGCATAGATGTCGACCCGATGATCCAGGTGGGGATCGGCCATGGCCTGTTCCGGAGCCATGTAGGCCGGCGTGCCCAGAGCCAGACCGGTGGAGGTGAAGGAGGCAGCTCCGGTTGCCTCACTCAGCGCCTTGGCCACCCCAAAGTCGGTGACCAGCCCATGTTGTCGAGACACCAGGACGTTGTCCGGCTTCACGTCGCGGTGGATGATGCCACGCTCGTGGGCACAGGCGAGCGCGTCCACCACATCCCGAAGGATACGGATGGTCTCGCCGATCGGGAGCTCGCCGGCGCGAGCGATCCTGGTGCGGAGCGACTCGCCTTCGACCAGCGGCATGGTGTAGTAGAGGAGCCCTTCCGCCGCACCGGCCGCGAGCAGCGGCACGATATGCGGGTGCTGCAAGGAGGCGGCAAGTTGAATTTCTCGCCGGAACCGATCGACACTGAGCCCGGCAGCGAGCTCCGGGGGGAGCACCTTGATGACGACCCGTCGGCCGAGCGCCGCCTCGACCGCCACGAAGACTCGGCTCATGCCGCCGCCGCCGAGCTCGCGCTCGATGGTGTAGGCCTGGCCCAGGGCCTTCTGAAGACGATCTCCCAGTTCCGTCAACGCGATCTGCTTCCCCTCTCCGTCTTCTCCGCCCTCTCCGTCTTCTCCGCCCTCTCCGCCCTCCCCCCGTACCTCACCGCCGTCATCTCCGCTAGGATCGCCAGCGCCGTTTCAGCCGGTTGGCGGCCACCGAGGTCGAGCCCGATCGGTCCATGAAGGCGCTGGATCTGCTCGCTGGTCAGTCCGGCTTCCTTCAGCCGCTCGCGCCGGGCCTCCTGAGTCCTCCGCGACCCGATCGCACCCACGTAAGCCGCCGGCGAGCGGAGCGCCGTCCGCAGCGCGGGCTCGTCGAACTTGGGGTCGTGCGACAGGACGCACACGTAACAGGCCGAGTCGAGTCCGATGCGTTCGAACGCCTCCTCCGGCCAGGCGAGAATGAGCTCATCGGCATCCGGGAAGCGCTCCCGCCCGAGGAAGGCCTCGCGGCCATCGGCAACGATCGTTCGATAACCGAGGGCCTTGGCCAACGGCACCAAGGCCACAGCGATCTGCACGCCGCCAAAGACCACCAGTCTTGGCTGGCGGGGAAACACCTCGAAGAATACCGTAACCGTTCCGCTGGCCGACTCGAATTCACGGCTGGTGCTGCTCTCCTTCCGCAGCGCGGTCAAGGCGGCCTCTCGCATCGCATCTGGATCGACGGGGACCGGAAGCGATCCCCTGATTCGCCCGTCCTCGGAGATCCCGATCGAGGCGCCGAGGCCGGCTCCTGCGATGATCGTTGCGACCACTTGGCCGCCCCGACCACGGGCCGCATCCACCAGCTCGGGCCGGACCGCCGGCTCCACGAACACCTTGACCGTGCCCCCGCAGGCAAGGCCGACCTCCCAGGCCGTCTCATCGGTGACGCCGAAGGTTACTAGTTTGGGCCTGCCTCGAGCGATCGCCTCGCCGATCTCCAGTGCGGTCGCGCTCTCGACACAGCCGCCGGAGACAGAGCCGGCGATGGTTCCGTCACCGGTCGCGAGCATGGACGAACCCTCCGGGCGCGGTGCCGAGCCCCAGACACTGGTCACCACCGCCCGTCCGAAGGGTTTGCCGGCACGGACGAAGCGCTCGTAATCGGCGAGGAGATCACGCATGCGGTGAGCTTATAGCACTGCCAGCCGTTCCGCCATTTCCGCCAGTGAGGCCACGGTTGCGCAGGGCACGAGATCATCGACGTGTGGGAGTGCAGCCTTGAGCCCGAGAGTGGCGGGCTCGAACCCGGGACGACCGGCCAGAGGGTCGAGCCACAGCAGCCGGTGGCAAGACCGCCGCAACGTCGCCATCTCGCGGGCGAGCAGCGCCGGATCGCCTCGCTCCCAACCATCGGACACGAGAAGCACCACCGCGCCGCTGCGGACGGTGCGCCGGACCCAACGTTGGTTCAGCTCGCGAAGGCTCTCGCCGATTCTGGTGCCTCCATTCCAGTCGACCACCCTGTCCGCCACCCGGCGCAGTGCGGCGTCGGCTGTCCTGAGACCAAGCTGCCGGGTGATCCGGGTGAGCCGGGTGGCGAAGACGAAGACCTCGACCGGCGCCCCGCTCCGCCGGAGGGCATGGGCGAAGCGGAGCATGAAACGGCTATAGCGCTCCATGGACCCGCTGATATCGCAGACCAGCACGATAGGGCGGGGACGGGGCGCCCGGTCCAGCCATCTCCACTCGAGGGTTTCTCCGCCACTGGGGAGCGCGCCTCGAAGCATGAACCGGGTGGCGGGACGGTGGCCGCTGCGCTCGAGCCGATTGCGGCGGCCGCGCCGCATCGCCAGCCGGGGGCGGAGCGCATCGAGCATGGCCTCGGCGTCGCGGGATTCCTCCGGCGTGAGCGCGGCGAAATCGACTCTCCGGAGCAGCTCTCGGGAGCTCGCCGCCCCGGCCCGTGCCGTGGCGACCGGCTCCTCGACGCTCGCCGAATCGCATGGGTCGGGCGCGCCGGTCAATCCCCCACGCTCCTCGCTCTGCCGGATCCGGGGAAGCTTGCCTTCCAGCCGGCTGCGCCCACCCGGACGCCGCCAGAACAGATCGAATGCGGCATCGAAGGCGGGTTGATCCTCGCGCCGGCGCACGAAGATCGTCCGGCCTGCGACCCGCACGTCCCTTCGATCATCCAAATGGAGAAGCGTCAGAGCTCGGAGAAAGGTCGCCGTCTGGCTCGGATCCACCTCCAGACCCACCCGCCGCAAGAGCCGCCCGAACTCCATGACATTGGCCATGATAACGCCTCCGTCCGCGGTGCTGTCCGGCGGTTGCTCGAGCTCAGGCGGAAGTGGCGCTGACGGAAACGACTCTGAGAACATGTGCTCCCACCGGATCGAAAATTGCAGACAGTCCTTCCCCGCCATGAAGCGCTTCGACTGTCGCGCGGTCCTCTTCGACCTGGACGGGGTACTGGTCGACTCCACGGCCTACATCGAGGGGCAATGGCGCCGCTGGGCCGTTTCCAAAGGACTTCGGGCCGAGCCATTCCTGGAGGTGTGTCACGGCCGCCGCGCGCTGGAGACCATACGGCTGGCCGCTCCCCACCTCGATGCCGAGGCCGAAGTGGCGGCGTTCAAACCGGACGAATCCGACTATTGTGAGCTCATCGCTCCGCTACCAGGCACAGTCCGTCTGCTGCAGCTGCTGCCACCGGAAAGCTGGGCCGTCGCAACCTCAGGACCCCGAGTCACGGCAATTGAGCGCCTCCGCCTGGCCGGTCTGCCGGTTCCCAGCGTTCTAGTTTGCGCGGAGGATGTGATCCACGGGAAACCCAGCCCCGATGTATACCTGCTCGCCGCGGCGTCACTCGGCGTAGCCCCCTCGGAGTGCGTCGTCATAGAAGATGCACCGGCGGGCATCGAGGCCGCTCGTGCGGCCGGAATGGGAGTCATCGGTCTAACGACGACGCACCGCCGGGACCAACTTCCGGCTGATGCCTGCACCGCTTCGCTGGCCGGAATTCACGTCGGTCGCCTCGACCACAGTTCCCGAGGGGCTCGTCTCCTCGAGCTGCTGGTCCTGGATAGCTAAGAGCAAAAGCAAGCCACGGATGAACACGGATAGAGACGGATTGCTCCGCAACATCACACCACCAGAATCCGCTGTTTTGAGTGGAACTCAGGCTGAGTATGAACAATCCGTTCTCATCCGTGTCCATCCGTGGCTCAAGCTATTTCAGCTCTAGTCTCCTCCAGGATCGTTCTCGCGCCTCCCGCCCGCATCGCCGCCACGTCCTCCTGATACTTGAGCAGCACACCCAGCGTTTGCTCCACTTGCGCCGGCTCCAGCTTTCTGGACCCGAGTGCCGTCAGAGCAGCCGCCCAGTCCAGCGTCTCCGCAATTCCCGGAGACTTGGTCAGGTCGGCCGATCGGAGCCGCTGCACAAAGGCGACGATCTCCTGGGCGAGCGCTTCCGGAACCCCCGGCAGCCGGGCATGCAGAATCGCCAGCTCTCGCTCGGCACTGGGGTAATCGATCCAGTGGTAGAGACACCGCCGCTTGAGCGCGTCATGCACCTCCCGCGTTCGGTTGCTGGTCAGGATGACGCGTGGGGGCCGGGTGGCACGTACGGTGCCGATCTCCGGGATACTCACCGCAAAGTCGCTGAGCAGCTCGAGCAGGAAAGCCTCGAACTCCTCGTCTGCCCGATCCACCTCATCGATGAGCAAGACCGGTGGCTCCCGGCCATGGTTCTCCAATGCTCGTAGCAATGGACGGCGGATCAGGAACTCTTCGCTGAAGATGTCGCGGGTCGCCGCGGTCCGGGCCTCTCCCCGGGCCTCGAGGAGCCGGATCTCGAGCATCTGGCGCGGATAGTCCCACTCGTACACCGCGGTGTTGAGGTCGAGCCCCTCGTAGCACTGGAGGCGGATCAGCTCGGCGTCGAGAACCTGCGCCAGAGTACGGGCCACCTCCGTTTTCCCTACCCCGGCCTCACCTTCGAGCAGCAGCGGTCGCCCCAACGCGAGCGAAAGAAAGACAGCAGTCGACAACTCGCGATCGGCGACATAGCCGCGGTCGCCGAATGAGGATTGGACCTGGTCGATGGATGATACGCTCATATCCAAGAACGTGAACGGTAAACGGTCAACAGTAAACGGGGCTGCACCCTCGCACCGCTTCGCGGGTACCCGCCCGTTCACCGTTCACTGTTTACCGTTCAGGCTTCTGTTTACCGTTCACGCTTCTCCTACCCTTCCGGTGCTTCGAGATCACGCGCGTACGGCGGAAACCGGAACCGCATCTCTGGGGTCAACACACCTCCATGAGCCAGCTCCGCTAGTTCTTTGGAGGTTAACCGCTCGCCGGTCAGGAGCCGCGGCAAGACCAGATCGGCCGCAGTGGCCAGAGTGAACATGCCGCATTGCGGAACACCCAGCAATCGGCTTTGGGCCAGCTCCGCGAGCCAGATCATCGATCCGGGGTGAGCGGGAATGCCATGGCGCAGGACCCGGCCCCCTAGGCTCTCCAATGCGGGGTAGAAGGGAGAGAGCGGGTCACCGGCGGAGACCCCTCCCACCAGGATCACCGGCAACCTGCGCTCGAGAACCAACTCCTGGAGTGCGGCTCGGATCTGGTCTTCAGAGTCCTCGCCGTCAGGCTTCGCAATAAACCTGGCGCCGAGAAAGCGGGAGCCGAGCGCTTCCACCTTCATGCGCGCAGCGGATTCGAATCGGGCGAGATCGACACTGGAGACGCTCTCCAGAACTATGGCTGCGACATCGAACGGCTTATAGTGCCGCACGTCGACCAAAGGCAGTCCGTTCTCGCAGGCGATTTGGATGCCCTCCCCGACCGCCGCCGACGAGATCAGGTGGGGCGCCACCTTTACCGAGGCGACCACCTGACCCGCTTGCACGACCTGTCCATGGAAGAGAGTGAACACTTCGAGCGAATCGATTGCATTGAGGCGAAGGAGAGCGTCGGTGCGGACGTGCAGCACGCCATCCCACCTGGCCACGAGGTCCAGGCGGCTCTGCCGGGGAGCGCTCTGCTTCACGCCAGTGCCGGCGGCGGCCACCGCGAGCCTCCGGGCCGCCTCGTCCTCGTGCAGGTCGTCAGGGCCGGGCCACGCGAGGCGGAGTGGCCGGTCCAGGTCGCCTGAGCGCGCCGCCGCGATCAGCGACCCGCCGGCCTCGGCATCGAGCCGGGTTCCCTTTCGAAGCGTTCCGGTGGTCAGGCGAACCGGCGCGAGCAGGACGGCGCCGACCAGCCGGGATGGATCGCACCCGGCGAGCTCCGGTTGAGATAGCCGTTGGGCGAGCACGCTAGCTACTCTCTTGGCTCACCCGCTGCGCGAAGTCGGTCCAGAACTGCTCGGTCAGCTTGCGGGCGGTGCCCTCCATCAGGCGGGCTCCCACGCTCGCTACGGTGCCACTCACCTCGCTGGTGGCCGACCAAGTGAGTCGCGACGTGGTGGGGCCCATGTCCCCGATCTGCATGCTGGAGACCACGTCGATGGCGGAACCCGGCGCCTTGCCCCGGACTCGCATCTTGGCACGCTGGCCGGCCACGATGTCGAACAGCTCGACGTCCATGGTGAACCGCACCTTTATCGAGCCGACGCCGAAGCCCGAGATCACCTTGAAGTGCGTCGGATCGACCGCGTTGACCGATTCGACCCCGGGCGCAGATTGCGCCACGAACTGGGGATCCATCAGGCGCTGCCAGACTCGCTCCCGCGGTGCATTAATGGTTGGCGAGCCGGAGAACTCGAGCTTCATGAGGAAGACTCCTCGAGGGCGCGGAGGTCACCGCGGGTGTCAACATCAGGATTGTCCCCCGGGACATCGAGGGTCAGAGCGTCAATGTCGGAGGAGGCGAGCAGGCTGGCAAAGCCGCCGTCACCCTCGAGCTGCCTGGCTAACGGCCAGACCGAACGGTCCAGCAGAGTGGGATGACCGGGCACGTGGGGAGAGCCCTGATAGCGGGGCCGTACCACAGCCGCGCTGCCACCCTGCCACGCGGCGATCACTGCCTCCACCACAGCGAGTCGGACCAGGGGCTGATCGCCGAGAAAGATGAGTGCGGATCCCAGGGGCTCGGTGTCGCGGCTCTCGAGGGTGGTCAAACCCAGCCGCACCGAATGGGATAGCCCCAGATGTGGGGCATCGTTGATGATGGGATGCAGAGCCGCATTCTCGATGAGTCTTCGGGCGCCAAGGTCTTCGGCTGCGACTACGACGTGCCCCTCTCCAAGCACGCCCGCTTTGCACCCGGCGGCGACGACCTCCAAGGCGTAGGAGAGGAGCGGCCGGCCACGGTACAGGGCGAGAAGCTTTCCTCCCCCGAATCTCCGGCCTTGCCCAGCCGCGAGCACCAGAGCATGGGGTGGGCCCGCACCCGCCCTCCGCATCTGATTCACCTGATCAGGCAGCGGTTCAGGGCTGGGCGGGCTCACCGCCTACCCAACCCGCTGGAGAGCGGTCTCTAACGCCCGCCGGGTAATCACCTGCGCGAGATGGCGGCGGTACTCCGACGGTGCGTGAACGTCCCCATTGACCTCGATGCCCGCGGTCGATTCATCGGCTGCCCGCGAGATTGCCTCGGGCTCTCCCTGGCTTCCCACCAAACCCTCGGCGCTCTTGACCAGAAATGCCATCTCGCCCACTCCAGTGAGGGCGACCACCGCATGGCTTATGGTCTTTCGCTTGCGGGCCACAATCGCCGCGGCCCCCACGATGGCGTACCCTGAGGCCGGATGATCGTGGCTGAGATAGCTGGAGCCCGCCCCAGTCGGTAAGGGTGGCAGGATGATCTCGGTCAGCAGCTCGTCCTCCGCCAACGCAGTAGTGAAGGCCCCCTGGAAGAACTCGCGCGCCCGAACCGAACGGCGGCCCCGCTTCGAGCGGAGATTGAACGTCGCATCCAGAGCCAGCATGATCGCCGGCATGTCGGATACCGGATCCGCATGGGCCAGGCTCCCACCGACGGTGCCCCGGTTCCGCACCTGGAGATCGCCGATGGTCTCGGTGGCTTCGGTGATAATGGGAAAGCGCGTGCGCAGCAGCTCTGACTCGAGCAGCTCGCGGTAGGTGGTGCCGGCGCCGATCCGCGCACCGCGGCCCTTCTCCTCGATCCCCTTCAGCTCATCCAGACGGCTGATGTCCACCAGCCTCGGCGGCTGGGCCAGCCGAAACTTCATGATAGGAAGCAGGCTATGCCCACCGGCTATCGCTTTGGTTCCGTCACCGGCAGACAACACTTTGAGGGCATCCTTTAAGGAGTCTGCTCGGACGTAGTCGAAACTGGTCGGAATCATATGCTGGCCTCCTTCCCGTCCTTC